>NZ_AXAP01000001.1 GCF_000472865.1 Bradyrhizobium elkanii WSM2783 | reverse complement strand
CTCGGCACCAACGACAATGCTATCCGCCTGCAGGTGCTCGCTGCGATGATTGCCTACCTGTTGTTGCGCATCGCCGCGCGCGCCAACTGCGTCAAGATGCTCCCTCTCAGGCTGGCCGAACTGATCCGCCAGTTTCTGTTCACCCGTCGATCCCTGGCCGCGATCAACGAGCCGCCACCTATCAATCCCAGTAAGCCCAAATCGCGAACTTCCCCGAACCAATTGGCATTTTGCTATGGCTGATTTTCCCCGGACAGCCCTGCGAAGAGCGGGGAGAGGGAGAAAGAAGACACTACGCGGTCTTTTCGAACAGTTCGCGGCCGATCAGCATGCGGCGGATTTCGCTGGTGCCGGCGCCGATCTCATAAAGCTTGGCGTCGCGCAGCAGGCGGCCGGTCGGATAGTCGTTGATGTAGCCATTGCCGCCGAGGAGCTGGATAGCGTCGAGCGCGCATTGCGTCGCCTTCTCGGCGGCGTAGAGGATCGCGCCGGCGGCGTCCTCGCGCGTGGTCTCGCCGCGGTCGCAGGCTTTCGCCACCGCATAGACATAGGCCCGCGAGGCGTTCATCGTGGTATAGATGTCGGCGACCTTGCCCTGCACGAGCTGGAAGGTGCCGATCGGCTGGCCGAACTGCTTGCGCTCGTGCACATAGGGCATCACCACGTCCATGCAGGCCTGCATGATGCCGATCGGGCCGGCCGCCAACACCGCGCGCTCGTAGTCGAGGCCGCTCATCAGCACGTTTACCCCGCGGCCGACCTCGCTGAGCACGTTCTCCTCCGGCACCTCGCAATCCTCGAACACCAGCTCACAGGTGTCGGAGCCGCGCATGCCGAGCTTGTCGAGCTTCTGCGCGGTGGAGAAGCCCTTCATGCCCTTCTCGATGATAAAAGCGGTGATGCCGCGCGGACCGCCGTTCGGATCGGTCTTGGCATAGACCACCAGCGTCTCCGCGACAGGACCGTTGGTGATCCACATCTTGTTGCCGTTGAGCACGAACCGATCGCCCTTCTTCTCCGCACGGGTCTTCATCGAGACCACATCGCTTCCGGCGCTCGGCTCGGACATTGCGAGCGAGCCGACATGCTCACCCGAGATCAGCTTCGGCAGATATTTCCGCTTCTGCGCCTCGTTGCCGTTGCGGCGGATCTGGTTGACGCAGAGGTTGGAATGGGCGCCGTAGGACAGGCCGACGGACGCGGAGGCACGCGAGATCTCCTCCAGCGCGATGCAGTGCTCGAGATAGCCGAGGCCTGTTCCGCCATATTCCTCCTCGACGGTGATGCCGTGCAGCCCGAGCGCGCCGATCTTCGGCCAGAGGTCGCGCGGGAATTGGTTGGTGCGGTCGATCTCGGCCGCGCGTGGGGCGATCTCGTTGCTCGCGAAATCGTACACGGTCTCGCGGATCGCATCCGCGGTCTCGCCCAGGTCGAAATTGAACATCCGTTGCGCGTTGGGAATCATGGCGAGCGGCCTCCAGAATGGCTTGTTGCCCTAGCCTTATGCGCTGCCGGACCGGTTGTCACGGGGCACCTTCGTCCCCCTCTCGGCGCTCTTACGGCAACGTCAGCCCCGTCATTCCGGGGCGGCGCGAAGCGTCGAGCCCGGAATCCATTTCTCCGCCTGCACATGCGGTTGAATGGATTCCGGGCTCGTCCTTCGGACGCCCCGGAATGACGGGGGAGCTACTTCCCAGCCCTTTCGCGGGGCGAGGTCGAATCCGAATGCGGCCAAATGTGCCAAACTCGCCCTTGCCCTGCGCGGCGTGACGGGTTGTAATTCCCGGAAAATGCGCCCGACGGAACAACCGGACCGGGACGATCCAAGGAGATACGCCATGCACGGGACGGTCGATCGCGCCCAGAGCGAAACCCAGGAGGCCGCCCGCGAGCGGGCTTATGCGATCCCGCTGGATCAATTCGACCCCAGCGCTCCCGAACTGTTCCGGACCGATTCGTTCTGGCCCTATTTCGACCGGCTACGCCGGGAGGAGCCGGTGCACTATTGCCGGGACAGCCTGTTCGGGCCCTATTGGTCGGTGACCAAGTATAACGACATCATGGAGATCGAGACCAACCATTCGGTGTTCTCCTCGGCCGCCTCGCTCGGCGGCATCACCATCCGCGACATCGCCCCGGATCTGCGCCGCGAAAGCTTCATCGCGATGGATCAGCCGCGGCACTCGGCGCAACGGCGGACCGTGGCGCCGATGTTCACGCCGACCCATCTCGACGAGCTGGCGATCAACATCCGCAAGCGCTCGACCGAATGCCTCGACAACCTACCGCGCGGCGACGTGTTCGACTGGGTCGACAGGGTCTCGATCGAATTGACCACGCAGATGCTGGCGGTGCTGTTCGATTTCCCCTGGGAGGACCGGCGCAAGCTGACGCGCTGGTCGGACGCCGCCACCACCCTTCCGGGCGCCGGCGGGCTGGTCGCGACCGAGGACGAGAGGCAGGCAGAGCTGATGGAATGCGCCAGCTATTTCTCGCGGCTGTGGAAGGAACGGATCGACCAGCCGCCGAAGAGCGACCTGCTCTCGATGATGGCGCACAGCCCGGCGACGCGCGACATGGACCCGAAGAACTTCCTCGGCAATCTGATCCTCTTGATCGTCGGCGGCAACGACACCACGCGCAACACGCTCTCCGGCAGCATCTATGCGCTGAACCGGAATGCCGACCAGTATCGCAAGCTGAAGCAGAACCCTGACTTGATCGACAGCTTCGTGCCGGAGGTGATCCGCTGGCAGACGCCGCTGGCGCATATGCGCCGCACCGCGCTTGCCGACATCGAGTTCCGTGGCAAGCAGATCCGGAAGGGTGACAAGGTCGTGATGTGGTACGTCTCGGGCAACCGCGACGAAGATGTGATCGACCGCCCCTACGAGTTCATCATTGATCGCGCCCGTCCCCGCACTCACATTTCGTTTGGCTTCGGCATCCATCGCTGCGTCGGCCTCAGACTTGCCGAATTGCAGTTGAAGATCATCTGGGAAGAGATCCTGAAACGCTTCGACACGATCGAGGTGGTGGAGGAGCCGAAGCGCGTGTATTCGAGCTTCATCAAGGGATATGAGACGCTGCCGGTCCGCATCGCGGACTAGAGCGTTTTCGAGCGAAGTGGACACCGGTTCGCGTGAAGAAAACGCGTCAAAACGAGAATCTAGAGCTTCGGTTCTGATTCCATCAGAACCGAAATGCTCTAGCGCTTTTGGGAGTTGATAACCATGAACGTGCAGACTTCGGTCAGGGTCGACAGGAACGAGCTGATGCGCCTGGCGCGCGAGGAGGCCTATTCGACGCCGCTGAAGAATTTCCACCCGGGCGCGCCAAGGCTGTTCCAGAACGACACGTGGCAGCCGTGGTTCGAGCGGCTGCGCAAAGAAGAGCCGGTGCATTACTGCACCAACGCGCCGATCGAGCCCTATTGGTCGGTTACGAAGTACAACGACATCATGCATGTCGACACCAACCACGGCATCTTCTCCTCTGATGCGACGCTTGGCGGCATCGGCATCCGCGACATGCCGGTCGGCTATGACTGGCCGAGCTTCATCGCGATGGACCAGCCGAAACACTCGGCGCAGCGCAAGACGGTGTCGCCGATGTTCACGCCGACGCATCTGGACGAGCTTGCCAAGCTGATCCGCGAGCGGTCGCAACGAGTGCTGGACGGCCTGCCGCGCAACGAGACCTTCAACTTTGTCGAAAGGGTCTCGATCGAATTGACCACGCAGATGCTGGCGACGCTGTTCGACTTCCCCTGGGAGGAACGGCGCAAGCTGACGCGCTGGTCCGACGTCGCCACCGCTCTGCCCAAGAGCGGCATCGTCGACTCGCCGGAGCAGCGGCGGAAGGAAATGGACGAATGCTACGCCTATTTCGCCAAGCTCTGGAACGAGCGCGTCAACGCGCCGCCGCGCAACGATCTGTTGTCGATGATGGCGCATAGCGATGCGACGCGGCACATGGACCGCGACAACCTCATGGGCAACCTCATCCTGCTGATCGTCGGCGGCAACGACACCACGCGCAACACCATGACCGGCTCGGTGCTGGCGCTGAACGAAAACCCGGAGCAGTACGAGAAGCTCAGGCAAAACCCTGAATTGATCGACTCGATGGTGCCGGAAGTGATCCGCTGGCAGACGCCGCTCGCCCATATGCGGCGTACCGCTCTTGAAGATACCGAGCTCGGCGGCAAGACGATCAAAAAGGGCGACCGCATCGTGATGTGGTATGTCTCGGGCAACCGCGACGAAGAGGTGATCGACCGCCCCAACGAGTTCATCATCGACCGACCGCGGCCGCGCACGCATCTGTCGTTCGGCTTCGGCATCCACCGCTGCGTCGGCATGCGGCTCGCCGAGCTGCAATTGAAGATCATCTGGCAGGAGATGCTGAAACGGTTCGACCGTATCGAGGTGGTCGGCGACCCCCGGCGGATCTATTCCAGCTTCATCAAGGGATATGAGACGCTGCCGGTGCGGATTCCGGGGTGATCGTCATTGCGAGGAGCGAAGCGACGAAGCAATCCATGCTTCCGCGGGTGGAGAGATGGATTGCTTCGCTTCGCTCGCAATGACGCCGTCGTCCCGGGCTTGACCCGGGACCCATAACCACAGGGCCTTGTAATGTGCTCCGCAGCAACTGCTTGCTCGCGTCACAACAACTTCCTGTGGTTATGGGTCCCGGCTCAAGGCCGGGACGACAGCAGGCCGCTATAAAAACCCGGCATGACAGCCTGCACCAGATGCGAAGGGAAGCTGGCGCAGGCTTGCCCTAAATCTCCCCGCTGTTGGCGCGCACCGCAACGGCGTTACGCCAGCTTGATGTCCCAGAGGCCTTCCTTGCGGCAGGCAGCGACCTCCTCGCGCAACAGCGCGGTGACGGCGGTGGTCGCGATCGAGGTGGGACGATCGATCGGAGAGGCAATGATCAGCTCGCGCGACAGCGGCTTTGCGATCGCCGCGGTTTCCAGCCGTCCGTCGGCGACTTCGCTCCGCACCGAAGACGGCGGCAACATCGCGAAGCCGAGCCCCTCCTCGACCAGGCTGGTGAGCACGCGGAACGAATCCGCCTCGAGCTGGACGTCGAGCTTGATCTTCTTGAGCGCCGCGGCGTGCTCGATCAGGGCACGGAGCCCATGCGAATGACTGGGCAGTACCAGGCGCTGGCGCAAGAGCCAGCCGATCTCGACCTGCTTCTTGCGCGACAAGCCGCAGCCGCGAGGGCCGACCGCGACGATCTGGTCGCGGCCGAGCGGCTGCGTCGCCAGATGCAGGTCCGCGGTGCGGCCGTAGATGATCGAAAGGTCCATCTCGCCGCGGTGCAGCCATTCGATCAGATGGCCGCTATAGCTCTCGACGATGCGCAGCGAGATGCCCGGGAAATTCTCCACGCAGCGGCGGGCGAAGCGCGCCGAGAGCACGCAGCTCACCGTCGGCACCAGGCCGAGCACTACGCGGCCCGACGGCGGCCCCTGCGCGGACTGGATGTCGTCGCGGATCTGGTCGACCTGGCGGACGATGCCGGAGGTGCGCGCGAGCAAGAGGCGACCGGCATCGGTCAGCACCATGCCGCGACCGTTCCGCGTGAACAGCTCCGTGCGCAGCTCGTGCTCGAGCAGCTTGATCTGCCGGCTCAGCGCCGGTTGAGCTATGCGCAACGTGTCGGAGGCCTTGCTCAGGCTCCCGAGTTCCGCAACGCAGGTAAAGGTCCTAAGCTGGCGGAAATCCATGCTTGCCAATCTTGGAATGCTACTTCATACGCTATAACAAAACAGCATAGGGAGTTTACGCCGGCGCCACAATGGTCCGCCGCGCCTTTCAGATCCGCCATCCCTTAAACGAACGCGCCGGTGATTTCCGATGACCGCACAAGAACACCATGACGACTATTCCGACATCCGCGATGCGGTGGCAAAACTCTGCGCACAGTTTCCCGGTGAATACTGGCGCAAGCTCGACCGGCAGATGGCGTATCCGAAGGAATTCGTCGATGCGTTGACCGAAGCCGGCTATCTCTCGGTGCTGATCCCCGAGGAGTATGGCGGCGCGGGGCTGAAGCTGTCCGCGGCGGCGGCGATCCTGGAGGAGATCCAGCGCGCGGGATGCAACGGCGGCGGCTGCCACGCGCAGATGTACACGATGGGCACGGTGTTGCGGCACGGCAATGCCGAGCAGAAGGCGAAGTATCTGCCGAAGGTCGCGAGCGGCGAATTGCGGTTGCAGGCCTTTGGCGTGACCGAGCCGACCAGCGGCACCGATACCTCTTCGCTGAAGACGTTTGCGCGGAAGGACGGCGACCACTACGTCGTCAACGGCCAGAAGATCTGGACCAGCCGCGCCGAGCATTCCGACCTGATGATCCTGCTCGCGCGCACCACGCCGAAGGAGCAGGCGAAGAAGCGGACCGACGGGCTGTCGGTGTTCATCGTCGACATGCGCGAGGTCAAGGGCAAGGGGCTGGAGATCCGCCCCATCCGGACCATGATGAACCACGCGACGACAGAGGTGTTCTTCACGGACATGCGGGTGCCGGCGGAAAACCTGATCGGCGACGAGGGCAAGGGTTTCCGCTACATCCTCTCCGGCATGAATGCCGAGCGCATCCTGATCGCGGCCGAATGCATCGGCGATGCCAAATGGTTCATCGCCAAGGCGACCAACTATGCCAAGGAGCGCGCCGTGTTCGGCCGGCCGATCGGCCAGAATCAAGGCATCCAGTTCCCGATCGCAAAAGCCTATGCCTCGATGCGCGCGGCCGAGTTGATGGTGAAGGAAGCCACCCGCAAGTACGAGGCCGGGCTCGATTGCGGTGCGGAAGCCAACATGGCGAAGATGTTGGCGGCGGATGCGTCCTGGGAAGCGGCGAATGCCTGCGTGCAGACCCATGGCGGCTTCGGCTTTGCCGAGGAATACGACGTCGAGCGCAAGTTCCGCGAGACGCGGCTCTACCAGGTGGCGCCGATCTCGACCAATCTGATCCTGTCCTTCGTCGCCGAGCATGTGCTCGGCATGCCCCGCTCCTACTGAGGTGAGACGCATGCTGCCGCTCGAGGGACTGACCGTCATCGCCGTGGAGCAGGCGGTGGCTGCGCCGTTCTGCTCGTCGCGCCTGGCTGATGCCGGCGCGCATGTGATCAAGATCGAACGCCCCGAGGGCGATTTCGCCCGCGGCTATGACGCCGCCGCCAAGGGCCAGAGCAGCTATTTCGTCTGGCTCAACCGCGGCAAGGATTCGGTCGTGGTCGATCTGGCGACCAAGGAAGGCCGCAGCGCGCTGGAAGAGCTCATCGCGGGCGCCGACGTGCTGTTGCAGAATTTGAAGCCGGGCTCGATGGACAAGCTCGGCTTCTCGCTCGCGCGACTGCGCAAGGATTATCCGAAGCTGATCTGCTGCACTATCACGGGCTATGGCGACGAAGGGCCGTATGCCAATCGCAAGGCCTATGATCTCCTGATCCAGGCCGAGAGCGGACTCGCCTCGATCACCGGCGGGCCGGAGGGCGCCTCGCGCGTCGGTATGTCGATCGTGGACGTTGCGACCGGCGCGACCGCGCATGCGGCGATCCTCGAAGCGCTGATCGCGCGCGGGCGGACCGGCAAGGGAGCTGACATTCGCATCTCCATGTTCGACGTGATGGCGGATTGGCTGACGGTGCCGCTGCTCAATGCCGAGGACGGCAAGCCGCCGAAGCGCATGGGCCTCGCCCACCCCTCGATCGCGCCCTACGGCGTGTTCCGCTCCAGGGACGGCAAGGAGATCCTGATCTCGATCCAGAGCGAACGGGAATGGAAGAAGCTGTGCGCCGAAGTGCTGGGCCAGCCGGAGCTACCGAAGGATCCGCGCTTCGCTAACATGGTCGAGCGCGTGCGCAACCGCGCGCTGACCGACCAGACCGTCGGCGACGCCTTCGCGAAGCTGACGCGCGATGAGCTGCTGCAGAAATTGGCCGATGCCGACATCGCTTTCGCCGAGGTCAACACGATGGCCGATCTCGCCCACCATCCGCATCTGCGCCGGATCGAGGTCGACACGCCGAACGGCCGCGTCGCCTATCCGGCACCGGCTGCGATTGTCGTCGGCGAACCGCGCCACTACGGCGCGGTGCCGGCGATCGGCGAGCAGACCAGCGCCGCAAAGTCCTCTCCTGCCCGGGCCAAATCATCATGAGCGAACAACTCGACCTCGATCATCTCAGGCAATGGATCGGCCGCACCACTGAGGCCTCCGACACCGTCACCGCGCAGCTCGTGAAAGGTCTGCGCGCGACGCTGTTCCAGGAGATCGGCGAGCCCAAGATGGGCGATGCCGCGCCGTTCACGGTGCATTGGTGCCTGGCGCAGCCGGTGTTTCCGATGTCGCAGCTCGGTCCCGACGGCCACCCGACCCGCGGCGGCTTCCTGCCGCCGGTGCCGCTGCCGCGGCGGATGTGGGCCGGCGGCGAACTCGAATTCCTCGACACGCTGCGCGTCGGCGACGAGCCGAAGCGCGTCTCGCGCATCTCCGACGTGAGCTTGAAGAGCGGCTCGACCGGCACGCTGTGCTTCGTCTCCGTCCATCACGAGGTGACGACGCCGCGCGGGCTCGCGATCCGCGAGCGGCAGGATATCGTCTATCGCGAGATGACGAGCACGCCAGCGGCCACCTCAGCGAAGGCTCCGCCCCCGCCGCCGGTTGCAAAGCACCACGAGAGCCACATGGCCGATCCGGTGCTGCTGTTTCGCTATTCGGCGCTGACCTTCAATGGCCACCGCATCCATTACGATCGCGACTACGTCACCAAGGTGGAGGGCTATCCCGGCCTGATCTTCCACGGGCCGCTGCAGGCCGCGTTCATCATCGAGCTGGCGGCCAAGCTTCATGGCGGCCAGCCGCCGAAGAAGTTCGTCTATCGCGGCGTGCAGCCGCTGTTCGAGGGCAGCGAGTTCTCCGTCAATGCCAATGAGAATGGCGAAGGCCTGGAGCTGTGGACCGCGAATTCTGAGGGGCAGCCGACGATGAAGGGCACGGCGACGTGGTAGGCCTTGACTAGCGGTCGCTCCTAGGCCGTCATTGCGAGAGCGAAGCGACGAAGCAATCCATATCTCCGCAAGCGGCGAGATGGATTGCTTCGCGGAGCCTGTCATCGGGCGGCGCTACGCGCCGACCCGGTGGCTCGCAATGACGAAAAAATAAACTGGGGAGAATCGCCTGATGTCGTCCCGCAAGCCCGCCGCCGCCAACAGCAAAGCCGTCACGGTCAAGGACGCGACGTTCGGACTGCTCCGTGCCTTCGGCATCAAAAAGGTGTTCGGCAATCCCGGCTCGACCGAATTGCCGTTCCTGAGCGACTGGCCCGATGACATCGACTATGTGCTGGGACTGCAGGAATCCTCTGTCGTCGGGATGGCCGACGGCTATGCGCAGGCGACGCGCAACGCCGGCTTCGTCAATCTGCATTCGGCGGCCGGCGTCGGGCACGCGCTCGGCAATGTCTTCAATGCCTACCGCAACCAGACGCCGCTGGTGATCACCGCAGGCCAGCAGGCGCGCTCGATCCTGCCATTGCAGCCATTTCTTTATGCCGAACGCGCCACCGAATTCCCGCAGCCCTATGTGAAATGGGCGGTCGAGCCGGCGCGGCCTGAGGACGTGCCCGGCGCGATAGCACGCGCCTATTACATCGCGATGCAGCCGCCCTGCGGGCCGACCTTCGTCTCGGTGCCGGTCGACGACTGGAACCGGCCGACGCAGCCGGTCGAGGCGCGCGAGATCAGCCGCGAGATCGGGCCCGATCCGGCCGCGATGAAGGCGCTGGTCGCCGCGCTCGCCGACAGCAAGCACCCTGCCCTCGTGGTCGGTCCCGCCGTCGACCGCGCGCAGGCCGTCGATCTCATGATTGAGGTCGCGGAGAAGACCAAAGCCTTGGTGTGGGCGAGCCCGTTCTCGGCGCGCTGCTCATTCCCCGAGCGGCATCCGCAATTCGCCGGCTTCCTCCACGCTTCCCCGGGGCAGCTCTCGGAGGCGCTGCGCGGGCACGACTTGGTCGTCGTGATCGGCGCGCCGGTGTTCACCTTCCATGTCGAGGGCCACGCTTCGATCTTCGATGGCGCAACCGCGCTGTTCCAGATCACCGACGATCCAAATGCTGCGTCGTTCACGCCAGTCGGCAACAGCATCATCGGCACGATGAAGCCGTCGCTTGCGACACTGCTCGAACTGTTGCCCGAAACCAGGCGAGCCGTGCCCGCGGGCCGCGCGCTGTCGCCTGTGCCCGCACCCGGCGATCCGATTCCCGCCGAGTTCCTGATGCATTCGCTTGTCGCCGCGATGGGGCCGCATGACGTGCTGGTGGAAGAGGCCCCCTCGCACCGCCTGGCGATGCAGAAGTTCATGCCGATGCGCGGGCAGGACAGTTTCTACACCATGGCGAGCGGCGGCCTCGGCTACAGCCTTCCGGCCGCGGTCGGCATGGCGCTCGGCCGCACCGGTTGCCGCGTCGTCTGCCTGATCGGCGACGGCTCGGCGATGTATTCGATCCAGGCGCTGTGGACCGCCGCGCAGCGCAAGCTGCCGATGACGGTGGTGGTGATCAACAATTCAGGCTACGGCGCGATGCGCTCGTTCAGCCAGGTGATGCAGGTGCACAACGTGCCGGGGCTGGAATTGCCCGATATCGATTTCGTCAAGATCGCAGAAGGCATGGGCTGCCAGGCCGTACGCGTGACGAAGGCCGCCGAGCTTCCAAGCGCGCTGAAGCGTGGGCTTACACATGACGGCACGAGTCTTGTCGAGGTGGTCGTGGATTCCGCGGTGCCGCTGCTCTACACGCAGAAGGGATAGCAGCCCGTAACCCGGATGGAGCGAAGCGCAATCCGGGCTACGCTATCCCTCTCAGGAAGCCAGGAATCCTCCGTCTTACGCTGGAGATACAAGCGTTCATACACGGGACAGAGAGCACGGAAGCTTCAAATATTCCGGCGATCACCTAGCTGAGGCCGTCCGATCCAAACCCTGTTAAGGCAGCGGGTTGTCCAGTCGAGCCGGGGTCTTCCTTTTAGTCGCGCTTGAGCTTCGTGGTAAGGGCCGACGTAGCGAAGCCGGGTTGGTATTGCTGAGTATACGCGTCGGATGCGTGCGAGCGCACGTTCCGCGGCTTTCCTGTCCCGTTCGTCAAACGCAAATCCGAAGCCCATGCGAATGCAGTCAGGCAGCAGCTCGGCGCTCAGGGCTTGATACCATCGCGGTACGCGCAACCATGGACGACCGCCAGCGAAGATCTGTCCAGCCACGTCGCGGGCGGTGTCGGTAACCGACAATGTGTCCGATTGCATCATGGCCCGGTTGTAGGCGACAAACGATTGCCAATCCGCAGGCAAGTCAGTCGGCTTCAGCCCGAACAACGCCCCAAAGAGCCGGCTTTCGGCCCAATATCGCTCGCGCTCTTCAACCGAGAGCGAAGGCAAGATCATGTCGTGCACCATGAGAGCGGTCTCGACGAGGGTCGCGTGAACCCACAGCAACGCTGCGATCTCATTGGCGCGGTAGAGTGAGCCACGCTCGAAGGGACCGATCGCTTCGGGCAAGCGGCCGACGATCGTGGCATGGCGGCGGTGGAGATGCCGGGCAGCAGCAAGAGCCGTATCGAGCGAGCCGAACACCATCGTAAACATAACGTCAAAGGTTCGATGAAAACGACCGATCGGATCCGCAAAGGTCCGCGAGTGCTCCGCCACAGCGGCCGCGATCCAGGGATGCGCCAGTTGAAGGAGCAAGGCACGACCGGCGCCCAAAAAGATGACCGCTTCTCTATCGATCCTCCAGGTCATCGAGTCCGGACCAAAAATGCCCTCGGCAGATCCGGCAGCCCGAGCCCGGACGAAATCCAGAGCAGCCTCCAGTTCGCTTGCAGAGACCAATGCGCACCTTTCCGTGTGGACGATGACAGCTTATCCCAGCCGGCCGCAGATCGGACAACCGGCATTTCCGAGTTTGCCCTGCAAGCCGATAAGACGCATAGATGCCAAAATGGGCGCATACGACCCGGCCCAAAGCCGAACAACAGTTCCAGCCGTAATCACGTCGGCTGCCCGAGCCAGGCTCGGCTCCCACCGTTATCGCGATCCGAATTGATCCGGATCATGGATTGTTCCGTCCAACTCACAATGGTGATGGCAAAATCATCCTGTCATTGCGGGAGCGCTGAGAATTGCCGCAGGACGATCCGGCCCGCGCCTTGCGCTAACATGACCGGCAGCTGGTAGCGCTGGCACAGGAAGACCGCGCGGACATTGGCGTCGAAAGCAGACATAGGATATTTTTTGGTCCTTGTCGGCTCGCGCCAGCAGCGCCGGCTAATTACGGACTGCGTACAGGGGCGTCCTGACCGTCAGTTGATAGGCGGGCTTGGGCACCCACATGATTTCGGCGGTGATGCCAAACAGCCGATTGTCGTTATCGTCCATGCGATCGAGATCGAGCCGCATGATCGGTTGCGTGAACGGCTGAATGGGCGCAAGGGTTAGAAGCTGCGCCCCTTCGAAGGACTGCACGCCCACACGGCCAGTGAATTTCCAATTGTTGGACCATTGATAGTAGCCGCCGACATAGGCGATCGTGTTCGGGTTGATCTTCACGAGCGTCGTCCCGACGTCAGTGCGCGTGTCCTGGAAACCGGCGAGGAAGCCTTTGGTCTCATCGGAATCAAGTGCATAGTCGAATTCGAGAATGTTGTTGAAGGAAGTTGTGGCCAGCGGACCATTGGGGATCGATTGTGTGATCGTCGATTGCAGCGTCACGGTCGGAAAGGTCCCGCCGTTCTGCTGGTAGAGATCCGCCTGGAGGCCGACGTTCCAGCTTGTGACTTGAAAGGACGACCACCCGCTGCCTCCGAACTCCGTCGAACTGCCGGAGACGCCTCCGTATAGCGAGACGCTGTCGGTGACATCGACCGTCAACGGAAAATCCACGTTGAGCGATTTTGCTGCTGGCAGGCCGGTCGGAAACGCCGCGCGGTTCGGTGTTGCGAGCGTTCGCAACGCATCGAATAGAGTTGGATGTCCAAAGCCAAATGCGAGCGATCCTGCCGGCACCTGCGCGTAGCTTGTCCTCAGATCAAGATAGACCGCCGGTATCGATGCGCTGATAGCGC
This sequence comes from Bradyrhizobium elkanii WSM2783, assembly GCF_000472865.1. Classification (GTDB taxonomy): domain Bacteria; phylum Pseudomonadota; class Alphaproteobacteria; order Rhizobiales; family Xanthobacteraceae; genus Bradyrhizobium; species Bradyrhizobium elkanii_A. The sequence continues at coordinate 434,150 of NZ_AXAP01000001.1, read as the reverse complement.
CGTCATCATCATTTGCGCCAAAGGCCGTCCCAGCGGCGAGGATCAATGTCGCGTGCAGTCCAGCTTTCGACATCAGCCGGAAAGCCGAAAATTCCACGCCGCTACATCGAGGAGCGTCCAAGGCGTAAATCTTCTCTAGAGACGATGATCGTCAAGTTGGGAGGCGCGAAGGTCGATCTCCGCCCGTCCGCTCCTCGACCTTTCCCGAAACTGTCGCGGGGTGAATCCGGAAATCCGTCGGAAAGCGCGAGCAAAGTGGGCAGGGTCTGCATATCCCGATGAGAATGCTACGTCGATGATCTTGTTCTCAGTATCGCTTAGAAGCTGCATCGCATTGTTGAAGCGGACCTGCTCAAGCAGGCCCGAGTATGTCAGCCCGGCCAGCGCGAGCTTCCTCTGCAGACTCCTGACGCTCAGTCCAACCATCTCGGCAGCCTGCACTATCGCCGGGCCTCCCTCGTCAAGATACGATGGTAAAGTCAACTTGAGAATGCCGACGACGTCGCCGCCGAAAGGCTGCCGCTCTGTCTCGGGCAAATGAGACCGGACAACAACTGTGCGATTGGGATAGCTCAAGAACTGCAGCGGCACTTCGATCCATGAGGCTTTCTGACCTGACATGAAGCGTGTATCCGGCCAATGCGATTGAACTTCTCTGCTCGGCATATAATCAGCTTCAAACGCGATCACTCTGGGAGTCCAGCACGCGCCCGCGAACTGACGGACGATGTGCAGGACGAATATGTTCTGAAGCCATTGGGACACCTCAAGATGGGAAATACCTTCCGTTCCAATGAGCTTGCTGCAAATTTTCACGCTTTCGTCGTACGGCTCCAGCCATAGACGCAGATTTGTATCTTCGACCGGCGCCCACTTGCACATCTGCTGAAGAGCAACCAACAGAGTTGGCGAATGCCGGATTCGAACTCGCATGGCATCGCTTAGATGATCGAATGAGAGCCTCTGGGCTGCGCGAAAGGCGATCTCCGACAGCCCCTGCTTTTCCTGGGCGGCCGCCGCAAAGCGAACGGCCGGCAGCAGCGGCACGTAATGATCCGCTTTTTCCTCCAAAGACGTAGGAAGCCGGAATTTGGCGAGAAGCGCCGCGGTGGGTCCGCCGATCTCTGAATGAATTTCAGCAAATGGCATTAGAAATTGGCAACGGGTCAATGGAATAACGGTCATCACTACCTGCCCAAGAAGTCTGCCGCGGTAGCAGACTAGCAGGCTTGCAACTGTCTTGCCTTATCGATTGTCAGGTCGTGCAGGCATGGCGAGCAACAAATAATTCCACTTGACGAACATTTTGGCGGCTGGTGGCCAGATTGGTCCTGAGAATGCGTGTAGCCTCAAAGCATCGGTTCTCTTCAGAGGGACCGTGGGCTTCACGCCTCACACAAACCGATGAGAGCTGTCCGTTTGCCTTCATCTCGGGCGGTCCGCGCGGCCATTATCGCGTCGCTGCGACACGGTGACGCAACTCTCGATGGCACAGCTCGCGCCTGCAAAATCAGCACGCGCACCTTGCAGCGCCATCTCGGTCGCATGGGCACAAGCCACAGCGCAATGCTTGCGGAAGTTCGCTTGAGGATCGCGTGCCGCTTGCTCGTGGACTCAAGCGTGCGCCTGTCCGATATCGCAAGATTCCTCGGCTATACGAATGCAAGCAGCTTCAGCCGCAGTTTCGTGCGTTTGATGAAAGTTCAACCCGTTGTCTACAGACAGCAGCAACTTGCGCGTAAGCAGGAGCGGCACGCCAATCGCAGAAGAATTTGTCCGATTGACTGCTGAACTGATCCGGCCGATTGGCGCGAAATGGCAAGACTTGCGATCTGAATTGGCGCGAAATGCTTAGCGAAGCTGCTTGCCAAATTGGAAGCTGCTTGCCAGTTGCCCGGCTGCTGCGGAGCCACTTTCTAGAATGCGCAGAACAAGATGCGCCAGACGATTTTTGAAAGCCATAGGAGCCGGCCGAAAGGAAAATAGTCCTCTTTCCAGGGAGAAAATTGCCGTGACACTTCGTGCTGCTCTAATCGCATTTTGCGTCGGCGGATTGCTGATCTGCCCCCAAGGACTTTCTGCTCAAACGGCCGCCGAACGTAAGCCGCATATTCCGCTTGAGAAATCCATCGGCCAGGCAAAGCCGGAAGTCGTGCCATCCCTCTTCGTCCTCAATTCGCGCGGTGCGAGCTTGAAGGACGGCAAGCTTGTGCTGACGGGAATTTCGCCAAATGCCATCGTGTTTGCCGATCGACCCGTTCGGGCCGCCGGTCACGATCTCACGACGCGAATTGTTGAGGATTGGGGCAACGGCAGCGACAACTTCGCCAAAGATCCTCCAAACGCTACGGTGTCCGGTTTCAAGAAAGACGGATCGTCGGTGATCGACGCCGTCGTCGTACTAAAATCGCCCAAGCTTGAGGACGACAAGCTGACTTTCGATGTCGACATTCTCGAAGGCGATCTTGTGGGAGCTGATGGACCGGCATCGGTTTTTATCGACATCATCGGCCGCCCCTTCACTCCGCTGTCCTTTGCGGGGGTCGCCCGCCGAACGGCCTGGCGCGGGGCCTTCTACCGAGGTGCGGCCTTTGCGGGAGCGGCCGCAGTAGCCGGAGCGGCCTATCCGTACTACGCGCCCCGGTGCGGATATTATCCTTATCCGCCTTGCTATTGAGCTGCGCTGACTGGCGGCATCGTAGCTGCCGCCAGCAATTCATCCTGACCGCCTCGCCCCACAGGGCATGAGCGTCACATCTGAAAACACTAGCCGTCATTTGTATTCGTTCCAAGAAGGAGATAGCGATGAATATCACCCGCCGATCCCTTGCGTTTGGTGGAATGGGGCTGCTGGCAGGCGCAGCCGGAACACGATCAGTCCTTGCCCAGGATTCTTTCCTGGGAGTGGGTCAGGGCCTGGAGGATTTCTGGCTCGCGAGCGACGCCTACATTTTCGGCTATCCGTTGGTGACGATCGAGATGACTCGCCGGGTCATGACCAATGTTGCTGAACCGGTCGGAACACGGGGACCGATGGGTCATCTTATCAAGCTGCGCCAATATCCAGACGCTTCGTTCAGGGATGTCACCGCGCCGAATGCGGACACTCTCTACACAACCTCCTTCGTCGACGTCGGGAAAGAACCGTGGGTCCTCAGCATCCCGGACATGAAGGGGCGCTATTTCCTGATGCCAATGCTGGACGGCTGGACGACGGTGTTTCAAGTCCCAGGGAAGCGCACCACCGGCACCGGGGCGCAGACTTATGCGATCACCGGACCCGGGTGGAAGGGCACGCTGCCGGCCGGCGTAAAGGAGTACAAATCACCGACCAACATCGTATGGCTGCTTGGCCGCATCTATTGCACCGGCACGCCGGAGGATTACGCCGCCGTCCACAAGCTGCAGGATGAGTGCAAGCTCGTACCGCTCAGTGCTTACGGCAAGCCGTACACGCCACCTGCGGGAAAGGTCGATCCGTCGGTCGACATGAAAACCGCGGTCCGCGAGCAGGTCAATCGCATGGACGCGGTGTCGTATTTCAAGCTGCTGTGCGAGCTTATGAAGACCAATCCGCCAAGCGAAGCAGACGCGCCTCAGCTGGCCAAATTTGCTCGGATCGGCATCGTTCCCGGGCAGGATTTTGATGAGAGCAAGCTCAATGCGGACTTCCTGAAGCGCTTACCGGAGGTATCGTTCGACAGGATCATGCTTCAGTTCAAGATCAACAAAGCCATCAGGGATGAGAATGGCTTTGCCTTTACAACAAAGACCGGCATCTACGGGACCGACTATCTGATGCGGGCCCTGGTGACCGCGATCGGGCTCGGCGCCAATCGTCCGCAGGACGCAGTCTACCCGACCTCACAAAAGGATGCGGATGGCCGTAAGTACAATGGCGCAAACAAATACGTCATGCGGTTTCCCAAAGGCCACCTGCCTCCCGCGGAGGGATTCTGGTCGCTCACGATGTACGATAGCAGCTACTTCTTCGTGAAGAATCCGATCAACCGCTACTCGATCAGCGCCCGTGAAGATCTGAAGGAAAACGCGGACGGCTCGGTCGATCTCTACATTCAGAAGGACTCCCCGGGCCAAGACAAGGAGTCAAACTGGCTGCCCGCTCCCGAGGGAGATTTCATACTCATGCTGCGCATGTACTGGCCGCAGGAAACGGACCCCTCCATCATCAACGGCACATGGACGGTTCCTGCCGCCAGGAAGGTCAAGGCTTGAGAACTTCAACTCAGGCCGGCCCCAAGCGGGCTGGCATGAGTTGAAATGTTCCGGCTTTGCGCTGTACCGCCAAGAAATATCACGCGGGCAGCACAGATCCGCCACTGCGATCATACGGAATCAGCCGCCGTGCCGCTGCTCTCAGGCACGGCGGAGTTCACCCGCGTCACCGCGTGCTGCCCGTCGTAAGCTCTTGCGAGACCACCGGGATCATCAGGTGCTCGTTGGGTTTTCCGGGGAACATCACATAAGGCTGCGTCGGGTCTTTGACATCCAGATCGCGCGGATACGGACTGAGCATCTCGTGCGCTGCGCCGCCGACGATCATCACATGCGGCCCGGTCTGGACCCAATGCTGGTGCGTGTGCCGTTCGGAGGAATCATGATTGCTCGTGCCGGTGTCACCGGCCAGCATGAAGATGAAGCCAATCTTGTTCGGCGGGGTCTGTTTGGCCTGGAGAGCTTTGCGCCATTCCATGGCGTTCTGGTCATCGCATTCGGGTGTTCCGTCATTGCCGATAAAGCACGTGAAACCGTTCGATCCGGTTTGGACGGTCTTGGAAGACCCATCTGGCTGCGGCATGGTGATCGTCGCGTTGTTCACGACCGACGCTGGCGCGGCGGTCTTTGTCTTGGCGATGTACTCCGGTTCGGTTTTCGGGATCTCCTCGTTTGGAAAAGCCGACGCCGAGGTGATGGTGAGGGCTGCCGAAGCTACGCAGAACCCAACTGACGCGAGAGCATAGAGGCTTTTCATGACTTACCTCCTGTGGTGGGCAACCAGCATCAATTGTACATCAAAGCCAAGTGGGGGCATCCTCCGAAAGGCATCTCGGGCGGAGATTTTCGGCTCGGGTCGGAGCCATCCTGTTGCGGCTCTCCGCCGCAAGCTGTGCGGTCAAAAGCGCTTCTCGGAAAGAATACGCGCGGCGTGTTGAAGCCTGTCAACGGAGCGCTCGGTGTCGGTCAGGGCGCAACAGCTCACCAAGGTGTCGATAATGGCGAGCTGAGCCACGCGGCTGCTCATGGCCTCGGGCCGATACCGGGTTTCATTGGCGACGGTATAGAGCAGAACGTCGCAATGGGCCGCCAGAGGCGACTTGCCGAGCCGGGTGATGCCGATTGTCCGAGCGCCGGCTTCCCGCGCCAATCGGGTCGCGAGCACCGTCTCGACCGTGCTGCCTGAGTGAGACACCGTAACGGTCGTGACCGCCGGGCCGGTCATGCCCGCGCTGACGGCCTGGACATGAGAATCGACGACTGCGCTCGCCGCGAGCCCCAGTTGCAGCAGGCGATAGGAGAGGTCCTGCGCAATCGGCGCCGAACTTCCTATGCCATAGATCTCGATCCGCTGCGCTTCCCTCAACAAGCTCGCCGCCTTCGCCAGCGATTCCATTGAGAGCAGGCGGCGCGTCTCGTGGAGCGAAGCGGCGTGAGCAGCAAAGATGTGATCCGTGACGGTCGCCGGATCATCGCCTCGATGCAGATCCTCCTGAATCAGACGAACCGGCTCGATCAGATCGCGCGCCAGAAGAATCTTGAGCTCCTGGAACCCGCGAACGCCCACCCGGCCGCAAAAGGAAACGATCGTGCCTTCGCTCACGCCACATGTCTCGGCAACTTCGGTGATCGACATGTGAATGAAGGACTCCGGCTGCGCGATAATCAGCTCGGCGATTTGCTTAGCTTTTGGAGGGAGATCAGATTGCAATTCACGAACGCGGGATAGAATGCCGCTCACGGACGGCCCTGCATTGAAGTTCGAGCGTGTCACCCGCGTCCTCGCGAACAACGTGGGAATTCATTTGGTGGATCGCGGAAGGTTACCGCGATTCCCCTTGCGCAGAGCTTCAATTCTCGTCGGCCGCCGGGATGAGCCGGCGACGAGGATGGCCCATGGGTCATTCCGGCCCGTTCTCCCCTCTCTCGGTGCTCAATCATTCTACACTGAGAAAAGCTCACAAAAAATTCCAGCGGAAATAAATTATTCACAGCGACGTCAAGTCGCACTGCTATTGCCGACCGGCTTGCCCGCGCAGTGAGCCAAGCCTGCGCTGCAGGCCGTCGTTCGTTTCTTCAACTGTTCAACCAAAGGTAGATAATAAATGACAACACGTCGCGACTTTCTGGCGGGCGCCACGGCGGCGGCTGCCTTTACCAGCATCAACCGGGCGCTGGCCATTCCGGCGCGGCGCCGGACCGGCACGATCATGGACGTCAAGCACATCGTGATCCTGATGCAGGAGAACCGCTCGTTCGACCACTATTTCGGTACGCTGCGCGGCGTGCGCGGCTTCGGCGACCGCTTCCCTATTCCGCTCGAAAGCGGCAAGCCGGTGTGGTTTCAGTCCGACGGCACCCGTGAGATCCCGCCCTATCACCGCGACTCCGCGACCAGCAACGCGCTGGTCGGATACGGCACGCCGCATTCGTTTGGCGACAGTCAGGCAGCGTGGAACCAGGGCAAGATGGGCTTCTGGGCCAAGTACAAGACCCCGTACGCGATGGGCTATTTCGGCCGCGACGACATTCCCTTCCAGTTCGCGCTGGCCGAGGCCTTCACACTGTGCGACGCCTACCACGCCTCCATCACCACCGGCACCGATCCCAACCGGATCGTGTTCTGGTCGGGCTCCAACTTCAATCCCGCGCTGCGCGCGCAGGGCATCAACTGCACGACGAACGATTCCGAGCCCAACAACAACCGCTGCTGGCCCAACCCTTCCAAATGGGTGGACGGCCTGCCTCAGCCCCAGCCGAACTATCGCTATGTCGGCAGCGACTTTAACTGGCCCACCCTCCCCGACCTGCTGCAGCGCGCCGGCGTCAGCTGGCACGTCTACCAGGACATGAACGACAACTGGACCGGCGCGATGCACGGCTGCCTGGCGTTCGCCAGCTTCCGCCACGCCCAGCCGGGCGATCCCAATTATGTGCACGGCCTGACCGGTGGCCCGCATTATCTCGACAGGCTGAAGGCCGATGTGATGAGCGGCAACCTTCCGCAGGTATCGTGGATCCTGCCGACGCAAGCCAACTCCGAACATCCCGGCGGCGGCAGCCCGACCCGCGCCGGCAATTTCACCGACCAGGTGCTGGAAGCACTGACCGCCAACCCCGAGGTCTGGAGCCAGACCGTCTTCTTCCTGACCTTCGACGAGAACGACGGCTTCTTCGATCACCTGCCGGCACCGGCCGTGCCGTCCTATGACAACGACGGCAACCTGATGGGCAAGGCCACGATGCCGCTCGCGGGTGAATACTTTTCCAACACGGTCGGCAACGTGCTGAGCAGCGACGACAAGATCAGCGGCAACATCCGTCCCTGGGGTCTCAGTGCGCGCGTGCCGATGTACGTGGTGTCGCCGTGGAGCAAGGGCGGCTGGGTCAATTCGCAGGTCTTCGACCACACGTCGGTGGGCCGCTTCCTCGAGAAGCGCTTCGGCATCAAGGTGGACTCGATCAGCCCCTGGCACCGCGCCATTTCGGGCGACCTCACCACCGCCTTCGACTTCGCGAGCCCCAACGATGCCCGCTTCCCGGAGCTGCCCGACCAGAGCAACTGGCAAGCATCGGATGCGCACCAGAAGACATTGCCGGCCCCCACCGCGCCGACGACGCCGCAGCCGCTGTTTCAGGAAACCGGCGTGCGCTTCTCGCGCGCGCTACCCTACATTCTGCACGCCAGCGCGCAGGTTGATGCCGGCAAGAGCAAGGTGAGGCTGCTGTTCGCCAATACCGGCTTTGCAGGCGCCGTGTTCCACGTCTACGACAAGATGCACCTGGATCGCATTCCACGGCGCTACACGGTCGAGGCGGGCCAGATGCTGGACGACGAATGGGCGGTTGGCGACGACGGCCTTTATGATCTGTGGGTGCTCGCCCCCAACGGCTTCCACCGCCACTTCAAAGGCGACATCTCTACGATGCGGCACAAGAATGAGCCGAACCCGGAAATCTTCGTCGGCTACAACGTCCACGACGGCGGTCTGCACCTGCAGTTTCGCAACGACGGCAACGGCCACCTTCGCTTCACGGTGAAGTCCAACAAGATTTATGGACCGCTGCTCGCCGTGAGTGCCTCGGTCGCCGCCGCGATGCAGCCGGAGCCTCCGGGCTTCGGTCCGCGTCCGAGCGTCCGTCCCGTGGGCTTCGGCCCGGTGCCTGGTTTCCGGCAGGCTCCCGACTTCTGCGCCCCGGGCTTCGGATTCAATCCACCGGTCTTCTTCCCGGGACCCGACTTCGGCGGCGGTCCGCGCACGTCGTGGGATGTCAAAGTGTCCGCTTCCGGCCACCCCGGTGAACTGTACTGGAATCTGCGCACCACCGGCCTGTGGTATGACTTCGTCATCACCAGCGACTCGGGCAGCGGCTTCTATCGGCGCGTCGCCGGCCATGTGGAAACCGGCCGCGGTTCGGTGAGCGATCCTGGCATGGGCGTTGCCGACCGGTTCTAAAGAGGCGGCGCAATCACTCCAGCGATTTGGAGGCGCCTTCGGGCGCCTCTTCAATTTCCGACTCGGCCTAAGGCGTGGCCTCGGAATCATAAAGAAGCTCTGAGCTGGCTGACGGCAGAGTTCGACGTGTGGCGTCGCGATGGTGCGCGAGCGAGCTTCGCAAAGCGGACTATCAAGCGGCGTCACGTGTTGGCTAGCACAACCTCCACTCCATCACGCGTCAAAGCGTCGCAATGCCGGACGATGAGTTGTCAGAGTTCGCTTATTAGAGAGATTTCAGTGTTGGCTTACTAGAGTGGTTAGAAATCGGACTCACAAACTCTTACGCGCATGCATCAATAGATTCTAAATCGCCTTCGTTGCCTTCGCACCTTCGATTTCCTAGTCGGACATCGACTAGGCGAACTGGGGGCGATTGTTGAGCAACTTCGAGAATTATAAGAACCGTTTGTATGTTGGCGTGGCGACGGGCGTTGTTACGTTATGCCTGAGCGGTGTGAGCTCTTCTCAGAGCAGGGCGCAGAGCGCGCAGCCGCACGTGTTGCCTCCGGTGCACGTCGATGCGCCCCAACAAAGAGCGCGAGCGACGCGCACTGTTCGGACTCGCGGTTCAGCTCAGCACTCTGCTCGCGTCGCATCCCGGCAGCGAACCGAACAGCCTCCTGCGCCGACTGCGCCTGTTACCACGATTGGATCGACTCGGACGATCGGAGCGCCGGCGCCAGCCTATGCTGGCGGCCAGTTGGCACAGGGTGGAACGCTCGGCCTGCTCGGAAGCACGAACGTCATGAATGTGCCGTTCAGCACCGTCAACTATACGTCGCAACTGATCGAGAATCAGCAGGCGCGGACGGCCGCGGATACGCTGATCAACGACTCTTCGGTGCGACTCACCACAGGCAGCAACGGATTCGACGACACGTTCCAGATCCGCGGCTTCAGCGTTCCTTCAGGTGACGTTGGCTTCAACGGTCTCTACGGGCTGGTGTCCTCCAGTCGCGTGCCGGCGGAGATCATCGAGCGAATCGAATTGCTCAAGGGGCCCGGTGCGCTCATCAACGGCATAGCTCCTGGCGGCAGCGTCGGCGGCGGCGTCAACATCGTCAGCAAACGCGCGCTTGAGATACCTTTCACACGTTTGACGCCGGTCTTCATGAGCGCCGGCAACTACGGTCTCCATCTGGAGACCAGCCAACGCTTTGGTGAAAACAAGGAATGGGGCGTCCGGTTCAACGGGGTGGGGCGCAATGGCGAGGCCTCGATCGACGGCGGAAACTGGCGGACCGGTCTCGGTGCGTTGTCACTCGACTATCGCGGGGAGCGCCTGCGCTGGACGCTCGATGCCATTTCGCAGAACGACGACACCAAGAACTTCCGTCCGCAGATGACCATTCAGGGTAATGTGCCCTTCATTCCTGCCCCGCCCGACGCGCGCAGCAACTGGTACCCGGACACGATGCTCCGTCAGCGCGACAACACCATCGCCTCGGGCCTCGAATATGATCTGGCCGAATCGCTGACGGCCTATGCGGGCATCGGCTATCGTGAGGGCGAGAACTACCAGACGTTCCCTGATTCCCGTGTCACGGGATTCCCTAGCGGCATAGACGCTCTCGGTAATTTCAGGCTCATCAACGCGTACTATGACTCCTACAGCAAGACGACGAGCGGCAACGCAGGCATACGGTCACGTTTCCAAGTAGGGCCGGTCGGTCATGCGATCAATCTCGCTTTCACCGGTTATTATCAGGAGAACGGCAACGCTTACGTTGCCAATACGCCGGCTCAGTCGGTCCCATCGAATATCTACAACCCATCCCCCCTTCCTGTGGTCACTGGCGCGCGCACGCCGGCGCGGTTAGCCAACGAGATAACGCTCAGGAGCGTTGCGATCGCCGACACAATGTCACTCCTGAATGATGCGGTGCTGGTGACCGTCGGTACTCGTCACCAGAGAGTGGAACAGGACGCTTTCAGCACCACTACCGGTCTCCCGACAAGCAACTACGGAGCAGAAGCGCTGACGCCGCTTGCCGGCGTGGTAGTCAAGCCCTGGCATAATGTTTCGCTCTACGCGAACTACGCTGAAGGACTGAGCCAAGGCACCATCGTCGGTCCCGGCTACAGCAACACCGGTACTGCGCTTGCGCCATTCAAATCGAAGCAGCAGGAAGCTGGTATCAAGATGGACTGGGGCACCATCACGACGACTGCGGCGGTGTTCCAGATTACACGACCCAGCCAGATCCGGACCGCATCCAACGCACTGGCCTATGACGGCGAACAGCGCAACCGCGGTGTGGAGCTGTCCGCTTATGGCCTGTTGCTGCCCGGCCTGCGCGGTATGGCCAGCGCAACCTTCCTGCGTCCCGAGCTGACCAACCCGACCAATCCATTGGAGCGCGGCAACGATGCCCAGGGTGTGCCGGACAAGACGTTCTCGGCCAGCCTCGACTGGGATACGCCGTGGGTCGAGGGCCTCGCTCTCAATGGGCGCGTGATCTATACGTCGGGCGCCTATCTCACCAGCGCCAATCTCCTGCGATTCCCCGATTGGACTCGTGTCGACATCGGCGCGCGTTATGCGACTTCGATCGACGGCCGACCTGTCACGATCCGCGCCAACATCGAAAACGTGACCGGCGAGAACTACTGGCTTACGACCGGTACATTCGTAACGGTTGCGTCGCCTCGGACTTACATCGTATCTGCTTCATTCGATTTCTAAGGTGTTTGTCATGACAAAGCCCTTCATCGCAGTAGTCGCCCTGCTTGGCGTGATAACGCCCGTGCAGGCGCACCAGATCTGGATCGAGCAGTCCGATGGGCAGAATGCCGTCGTTCGCTTTGGCGAGTTCGGCGAGAACCTTCGTGAAACCTCACCGGGGTTGCTCGACAAGTTCGCTAAGGTGACCGGTACGCTCATCTCCACCAAGGGCGAGCAAAAGTCCGATGCCACGAAGACCGCAAACGGCTTCACGCTGCCATTTTCCACGGCCCCCGGCGACGGCATTGTCGCGGAAGATGCGAGCTACCCGCTCTATGTTTGGAAGCAGCAAGACAAAGAGGTCACGAACTGGTTCTATCCTGCCGCACGCTTGATCACCAGCTTTGCCGCGCAGCAGCCCAAGCTCGTACTGGACCTCGTGCCTACAGGTCAGGAAGGCCAGTTCAAGCTCTTCTTCAAAAATCAGCCTAAAGCCAAGACCAAGGTGACGCTGGTAACGGAATCTGGCTGGTCCAAGGAAGGTCACACCGACGAGCAGGGCCTCGTGAAGTTCGATATGCCTTGGAAAGGCACTTACGTCGCTGAAGTCAGCTTCAACGACCGCAGCGCAGGCGAACGCGCGGGGACGAATGGCGCTGAGAAGTACGATGCCGTGAGCTATGCCACCACCGTGACCTTTGTGAATGCCAACGGCTTGACACCAATTCCTGCAGGCCCGCCGGCAACTCCGGGCAAATGAACGCCCTGATACATCGCTTTCGCTCCACGGGCCCGCTCATCTCGCGCATCGTCGCCGCCCTGTTCGGCGGCTATGCGCTGGCCGCGCTCAACAGCGTCGCCGTGCTCGCTTTGCCCATGAGCAAGCCCCAGGCCGTGCTCACCGGCATGCTGGCTAGCTTTGCCATCTACGCCGGTGCCGTGATCTGGGTCTTTGCCGTGCGCAGCGCGCTGAAGGCTTGGGCCGGCCTGATCGTCGTGGCGGTGCCGCTGTCGCTGGCGGCGTGGTCTGTTTCCTGACGAAGGGCCGAGGCGTGAAGACGGACAACGATGTGCAAGTTGCCGGCCGCGGCATCCGGCAAAGTATGTCCAGCCTGCATACGTGGGCTGGCCTTCTGCTCGGCTGGATTCTCTATGCCATGTTCCTCACAGGGACAATGTCCTATTTCAAGGACGAGCTGTCGCAATGGATGCGACCGGAGCTGCCGCCTCTAGCCCAGATTCCCGATCAGGCGGTGGTGGCGCAGCGAATTGCTGATGAACTCGGCAACATCGCGCCCGGAACCTCGCAGTGGAGCATGCGCCTGCCGGACGCGCGCAATAACAGTGTCTACGCCTTCTGGCGTACACCCACAGGCAATCCGGGCGGCCGTGCCTTCGACGAAGCCAATTTCGATCCCGCCACCGGCCAGAAAGTCACCTCACGCGGCACGCTGGGCGGTGAGTTCTTCTACCGTTTCCACTTCCAATTCCACTACATGCCTGTGGTGTGGGGCAGATGGCTTGCGGGTGCGGCCGCAATGTTCATGCTCGTGGCCATTGTGAGTGGCGTCATCACCCATAAGAAGATTTTCGTCGATTTCTTCACCTTCCGCTGGAGCAAAGGACAGCGCTCTTGGCTGGACGCTCACAACGCCTTTTCGGTGTTCGGGCTGCCGTTCCATTTCATGATCACCTACACCGGATTGGTGACCTTGATGGCGCTGTACATGCCGTGGGGCGAGCGCGTGGCGTTCAAGAGCCCGGCGGAGCATCAGCAACTCAACGCCGAACTCAGTGCCTTCATCCAGCCCGGCAAACCCAGCGGGCAGAAAGTGCCGCTGGCATCGGTCGAGGACATGGTTCGGCAGGCCCAAGAACGCTGGGGCCGGGATAATGTGGGGCGCGTCAATGCGGTTCATCCCGGAGATGCGGCGGCGCGTGTGGCTGTGACGCGGGGAGAAGCCGGCCGCGTTTCCATGAGTCCGCAATATCTGGAGTTCGAAGGCGCCACTGGCAAACTGGTGGCAGTGCGCGAGCATGTGGGGGCTGCGGCCGAAACACGAGGCGTCCTTTATGCGCTCCATTTGGGACGCTTCAGCGACACCGTCACGCGGTGGCTGTATTTTCTCGTGAGCTTCATGGGTACGGCCATGGTGGGCACGGGCCTCGTGATGTGGACCGTGAAGCGGCGACAGAAGCTGCCTGACCCGGATCGCCCCTATTTTGGCTTCCGTCTTGTGGAGCGGCTGAACATCGCGTGCATCGCCGGTTTGTCGATCGCAATGACTGCATTCCTTTGGGCCAACCGCCTGCTACCACACCCGTTGGAAGGTCGCGCCAACTGGGAGATTGACCTGTTCTTCGGCGTCTGGGCCCTGACACTGCTGCATGCCTTGGTGCGTCCCGCCAAGTCAGCCTGGGTCGAGCAATTATGGGCGGCATCGGCGCTGCTGTTTCTCCTGCCGCTCCTCAACGCGGTGACGACGCAGCGTCCGCTGTGGCACAGCCTCACCGAAGGCGACTGGGTCTTTGCCGGTGTGGATCTCATGTGCTGGGCGCTCGCTGCGCTCCATGCCGTCCTGGCGATACGCACGGCTCGGCAGGCGACCGGATCCCACTTCAGGCGCAAGACAAGCCGCGAGGCTCTGGCCGCCGTTGCATCCGGCAAGGCGGCAGGATGAGTCATCTCCCTTCCTTTGCGCTGTGCCTTACAGGGTTCACCGCGCTGGCGTTCGCCACGAATCGCCAGCAGCGCGATATCTTTGGCAGGCTCCTGCGGCCAAGCATGACATATATCCATCGCATTGCCGGCGCGTGCGCCCTGGTTTTTGCGCTCGGCATTCTCGTCGCTCGGCATGGCTGGAGCCTCGGCCTCGTGATGTTCAGCGGTCACGCCACTATAGCTGCCGGTATCGTGTTTTGTGGGCTGATCGGACGTGCGAGGATGTTTGGCCGCAAATTGCTCTAGTTGCTCGCCCGAGAAGGCGTATCGCCAAGCCACTGCATGAACTCGGCGACATGCTGGGCCCATAGGTCGGGCCGTGTCATGGTGAAGTGACCGGGCGATGACGGGGTTCCCGCTTGAACTGCGTAACGGCCGCGTTCGAGCTTCGGAACCGACTTTTCGAGAACTTGCAGTTTGTCAGGATTGAACTCGTCGTCGGAAAAATTGAGTGCGAAGAGCTTCGTCTTGATCTTGGAAAGCTCAGGCTCAGGATCGTAGCTGAATGATGATTTGAGCGAATAAAGAATATCGTTTGCGTCGACATGCTCCGCTGTGAGACGGTTGGCGCTCAGGAATTTATCGACCGCGGGGCCGTCAGGCACTTCGTGCTGAAGAGCGGGAGCGCTGTCGATCATCAGGCGCAGAATGTTGTACCCCATGATCCAACCGCGCGGGGTCTCCGTATAGTCCCCGTTTTTCCATTCTGGATCGGCACGGATCGCATCGATCACCATGCGCCTCCAGAGGAGGTTGCGGCCCGAAACTGAGATCGGCAGCGAGACCACCGGCATCACGCCGTCCATCATGTCAGGATAGGCCTCGGCCCATTGCCAGGCATTCATTCCACCCATGGACATGCCGAGAATGGCGTGAAGATGTTTGATGCCCAGTGTTTCCGTCACCACCTTATGCTGGAGGTCGACGATGTCGCTGTAATCGTAGTTCGGGAACTTCGTTTTCAACCCGTCGCTCGGCTTGCTGGATTGGCCATGACCGACACTGTCCGGAAAGATCAGATAGTAACGCTGCGCGTCCAGCGCGCGACCAGGATCGAAGAGTGCCTTCGTGTAGGTCGGGCTCAGCAGCGCGCGGCTGTCTGCCCCGGTCCAATGCAGAACAAGGACCGCATTGTCGATCTCGCCCTTGGCGTTGCGGTGCGGTGTGCCCAGAGTCGAATAATGAATCTTGAGGCGCGCCAGCGTCTCCCCGTCACGGAACTTATAGTTGTCAAACCAGGCGTCGGCTTGCACGGCAGCGGGATTCACACGCTGGTCCCAAGGTGACGCCGGCTCGCCGGCAGCCGCGGCAGATCGCGAACTGGATTGAGCGAATCCCACACCTGAGAGCATCGTTCCAGAAAGCAGGATACCGAGCAGCAGGCTGGCTGCCGCGCGAGCACGTTGAGACCTCATGATGAATTCCCTGTAGTTGGCGATGATTGGACTGCCTTGTGCAGTATCGTGTGCACCGCGCGTGCTATCGCAGCGGCGAAGACGTTCTGTTCGGGATCTTCGAAGCTTCGATATGCCTCTCAAGGTCCGTTATCCGACGCGCAACGTTGCTGCATGGGTCAAAGTTCAGTGCTTCATCAAACCGCAGAATGCCTTGCCATAGCCATCTAAAGAAGCTCGTCTTAGCAGTCGGATCCTGCGCTGCCGGAGCCTTCACATTTGAGTTGGTCATCTCTTTTCCTTTCACGACTTCGTGGATTCCGGAGCACACGTTTCATGCCTGGACAGCGGCGCGCTTCACTTCGCTCCCTGGGCCACGACGCAACGGGCCACGACGCAGCAGGTCAAACGCCATGATGTGGCTCGCACCCGAAATGCCGACGCCGTAGAGCGGGATCAGCGCCATGGGCAGCGTCTGGATGCCAGACATGCGGGGGTCGTTGAGGAGGAAGAAGGTCAGCCCCGTACCGACCGCCACGACAAAATCAGCAAAGCCGAAGATGTGGAAGGCCAAGTACCGGTTGCGACTCTCGGGCAGAAGTAAAACGCCGAGGGCCAAGAACCCCGCGATGAGGTCGCCCCACCCCGCGTTTCGAACAAAGGCTTCCGGGAGGAGGTTGTGCGCCCCATACCAGAAGAAAACCAACGCGGCCGCGATGCGCCAGATATGAAATGCCGTTATCGATCGTAGACCGATGGCTTCGATGTATGCACGGAAGCCATCGGACATTGCGTAGATAATAATAGGCACCACAATCCCCAACGCGATGATGGCAGCCAGAAACAGCGGGGGAATGGCACGATAGAATCCTGCCTCCGCGGCAAAGGCGACCGCCAATCCCCAGATGGCCAGCACAACCAGCAAGACGCGCGTCCCGCGGCGTTTGCGGAGCTCGAGTTCTCGATCCATGACCTATCTCCTTTTATGTGTAGTTACACGTACTTGAGCACAAAAATGCGTGACGCTTCTTCCCGCTCGTCAGGCTGATAAGAAGTCCAGAGTTGGTCTGAGCTCGTCCCAACGATTGGCGCCTATGCGGCGGTTGCTTTCTTTCTGGGCCTTCCGCCAGAGGGGTACCGCTTGTTTCAGGAGTACCCGGCCTTTGGCCGTCAGTGTCAGGCTACGAATACGACGATCTCGCGCGTCCGGCTGGATCGCAACGAGCTTCTTGGTTTCGAGCGGCTTCAAGTTGCGAGTGAGCGTGGTGCGATCCATACCGAGCAGATCGGCCATGTCGCTGGTCGGCACCGGCTCGTTGCGCTTCAACGCGGACAGGATAGTGAACTGTCCCGACGTGATGCCGATGGGCTTGAACATCGCGTCGTATCTCCGCGATGTGGCGCGGGCGGCCCTGTTCAGGCCGAGACATACGCAAGCCGTGTAGAAATCAGTCGGTGTAAGATCGTCCTGTTTCATCCGTTCACCCTACAGCGTCCCCTTCCTCTTATCCTCAGTCAGCTTCAGAAGCGGCGGCGCCTTGTACAAATTTTCCGGTTGAACTCTTTCCCAAAGGCTTCCCTTCCCAAGCTCTCTTCCCAACTGATCTTCGCGCCGAAGCCACTGTTCGACACTCCTGATTCGATTGGGGTGAATTTCATCCAACAACCCGTAATCCCTCTGAACGACTCCGTATTTCCAGACGTTCCAGAACCCGGTGAAGTTATCCCGGAAGCTCATGGTGCTTTTGTCGTTGGGATCCGCATTGTATCCGGCGGGCAAGTCAGCGGCCGCCTTGAGCGGACCATTCCAGTATGCGTCCAAGTCCGTGTCTATGTATTGCGCCGGATGCCCCGTCACCTTCGCGAACGCCGCAGCAAGTTTCTGATACTCGACATGCTCGATGGCGACTTCGAGATTCATGCCATTCGCACGCTCCGGGTTGTCGAAGAGCCAGCGGGCATAATAGCCACAATCATCAAGAGCAACGTGCGGCACGGCTCCGTTGCCGAGCGGAACTCGCCACGTCACGACACCATCCTCCACAGAAGGAGTCATGGGCGTCATCGCCGAGATTGCCATCTCCATGTATGGGCCAGTGGTGAACACCGCCGCGCCCATCCTGTCTTTGTTCGCTTGGTTTTGAAACAAGATCCATTCGCCCATGCGGCCCTTGCCGTCATAGTGACCCGCACGGAATTTGGAATCATAACCGGACTTCTTGAGCGCGTAGTCCAGATTTCCATAGACAAAGAACTTGATCCCTTCTTCCACGGCTATCTCGTAGCTGCGGATTGCCCAATAGGTCTCCGCCTTCTCGCCGGTGTTGAACCCATCGATATTGACGTATGCCCCGTCGCAACCGCCGAAGCCTTCCCGCAATATGGCCTCGTCCGCGAACGTTCCCTCGAGGATGGACACGTTGCCGAGTGCGCGAAGGGCATTTGCCCGTCGGGAGGCAGGGTCGCGGCTAAGGGCTCGGACAGAATATTTGTTGTCAGCGACCAGAGCGCCGATGATGGGCAAGCCCTGAGCGCCCGCGCCGCCGATGACGAAGATCTTGGAGGTGCTGTGCGTGGGCATGGTTATCTCCACAGGTTTTGAGCCGATTGGCAGCGGCGTCGCGGCCGGCCAACGGGAGCCTCGCTTGGTGATCGGGCGTTTCGCGGTCATTCGAAACGACGGCACTCGTCACTGGACCGTAACTCTTATAATAAGAGTGACTAAGAAAAGCAAGAAAGTCTGGCTCGTCTCACGCTTCGTTGAATTTGCCGTGTTGCCGACCTAAGTTGGCTCTTATGATGAGAGCTGCGCGACGATGATCCTCGCGTAACTCGTGGAAATGGTTGATGCGCTCGAAGGGTTTCGACGGAATGGTATGCTCGATCGCCGGCGTGATGGCGGTGATCGGCGATCGTTGGGGTCTGCTGATCCTGCGCGACCTTGTCCTCGGTCTCAACCGATACGAGGACTTTCGCCAATCGTCTGGCGTGACCAATGCGACGCTCAGCGACCGGCTGAACCACCTTGAGGCCAATGGCCTGATCGAGCGGCGGCGCTATCAGGTAAATCCGGAACGATTTGAATACCTGTTGACCCAAAAGGGCTGGCAAATCGCCTCTGTGATGCCGGTGCTCGCGCAGATCGGGGATCGCTGCGACGTCTCTGGCGCTTCAGCGCCGCCGCTGAAGTTTGTCAATCGAAAGACCGGGGCCGACGTCGAGTGGAGTTTCATCGACAAGAACACTGGTGAGCAGCTCAGCGCCCTGGATCTCACAATCAAAGAAGGCCCCGGTGCGGACGATTTGGTTCGCTGGCGGCTGTCCCACACTGAGCGTCGCCACAAGCAGAAGGTCGATGACGGCGTCGTCTCGCCAAGCGGCACGCCGCCTATGCAAGAGGCGAAGCTCAGGACGCGCGCGGCTCGCAAAGGTATTGAAGAAGAAAGCTCACGCGGAGGGTAAGGAAGAAGCCCACGCAGAAGGCGCGACGATAGAGGGCACGGATATTGGCCCTTAGCCCTCAAAGCCCGCCGAGGAACCGCTCCAGCGCTGCGTTGGTCTCAGCTGGTGCTTCCTGCTGCACCCAGTGGCCGATACCTGGGAGAATGACCGATCCGCGAAAGTCGGTGCAGCCGATCCCGGGGTTCGCAAAGAGGTCCATGCCGGGAATGAACGCGCGAACCGCGTCGCGCTCGCCGGCCACAAAATATGATGGCTGCGTCACGGGCTTGTTGGCAAACTCCGCCAATTCTTTAAAATCGATGTCCTGCGCGCGGTAGCGATTGAGCGGGCCACGAAAGCCGCCGGCGCGAAATGCGTCGACATAGACCTGCAGGTCTTTCTCGCTCATCCAGTCCGGGAATGGCTTCGGATCGATCATCCCGTCAAGCAATTTCGCATCCACCGGTTTATGATCGAGCCACTTGTTGAGCGGGGCGCCACCTGAGATGGCGAAATAGAGTTTTCGCAAAGCGACGGGGATGTCGGCCTCGAGCTCTTTCTCCGCCACGCCTTCGTCCTGGAAATAGAGCTGATAGAAGAAGCGGTCCTTGTAGGTGGCTTTGAACGTGTCGAGAAGCGGCACGGGTCGTCTGGGAATGTAGGGAACACTGAGGCCGGCGACAGCCGTCACCTTGCTCGGATAGAGCAGCGCGGCATTCCAGACCATCGGCGCACCCCAATCGTGGCCGAACAGGATCGCCTTGCCGTCACCCAACTGATCGACCACGGCGGCGATATCGGAGGCCAGATTGCGAATGGTGTAGGCGGCAATTTCCTGCGGCTTGGAGCTCTGCCCGTAGCCGCGCACGTCAAGCGCCGCCACCTTATAGCCGCGCTCCGAGAAATAATCGATCTGGTGACGCCATGAGTACCAGAGTTCGGGAAACCCGTGAACGCAGACGATCAGGGGACCGCGGCCGGCGACGGCCACATTGAGGTTGATCGATCCGTTCCGCACCGTGACGAAATCCATGACGTCCTCGCAGATTTCCGTTCGCAGTTTACTCTTGCTCATGCTCGCGCGGATGGAAAGGGCGTGGATGCCCGAACATGGCTACATCCGTAACGCGGCACCGACGCGAAGAGTCCTCCTCCGTGACGGGATAGTGCGGAGCGCGCGGCTCTCTCCGGCTGTCGTCCCGGGCTTGACCCGGGACCCATAACCACAGGCGTTAATAGTACGCTCCGCTGCAACTGCGTGCTCGCGCCACAACAACTCCCTGTGGTTATGGGTCCCCGCTTTCGCGGGGACGACGCGAGTATGGGCTGCGCGCTACTCCCCGTGCTCTTCACGCATCCTGGCCTGGATCTTGGCCATGCCGCCGATCCAGCGGTCGTAGTTCTCGGTCTTCTTGCGCATGTAGCCGAGCACCTGCGGGTGCGGCAGGATCAGGAAGGTTTCTTGCTCGATGCCGCGCAACGCGTCCTGCGCAACCTGTTCTGCCGTGAGGTCGCCATCGCCGGATTGCGGGCCCTTCGGGATCGAGCGCAGCATGTTGGTGTCGACGCCCTGCGGGCAGAGGATCGAAACCTTGATGCCGTCGGCGCGATGCGAGATCGCGAGGTTCTCGGCAAAGCCGACCGCGGCGTGCTTGGTGGTGGAATAAGCCGGGCTGCCGACCTGCGACAACAGGCCGGCCGCCGAAATGGTGTTGAGGAAATAGCCTTCGCCGCGCGCCTTCATGCGTGGAACCAGATGCCGCGCGGCATAGACATGGGCCATCACATGGATCGCCCAGCTCCGTGCCCAGGGCTCGTCCGAGGTGCCGCCGGCATTCACAGACAGCGGGTCAAAACCGCCGCCAATGCCGGCATTGGAGCAGAACAGCGCGATCGGGCCGAACATCCGCTCGGTCGCCTCGATCACGTGCAGGACATTCTTCTCCTGCCCAACATCGCATTTGAACGCCGCGCCGCCCACGGAGGCTGCGACCTTCTCCGCGGCCGAATGGTCGAGATCGACCACCACTACCTTCGCGGCGCCCGCGCGATGGAACACTTCGCACAATGCCTTGCCGATGCCATTGCCGCCACCGGTGACGACCACGACTTTTTCTGCCACCTGCATGGCCCCCTCCCGATTTTTAGTTGTCAGCGCCTCAGCTCGCGAGCACGAGGTCGAGGATCGCCGTATAATGGCAGGCCGCGCCAAGCAAGACAAAACAGTGCCAGATCGCATTCTGGAAGCGCAGCCGCTGCCACGCGTGGAATACCACGCCGAGACTGTACAAGACGCCGCCCGCGACCACGAACCACAGTGCCATCGCCGGCAGCACCTTCACCACCGCATCATAGAGCATCGCCCCGCTCCAGCCCATGGCGAGATAGAGCCCGACCGACAGCCGGTCGAAGCGGCCCGGCAGCGTCAGTTTCAGCACGATGCCGACAATCGCGACGCACCAGACCCCGATCAGGAGCGCGATGGCAAAATAGCTCTCCCGCAATTCCATGATGAAGGGCGTATAGGTCGCGGCGATCAGGACATAGATCGCCGAATGGTCGAACCGGCGCAGCACCCATTTGGCGCGCGACACCGGCCAGAGATTATAGGTCGCCGACAGCACCAGCATCGCCAAGAGGCCCGCGACATAGACCGAGACCACCGCGACATCGCCCGGTGTCGCGTAGATAGCCGTCAGCACGATCAGCACGGTGGCGGCGATCAGGCCGAAACAGATGCCGACGACATGGACGATGCCGTCGGCGATCAGTTCGGCGCGGTCGTAGTTCCAGATCACGGCACCGGCCGCGTGGATCGAATTGGAGGCGAGTTGCTTCAGTCGGAATATCGTCATGACCAGTCGGCGCGCACGGTAGAAGCGAGGGGACATCGGCGTTGGGAGGTTAGCCGATCTAGTACCCTATCGTCGTGGCTGTTTTTTGAACCGGCGATGAACGGGGCCGCCAGCGGCAGACTGACGAAGTGCTTGATTTTGGCCCATCAATTGCCATTTTGCGGATAATCGTTCGCCAATTGCCCTCCTCCCGCCCGGGTTGCTCCTCGCCTGCATGGCCCTCAATCTCACCGATATCGTCGAGGAAGCGCGCCTGTCGGCGCGCGCGCTCTGGGACTATGGCGACAGCTTCTTCAACCCGACCGTGCGGCTCGGCGTCACCGGGCTATCGCGTGCCGGCAAGACGGTGTTCATCACAGCGCTGATCCATGGATTGACCCGCGGCGGCCGCTTTCCGGTGTTCGAGGCCTATGCCTCGGGCCGGATCGCCCGGGCGCGTCTGGAGCCGCAGCCCGACGATGCGGTGCCGCGCTTCGACTATGAGAACCATGTCCGCACCCTCGTCGAGGAACGGCGCTGGCCGAATTCGACCACCGATATCAGCGAGCTTCGCCTCGTCATTGACTACCAGCGGCAAAATGGCGCGGACCGCACGCTCACCCTCGACATCGTCGACTATCCCGGTGAGTGGCTGCTCGACCTGCCGCTGCTGAGCAAGAGCTTTGAGCAGTGGTCGGCGGAGAGCCTTGCGCTTTCACGCGAACCGCTTCGCGCCGAACTCGCCGCACCCTGGCATGAGCATCTGAAGACGCTTGATGCCGAAGGCCGCGAGGACGAACAGGCGGCGCTTAAGGCGGCGAAACTCTTCACCGACTATTTGCGTGCCTGCCGCGACGAACGCTTTGCCATGAGCCTGTTGCCGCCCGGCCGCTTCCTGATGCCGGGCAACCTCGCCGGCTCGCCGGCGCTGACCTTCGCGCCGCTCGAGGTTCCCATCGATGGCAGCGCGCCCGACGGCTCGCTATGGGCAATGATGCGGCGGCGGTATGAGGCCTACAAGGACGTCGTGGTGCGCCCGTTCTTCCGCGATCATTTTGCGCGGCTCGATCGCCAGATCGTGCTGGTCGATGCGCTCGCCGCTTTCAATGCCGGGCCGGAGGCGCTGCACGATCTCGAAGCCGCGCTGGCCGGCATCCTGGATTGCTTCCGCATCGGGCGCAGCACGATCCTGAGCGCGCTGTTCCGGCCGCGGATCGACCGCATTTTATTTGCGGCAACCAAGGCCGATCATCTGCATCACCAGAGCCATGACCGGCTGGAAGCGATCCTGCGGCGCACGGTGGCGAAGGCCGCCGACCGCGCCGAATTTGCCGGCGCCTCGATCGACGTGGTGGCGCTCGCCGCGGTGCGCGCGACCCGCGAAGCGCAGGTGGCGCGCGGCCGCGAAAAACTGCCGTCGATCCTGGGCACGCCGGCGCCGGGCGAGACCGCCAACGGCGAGGCCTTCGACGGCGAGACTGAGGTCGCGACCTTTCCGGGCGATCTGCCCGCCGATCCCGAGGAACTGTTCAGGGGCACCTTCCGCGGCCTGTCCAGCGCGACCGCCGACAAGGCCGATTACCGCTTCCTGCGATTTCGGCCTCCGAAGCTGGTGCGGGAGGGTGACGAGGAACCCGCCCTGCCCCATATCCGTCTAGACCGCGCGCTCCAGTTCCTGATCGGAGACCGACTGCAATGAGCGAGAAAACGCCCCACCGGCGGCCGGCGACCTTCAAGCTCGACGACCCTTCCGTGATCGTGATCGACGCGGACGAGAAGGGCCGGCCTGCCCGCGGCACCATCCAGATCACGCCGGAGCCAGATCCGGCGCTGCTGCCGGTGCCGGTCGATGCGCCGCTTGCGCCGGCGCGCCGCGGCTTCCGCTGGGGCACGCTGTTCTGGGCTGCGGCCGGTGGATTAACGCTGCTCGGCGCCGGCCTCGGCGTCATCCACCTGATCGAGGATCTGTTTGCGCGCAACCAAGGGCTCGGTTTCGTCGGACTCGCATTGGCCGTGGTCGCGACGGTCGCGTTGCTCGTCGTCATCGGCCGCGAGGCCTTTGGACTAGCGCGGCTGGCGACGATCGAGAAACTCCATCTGCGCGCCGCTGACGTGCTGCTCAGCGACGACCGCGCGGCAAGCCGCGTGATCGTGAACGACTTGCTCAAGCTCGCGCACGAGAACCCGCAACTCGCCCGCGCCCGCGCCACGCTGCAAGGCCATGCCGATGACATCATCGACGGCGCCGACATGATCAAGCTCGCCGAGCGCGAATTGATGACGCCGCTCGATGAGGAAGCGCGCCGGCTGGTGTCATCGGCGGCGCAGCGGGTCTCGGTCGTGACGGCCGTGAGCCCGCGTGCGGCGATCGACGTGCTGTTCGTGTTCGTGGCGGCGCTGCGCATGATCCGGCAATTGGCCTATCTCTATGGCGGCCGGCCCGGCGCGCTCGGCATGTTCAGCCTGATGCGCCACGTGATCACGCATCTGGCGATCACCGGCGGCGTGGCCGCCAGCGACAGCGTGATCCAGCAGATGCTCGGCCACGGCATCGCCGCCAAGCTCTCGCAGCGCCTCGGCGAAGGCGTCCTCAACGGCCTCCTCACCGCCCGCCTCGGCCTCGCCGCGATCGAGGTGACCCGACCGTTGCCGTTCACCGCATTGCCAAGGCCGGCGCTCACTGATCTTGCAAAGGACTTGCTGCGCAAGCGCGACGACGAAGAGCGTGGCGCGGGTTGATGTGCCCTCGCCCCTTGTTGGAGAGGGCTGCTCCGGCGCCAGCAACCAACTCGGTCGGGTGAGGGGTCTCTCTCCACATGCATGGGCGCTCGCGGAGAGAACCCCTCATCCGGCAGCCTTCGGCTGCCACCTTCTCCCACAAGGGGAGAAGGTGCAGGTCGCGTCCGGCGCGAGCAATATCGCCAGCACGCGCCAGCGGAAGAGTGGCGAATCCGGTGGCGGCGCGAGGTCGGGGGTGTAGCCGGTCAGCTTCTCAAGCAAAAAGCTGTCCATCACCATGCCGCGCCAGATACGCTCGACGCGTTCGAGCGGCTGGCGCACGGCGCCTGCCGCATCCAAAAATGGCATCTGGCTGTCGAGCTCGCGCACGACATAGATGCCGGCGTGATCCCTGATGCGGTCCATGCCGGGATCGCGGAAGCCCTGGAAGCGGCCGCGCTCGTTGAGCTGGACCACGGGCACGCGGCCATTGAAGAACCAGCGCAGCATCGCATAGGTGCGGTAGTCAGTGGTCGCGATCCAGCTCGCGCCCTGCTTCTGCAATTGATCTTCGACCCGCGCGGCGAGCTGCTCGTAACCGGCTTCGCCGCCGATCGGATCGGTGCGGCCGATGAAATTGAAGGGCGTCGCGACATAATAGACGAACACGCAGATGACGAAGGCGATGCCTGAGATCACCGCGATCCGCGCCCAGGAGATGGTCGCGCGGATCATCCATTTCGGCCAACCTTCGCGCGGGAGCATGGCGATGTTGATGGCGGTGGCGGCAAAGCCGGCGGGCCACAGGAACATCGGCCAGGTGTCGCCGACCCGCAGCGTCAGCGACTTCCACAGGAAATAGAAGAACGGCACGATCACCGCGGTCGAGAGCAGGATCGCCACCGGCTCGCCGGTGCGATAGCCGCGCCATGCGGTGAGCGTGATGCCCGACAGCACCACCGGCAGCACCACGAATCCGACCAGGCCGAGCTGCAGCGCGAAAAACTCACCCAGGGTGCGGAGCGAGAACGGATGATCGGCGGTGGCGCGCACCGCCTGGAAGCGGAACGAGGCCCAATCATGCTGGTGATTCCAGATCAGCACCGGCGAGAACACGAGGATCGCAATCACGACGGCAAAATAAGGATAGGGGCTGGAGAGCCAGCGCCACCGCCAGGACGGCACCAGTATGAACGCCACGACTGCCGGCAGCAGCATGATCGCGGTGAATTTCGAGAGCAGCGCAAGTCCACCGAACAGGCCGGCGGCGAGCCACCAGCGCGGCTCGCCGCTTTGGGTGAGCCGCACCAGCGACCACAACATCGCGACCGCAAACGGGATCATCGCGATGTCGGGCGCGACCTTCGCCATCAAGAGGCCGTAATAGAGCGCGGCCTCCGGCAACAGCAGCGCCAGCACGACCGCCCTGAAATCATGGGTAACGCGGCGGACGATATCGGCGAGCAGGAGCTGGGTCACGAGCATCGCCAGAATGCCGGCAAAGCGCGCCCCGAGATTGGTGTCGCCGAAGATCGCGGTGCCGAAGCGGATGAACCAGGCGATCATGGGGGGATGATCGAGGAACGACAGCACGTTCTCCTTCGACCAGGTCCAGTAATAGGCCTCGTCCGTGCGCAGGTCGAGCACGGCCGCATAGATCAGGCGCAGAACCGTCATCGCCGCGATCAGGGCGATCACGACGGGCCATGACGGCGCGGAAGGATAGTCGTCCGGCGTTGCGCGGCCGGTCTTGAGCGGGATATTCGTCACGGCCGCGCTTTTCCTAGACTCCCAGCGGGGTGTCAACGCGTCGCGGGAAAAGAATGATAGGCGGGCGTTCCGGAAGACCGGCTCATGACAGGTGTGTAATTTGGGCGCGACTGGAGCAGCGAGCTCCCACCTCTCCCTTGGGAGAGGTCGGATTTCACGCGGCACGCGTGGAATCCGGGTGAGGGGTTCAGGTCTATCTGTGGGCGGACGTTCCTCGAGAGGCCGGGACCCCTCACCCGGATTGCATCTGTCGATGCAATCCGGCCTCTCCCACAAGGGGAGAGGCGGACTTGAGAGCGCGGAGGCATTATACGTTATACGACTATAATGGAACGGCACGAGGTCGGGACGGCGATGGTATTTGGCAGGGAATAAGGCATTAGATTTGACGATAGTAGCTACAGATCACATGGCCCCCTCTGCGCGCCAGCAGTTACGAGAATTTTTCCGCGGCATCGGCTTGCGGCAGGTTCGGCTCGCCTGCGGCACCATTCTGTTCGCTTATCTGGTCAGCCATTTCCTTAATCACGCGCTTGGCAATATCTCACTGGACGCACTGGCCTGGGGCGTCGAGTGGCACACCGCCTTTTGGCAATTCCCACCTATCGCCTTCATCTTCTACAGCGCCTGCCTCGTGCATTCCGGGCTCGGCATCTGGGCGCTGTATCAGCGCCGCCAGTTCGGCTGGAAGGCAATCGAGCCGCTGCAGCTGCTGTTGGGCTTGAGCATCCCTTTCCTGATCATCGCCCATATCGTGGGCGTGCGGCTCAGCCATACGCTGTACGGGCACGAGAAGCTGTATCCGCAGGAACTCTATATATTCTTCGTCGGCGCGAGACAGAGGCTGTGGCCGATGCTCGCGGTGCTGGTCATCGCCTGGGTGCACGGCTGCATCGGGCTATATTTCTGGCTGAGGATGCGCCGCTTCTTCAGACGCGCGGCGCCGTTTCTACTGGCGGCCGCCGTGCTGATCCCGACGCTGGCGCTGCTCGGCGTCTACCAGGGTGGACGCACCGTGATCGCCGACAGCACCGATCCCGCGTGGCGGCACGACAACCTGTCAGCGCAACATGTCGGTACGCTGGAGCAGGCTGACATGCTCGACCGTATCACCGGCGGCATGACGATCGGTTATGTCGGTCTGCTTGCCCTGGTGCTGCTCGCGCGCGGCGGACGCGCCATCCTTGAGCGGCGCGGCGGCATGATCAGCCTGTCCTACGGCAATGGCCGCACCGTCCGGGTCCCCAAGGGATTGAGCGTGCTGGAGGCGAGCCTGCGCCACAACGTGCCGCATGCCTCGGTCTGTGGTGGCCGCGCGCGCTGCTCGACCTGCCGCATCCGCATCATCGGCGACTGCAGCATGCTGCCCGAACCTTCGCCGCGCGAGGCCTTCGTGCTCGGCCGCGTCGGATCGACCGATCCCTCGGTCCGGCTCGCCTGCCAGCTCAAGCCGACCACCGATCTCTCCTTCTTCCAGCTCTTCACCCCGCACACGATGTCGGCCAACGCGCATGCGTCGAACCCGACGCGGATCGGGCAGGAGCGCTATCTCGTCAGCCTGTTCGTCGACATGCGCGGCTCGACGCAACTTGCGGAGACGCGGCTGCCGTTCGACACTGTCTTCATCGTCAACCGCTTCCTCAGCGCGGTGTCGCAGGCGGTGATCGAAAACGGCGGCCAGCCCAACCAGTTCGTCGGCGACGGCATGCTGGCGCTGTTCGGACTCGCGAGCAGCCGACAGCAGGCCTGCCGGCAGGCACTGCGCGCGGCGGCGCAGATCGGCAAGAACATTGAGGAGCTGAACGAATTCCTGAGCCATGACCTGCCCGAGCCGATCCGCTTCGGCATCGGCATCCATGGCGGCGAGGTGATCGTCGGC
Source organism: Bradyrhizobium elkanii WSM2783 (assembly GCF_000472865.1). GTDB lineage: Bacteria > Pseudomonadota > Alphaproteobacteria > Rhizobiales > Xanthobacteraceae > Bradyrhizobium > Bradyrhizobium elkanii_A. The sequence goes on along the minus strand of NZ_AXAP01000001.1, from coordinate 405,992 downwards.
GACATCGGCTATCGCGACCACATGGTGTTCACCGCACTCGGCGACGCCGTCAATGTCGCGGCGCGATTGCAGGACATGACCAAGCTGCTCGGCTGCGAAGCCATCTTCTCCGAGGAGGTGCGCATCACCGCAGGCCTGGCCGCCGATGCGCTGCCCCAACAGGAAGTCGCGATCCGCGGCCGCAACGAGCCGATGACCGTGCGCACGGTCGACGACACGCGCACGCTATCCGCGGTGGCGAGCGGCGATCAGGTGGTCGCGGCCTGACTATCATCTGCTAATCGCGGCGGCCGCTGCCGCATCGTCAACGTCGGCATGCGCTGATAGTGAGCGCTGACTTACGAAGCTGCGGCCGCGCCAGATGCCCGAGACTTGCCGCGATTGGCCGATCTTTTCCACGGGAATGAACGGTAAATAGGCAAAAGGGCGCAAAAGCGCCGCGAAACGGCGTGTTTCCGCCAAAATCACGCGTGAGCTTTGCCCTACCAAGCGCGACGCAATCTGCGTTATCCTGCGCCTTGCGAACATGCCGGGGTGTGCGGGGACCGGCACGCTCGTTTAATTATTTGATTTTCCGCCGGAGACGACGTGAATGGCTAAAGGTACTGTAAAATGGTTCAACCCGACCAAGGGCTACGGATTCATTCAACCCTCATCGGGTGGCAAGGACATATTCGTTCATATCTCAGCGGTTCAGAAGGCCGGGCTTACGACGCTCAATGAGGGGCAGTCGGTCGAGTACGACGAGATCGCTAATCGTGGCCGGACATCGGCGGAGAATTTGAAAGTCTAGGATACCCAGCAAAGGTCGCACTCTCGGGGATGCGTCTGGGGGTGACGTCCAAACAAATTCCACCAGAGGGAAGCGTTCACAAGGAGCTGAGCGCGCGCATCCGCGCGTCGGCCACTTTCAGTCCTCCGTGACCCATTGGGCGACGGGCATGACGTCCGGCGGCTGCAGATAGCCACGCGGCCAGAGATCGACGGCCCATTCCACCTTGGTGGCGCGTTCGACCAGCACCGCGGTGTTGTGCGGCGTCTGCAGCACCAGCGTGTTGCCGCGGTAATGCGGATCCCCAACGATGTGGTGTTTCAGCAGATTCCATTGCTGCAGGACCAGGAGCAGGCTCGTGGTGTTGCGGGTGGTGTCCCAGCAATCGTAATTGTGCTTGTCGTCGAAATAGCGGAAATCGGCCTTCGCCACGCGCTTGTCGGTGCCGATGATCGGGCCCATGCGACGGTCGAACCACATCACTGCTTTTTGCACCGCAGCACGCTCGGCCGCCGCGGAGGCGCGGCCCGCATTCATGATCTGCGTCAGCGCGGCGCGGTCGGCAGCGCTGAAATCCAGGGTCTCGCGACGCCGGCAGACGAAGCCGTAGCAGACCGTCATCGCGTTCGCCGACGGGGGATAGATCGACACCGACGTGTAGAGCGCCTCGACCGCCGCGCTCATCTCGGCGCAAGCGGCTGGGCTGGCAAGGAGCGCCAGCAGGCCGGCGCAGACGCCTGCGAGCGTTGCGCGTGGGCCGTGATGCATCGATTGATCCGTGTTGCTCATGCGCCCTGCGCCCAAAGAGGAAGCAAGGATTAGCGTGACGTCCCGGTCCTGCCAATATGCCGAAGCGGAACCTGTGGATCACATCTCGCCCAACGAAAGTGCTAGGCAACCGGCAGCGGCGCGTCGCGCTTGACCTCTTCCATCACGGCGTAAGTGCGCGTCTCCTTCACGCCGGGGAGCGCGAGGAGGCTCTCGCCGAGGAAACGGCGATAGGCGGTCATGTCGGCGACGCGCGCCTTCACCAGATAATCGAAGCCGCCAGCGACCATGTGGCACTCCAGGACCTCAGGCGCGGCCCGCACGGCGTGCGCGAATTTTTCGAAGACATCGGGCGTCGTCTTGTCGAGCATCACCTCAACGAACACGAGCAGCCCGAGGCCCAGCCGGTGCGGATTGAGGCGGGCGCCGAACCCCTCGACAAATCCCTCGCGCTGCAGCCGCTTCAGCCGTTCGCCGACCGAGGTCGGCGACAGCCCGATGCGCTCCGCCAGCTCGACATTGGCGATTCGGCCGTCGTCCTGCAGAATTTCGAGGATTTTGCGGTCCGTTTTATCTAAATCCGGCATATATCAACCATAATAGTCATATTGGCTGATTTTCTAAGGCATATGGACGAATATGTCTATCGAAATACGGTTCGGATGGAAGTAGCGTTTTGGTGGGTCTGAGGAAAACGCCATGCCAGTCGAATACGCTTCTCTTCCACCTTTCAGCGCGGCCTATGCGCCGGACGATGTCGCGATCGCGGCGCGGCTGCTGCCCGATGGGCGGCTTGGCGCGGAGCAGGAAGCGCGGATCGACGCCACCGCGACGCGGCTGATCGAGGCGATCCGCACCAATGACGATCCGCTGGGTGGCATCGAGGACATGCTGCGGGAATTCGCGCTCTCGACAAAGGAGGGCCTGGCACTGATGGTGCTGGCGGAAGCCCTGCTGCGCGTACCGGATGCACGCACCGCCGACCTGTTCATCGAGGACAAGCTGGGCCAAGGCGATTTCGTCAATCACGAGACCAAATCGAGCGCGTTCCTGGTCAACGCCTCGGCCTGGGCGCTCGGCATGTCTGCGCGCGTGATCCAGCCCGGGGAAACGCCGCAGGGCACGATCGGGCGACTGACGAAACGGCTTGGCGCGCCGGCGGTGCGTGCCGCCACGCGGCAGGCGATGCGGCTGATGGGCAGCCACTTCGTTCTCGGCGAGACCATCGAGGCGGCGCTGTCGCGGGCGCATTCGCAGTCGGCTGAGAAACCGCGCTATTCCTTCGACATGCTCGGCGAAGGCGCGCGCACCGCCGAGGACGCCGAGCGCTATTTCAATTCCTATGCGCGTGCAATCGAGGCGATCGGGCGCGCGGCGGACAGCCGTCCCCTGCCCGACCGGCCCGGCATTTCCGTCAAGCTCTCCGCGCTGCATCCGCGTTTCGAGGCGGTGAGCCACGGCCGCGTGATGGGTGAGCTGGTGCCGCGGCTGGTCGAGCTCGCGCGGCAGGCCAAGGCATTCAACCTGAACTTCACCGTCGACGCCGAGGAAGCCGACCGGCTGGAATTGTCGCTCGACGTGATCGCCGCGGCATTTGGCTACGATGCGCTTGCCGGCTGGGACGGCTTCGGCCTCGCCATCCAGGCCTATCAGAAGCGCGCCGGCGAGGTGATCGACTATGCCAGTCAGCTTGCGCAACGCCTGAACCGCCGGATGATGGTGCGGCTGGTCAAGGGAGCCTATTGGGACACCGAGATCAAGCGCGCGCAGGAGCGCGGGCTCGCCGACTATCCGGTCTTCAGCCGCAAGGCGATGACGGATCTGAACTACGTCGCCTGCGCAAGGAAGCTGTTGGCGTTGCGGCCGCGGCTGTTTCCGCAATTCGCGACCCACAATGCGCTCACCGTCGCGACCATCCTGGAGCTGGCCGGCGATGGCAGCAGCTTCGAATTCCAACGCCTGCATGGCATGGGCGAGGCGCTCTATGCGCAGCTTGCCAAGGATCGCCCCGATATCGCCTATCGCACCTACGCGCCGGTCGGCAGCCATCGCGACCTGCTCGCCTATCTGGTGCGACGGCTGCTCGAGAACGGCGCCAATTCGTCGTTCGTCGCGCTCGCGGCCGATGAAGCGGTGCCCGCGAAGACATTGCTGCGCCGGCCGACCGACATCATCGGCACGGCAGAGCATGCGCGCCATCCGAACATCCCGCTGCCGCAGGATCTCTATCGGCCGGAGCGGCAGAATTCGCGCGGGATCGAGTTCGGCGAACGCGCCGCGCTGCATGGCCTGCTGACGGCGGTCGACGCCGAAACAGCGCCGACGGCTGCCAGCAGCGAGGTCACGCCAGAACAGGCGAGTGCCGCGGTCGCCGCGGCGCGCGGCGGATTTGCCCGCTGGAGCCGGACGCCGGCCGAGACGCGCGCTCAAATCCTCGAACGCGCCGCGGAGCTGTTGCAGCAACGTGCCGCGCATTTCATCGCGCTGCTGCAGCGCGAAGGCGGCAAGACGCTGGACGACGCGCTCTCCGAGGTGCGCGAGGCCACCGATTTCTGCCGCTACTACGCCGCGCAGGGCCGCAAGCTGTTCGGCGACGGCGAGGCGATGTCGGGACCGACCGGCGAGAGCAACACGCTCGTCTTGCGCGGCCGCGGCGTCTTCGTCGCGATCTCGCCGTGGAATTTTCCATTGGCGATCTTCCTCGGCCAAGTGACGGCAGCGCTGATGGCAGGTAATTCGGTGGTGGCAAAGCCGGCCGAGCAGACGCCGTTGATCGCAACTGAGGCAGTCGCGCTATTGCACGAGGCGGGCGTGCCTGCTTCCGCCCTGCAGCTCGTGCAAGGCGACGGCCGGATCGGCGCGGCACTGGTGGCGCATCCGGACATCGCAGGCGTCGTCTTCACCGGCTCGACCGAAGTCGCGCGATCAATCAACCGCACGCTGGCCGCCAAGGACGGCCCGATCGTGCCGCTGATCGCCGAGACCGGCGGCATCAATGCGATGATCGTCGATGCCACGGCGCTCCCCGAGCAGGTCGCCGACGATGTCGTGACCTCGGCGTTCCGCTCGGCCGGACAGCGTTGCTCGGCGCTGCGGCTGCTGTTCGTCCAGGACGACGTCGCCGACCGCACGATCGAGATGATCGCGGGCGCGGCGCGCGAATTGAAACTTGGCGATCCCACCGATCCCTCAACCCATGTCGGACCGGTGATCGATGCGGAGGCAAAACAGCGGCTCGATGCGCACATCGCGCGGATGAAGCGGGAGGCGCGCGTGCATTTCGCCGGCACTGCACCGGAGGGCAACTTCGTCGCGCCGCATATCTTCGAACTGGCGAGCGCTAGCCAGCTCACCGAAGAGGTGTTCGGCCCGATCCTGCACGTGGTGCGCTATCGCGCGGAAAATCTTGATGACGTGCTGCGTGCGATCGAAGCGACGGGCTACGGGCTGACGCTCGGCGTCCACTCGCGCATCGACGACGCCGTCGAGGATATCGTCGAGCGCCTTTCGGTCGGTAACATCTACGTCAATCGCAACATGATCGGCGCTGTCGTCGGCGTGCAGCCGTTCGGCGGCTGCGGTCTCTCCGGCACCGGGCCCAAGGCCGGCGGGCCGCATTATCTGGCGCGGTTTGCGACCGAGCAGACCGTGACGATCAATACGGCGGCAGCCGGCGGCAATGCGGCGCTGCTGGCGGGCGGGGAGTAAGCCAACGCCGCAATGACGGGCTAGCACCGCTGTCGGCCCCTTATGGTGAGGAGCGCGCAGCGCGTCTCGAGACGATGCTGCGCATCGCTTCGAGAACCATGAGGCCCCGCCGGTGGCCTCGCCCTTCGAGACGAGCGCTCCGCGCTCTCCTCAGGGTGAGGGGATAGATTGGAATGCGCGGCTCTCTCCACGTCGTTGCGATCGAAGCGAAGCAATCCATTTCTCCATGCTCGCGGAGGCATGGATTGCTTCGTCGCTCCGCTCCTCGCAATGACGGCCGAAACAGCCGTTGCATCCCCCACCCCAGATAGGTCAAATGTCGCTTCCTCGGGATCATCGGCAGCGGTAATTCCGCCTCATGAACAACAGCAACAAACGTCACGGGAGCGACGGCACGATGGAAAAAGGCATCTTTGAAGGCTTGAAGGTTCTGGACTGCGCGAGCTTCATTGCGGCGCCGGCGGCCGCGACCGTGCTGTCCGACTTCGGCGCCGATGTGATCAAGATCGAGCCGCCCGGGGCCGGCGATCCCTACCGCAACCTGCCGAACCTGCCCGGCTATCCCCATACCGAGCACAATTTCGCCTGGCTGCTGGAAGCGCGCAACAAGAAGAGCCTGGCGCTCGACCTCACCAAGCCGGAGGCGCAGGCGGTGCTGTACAAGCTCGTCACTGAAGCCGACGTCTTCATCACCAACATGCCGCCGCAGGTGCGCGCCAAGCTCGGCATCACCCATGACCACCTCGCCCATCTCAACGACCGCCTGATCTACGCCTCCTTCACCGGCTATGGCGAAAAGGGCGAGGAGGCCAACAAGCCGGGCTTCGACAGCAACGCCTATTGGGCGCGCTCCGGCCTGATGGACCTGGTGCGCGCAGATGAGGACACCACGCCAGCGCGCTCAGTCGCCGGCATGGGCGACCACCCCTGCGCGATGGCGTTCTACGGCGCGATCGTCACCGCGCTGTTCAAGCGCGAACGCACCGGCAAGGGCTCGCACGTCTCGACCAATCTGATGGCGAACGGCGTCTGGGCCAACAGCGTGCTGGCGCAGGCAAAGCTTTGCGGCGCGAAATTCTCCAAGCGCAAGCCGCGCGAAGAGGCGCTGAACGCGGTGACCAACCACTACAAGTGCAAGGACGGCCGCTGGATCATCCTGTCGCTGCTCAACGAGGAACGGCAATGGCCGACGCTGGCGCGCTGCCTCGGCCGCGAGGACCTCGTCGCCGACGAACGCTTCGCCACCAAGGCCGGCCGCCATGCCCGCTCGGTGGAACTGATCAAGATCCTCGACGAAGTCTTCGCGACCAAGGACCTCGCCGAGTGGCGCAAGATCCTCGACGGCAGTGGTCTCGTGTTCGGCGTGGTCGGCATCCTCGACGACATCCCGACCGACAAGCAGATGATCGAGAACGAAGTGCTGGTGCGATTCGAGAACGACACCATGCTGACCGTCAACAGCCCGATCTTCATCGACGGCGAGAAAAAGGTGCAGCCGCGCAAGCCCCCGGAAGTCGGCGAGCACTCCGACGAGATCCTGCGGCAGGCGGGATATGACGAGGCTGATATCAGCAAGCTGCGCGCGAGCGGCGCGGTGGCATAAACGCCGACCCTTCTCCCCTTGTGGGAGAAGGTGGCGCGAAGCGCCGGATGAGGGGTTGTCTCCGCGGGCACCTGTGCGCGTGGAGAGAACCCCTCACCCAAACGAACTTGTGGCCAATGACTGAGCTGCCCTCTCCCACAAGGGGAGAGGGCGCAACAATTGGCGCCGTCGTCGCGAAGTGAGCTCGTAGGCTCACCTCTTCCCGATCAGTCCCTCGACCAACTCGAGCAGCGCCGCCCTGGTCTCCTGCCGGAAGTTGCGGCGCGGAATGGCGAGTTGCTGCAGCAGGATTCCGATCAGCGCGGCAACGAACAGCTCGGCATGCGCGCGTGGGCTCATCGAGCCGGCTGCGCGCAGCGCGAGCTCGGAGCTTTGCCGCCAGGTGTCGAACCATTCAGCCACGATGGGCCGGTAGCGCTCGCTGCGTGCGGCGGCCAGGAACACCTCATAGCAGGCAATGTGAATGTCCGCTTGCGTCTTCAGTTCCTGCCCGTACCAGCCGACGAGTTCCTCGATCCAGGCTTCGGCATCGAACGCCTTGCTTTGCAAGCTGAGCGCCAAGGCCTGCAGCCGGCCGACCTCGCGCGTCAATGCAAAGCGCAGCGCTGCGTCGACCAAAATATCGCGCGTGGCAAAATGATGCGTTACGGCGCCGAGCGACATGCCGGCTTCGGCCGCGACCGCGCGATGGGTCACGCGATCGATGCCGGAACGGCCGATGATACGCAGGGTCGCTTCCATCAGCGGACGCTCGCGCGCGCTTATCTCCTGGTCGGCCTCTCTCGCCAATGTGACTCCTGTTGCATTGCTGCCTTGCACCGCCTACAGAACAAATGTTCTGTTTTTCGAATTATACGTATCGTAGCCTGTGCTGGCAAGTCGGACCAACGAACAGGAGCGCCCTATGCCTGCCTACCGGCTACACTACTTCCCGGAGTCCGGGAACAGCTACAAGCTCGCGCTGATGCTGACATTGTGCGGCGAGACGTTCGAGGGCGTGTGGACCGATTTCGGCGGCGGCGTGACGCGGACTGCGGAATGGCGCGCCAACGTCAACCCGATGGGCGAGATCCCGGTGCTGGAGGAGGACGGCGTGCGCCTGACCCAGACCGCGCCGATCCTGTTGAAGCTCGCCGAGCAATATGGCCGGTTCGGCGCCGGCAATGCGCAGGAACAGTTCGAGCTGCTGCGTTGGCTGTTCTGGGACAATCACAAGCTCACCGGCTACATGGCAACCTACCGCTTCCAGCGCACCTTCATGCCGTCGCCGAATCCGGATGTGCTGAAGTTTCTGCGCGGGCGGATCGACGATTATCTCGGCATCCTCAAGCGGCATCTGCAGGACAAAGCCTTCGTGCTCGGCGAGCGGCCGACGGTGACCGATTTCTCGATGATGGCCTATCTGCATTATCCGAGCGACGAGACTGGCTATGAGTTCGCCAAGAGCCACCCGGCCATTCATGCGTGGCTAGGCCGCATCGCGGCGCTTCCGGGTTGGAAGTCGGCTTACGATCTGTTGCCAGGGAAGCGATTGAAGCACTACGCGTGAGGTCCCTTCTCCCCTTGTGGGAGAAGGTGGCGCGAAGCGCCGGATGAGAGGTTGTCTCCGCAGGCGCCTGTGCGCGTGGAGAGAACCCCTCACCCAAACGAAGCTGTGGCCAATGGCTGAGCTGCCCTCTCCCACAAGGGGAGAGGGCGCATCAACAGGCGTCCGCAGAGCTACCCGGGCTACGGAACTCTAGCGGCTGAGCCAGGCCCAGACGATGCCGGCTGCGATCGCGGCGACAATGATGGTGACGGCAATCGCCCATGTGCTGACGCGGACGGCGCCGATCATCTGCCGCTCGGCCTCGTTCTCGGCGATCTCGCGGTTGCGCTCTTTGTCGTCGGATGTGCTCATGGGCGGCCTCCGAGTGTCGACATAGCATGGCTTTACGGGCTCTTGATGAAGCACATGCCGATGCGCGAGGTCTTGCCGGCGGCCTGGCAGGCGAGCCCCTCAGCACAGGTCCAGTTGCGAAAACTCGGGTCGTTGTCGGCGGCTTTCGCGCTCTGCTGATAGCAATGGGCGCCCCAGCCGTCTTCATATTCGGTGCCGGCAAGCTCGGTGCTGCCGCGTAGCTGCGGGCGGTTGGAGAAGCCGCGGGAGAAGTCCGGCTGCGCGCCACGGGCAAATGCAGACAGGATGTCGCGGCGGCGGACCTGGTCGCCGAAGAAATGCGGCGAGGCCGGCACCACCGTCGTGTTCGACGGCTTGGCCGCCATCCAGTCGACACCGGGGAAATGGAAGCCGCCGATGCCGCGGGTCTGGTGGCATCCGGCGCAGGTGATATCGTTGAGCCGGCGTTCGAAGCCCGCGACCGAGCCGATGTTCTGCAACCTGGCGCCGTCTTGCGCCGCCTTCTTCAGCGCACCGACAACATCATTGTCATCAAATGCAGCCGAGCTGCTTTCAGCCCGCATCATCCCATATTCGGGCAGCAGTTCCGAAAGGTCGAAGCCAACAGGTGTCGGCGCGATCGCTGCCCTGGCGAGGAATTTCTCGGGGATCAGGATCGTGCCGCGGTCGAGCTCGGCGAAATGCCTGGGATCGAGCAGCCAGCTCTTGAATTCCTGCTTCAGGTTTTCATCGGCGAGGATGCGATCGCGATCGATCTGGTTCTCCAGCGGCGCTTCCTCGAAGCGGCCAGTGTCGCTGACATAGTTGAACACTTTCAAGAGATAGTCGGTGCGGAAATCGCGGGTTGGCGATTTCGGCGCATGGGCGATCTGCAGATTGGTCTCGATCTGCTCGATATTCTCATACCCAATCAAGTCGAGAGGACCATCCTTGCCGGCGAGCTTTTCAAGTCCGCCCTCCTCCGCCGACGAAACGTCGCTAATGGCAAGCCAGCGGCGCGCAATCTCGCGGCAAGTGATCGCAGCACCGTTTCGATCGCGGGCGCCTTCGCCCTTCGCTCTCAAGACCAGATTGAGCGTCATCGGCAGGCGCTGCGAGACCGCGTTCTCGCCGATCACAGGCGCATCCACGCGTGTCAATCGATAGATCAGGCGGATTTCGCCGCAGCTTTCGGGTGAGACATAGGCGCGGTCCATGCGGCTGACGATGCCGGCCAGCACGAAGCGCGTCGTGGCTGAGTAAAGCTGCGCGCGATCGAACAGCTGGAACGCGAAGCCGTCGCCGACCCCGATGATTTCGTTCGGAAGATCTTGCTTGTGCTTTGCGATGTAGCGATCGAACTCGCGGTCGAGCGCGGCGCGGATCGGCGCCATCGACGGCAGCGCGAACAGTTCGGCGTTGTCGAGTGGAAGATCGACAGGTCGCTGCGGCGGCAGCATGTGGGCGAGACCGAACCTGCCGTGATCGAGATCACGGAGCACTGATGGGTCGGTGATTGCGGTGCCGCGTTCCAGCGCCTCGTCCTGCGCGGCGCGCGCCGCCAAGGCGCCGCACAACAGGGCGAGCAGGATCGTGAGGAAACGCAGCGCACGGCTCATGCCCCACTAACACCGCGCTGAGGGGCGTATTCAAGTCAAAACCCGGCTCACATCGCGGTGAGGACGTAGCCGGGGTGGAGCGATAGCGTAACCCTGGACCACTCGTTGATGCAGGCGTCCCGGGTTGCGCTGCGTTCCACCCGGGCTACGAGAGCTGCAAACTAGCGCGCGACGATCAGGCCCTTGCTGGTGACGACCACCCAGCGGCCGTCCTGTCGGCGGATCGCGTCGACGCGGCCGAGGCCGGGGACGGGATCGCCGGCATAGACCTCGTAGAGGCCGCGGCGGCCTTCGATCAGTGCACCGCCATTGCTGACATCGCGCAGCACCCAACCGTCCACGGTCGGCAGCCGGCCGACTTCGGGCTTCGGAGCCGCGGCAGCCGCCGTCGTCGCCGGCGGCGTCACACTGCCGGTCACGTCCTTGGCCGCAGCAGGCTGAGCCGCGGCAACCGGGGTCGGCACGGCTGAAGCAGCCTTCAGCTTCTCGACGGTCTCGCTGAGCTTGGCGAGCTTCGCGGCCGGCTCTCCTTGCGCCTTCTCGAGCTTGTCGAGGCGATCATTGGTCTTGCTGAACTGGCTCGTTCCGGTCTTGGAGGCGTGCTCGAGCCCGGCTTTCAGTGCGGTGACATCGGCATCGATGCGCGCGAGCGAGGCTTCGAGCGCGGTGTCCTTCGGCGGCACTACCACTGCTGCCGTCGCGGGCTTGGTGTAATAGCCGAGGCCTGCGGTGGCGAGCGCGCCGCCGATGGCGCCTGCCGCGGTCGCGAGTGCGACGACTGCCGCCATTGCGGCGAAACGGCGCTTGCCCGACGATGCCGGCTGTTCGTCATTGACGGGCTTTGCGGCCACGCCTTCGTCGTCCCAGATGCGCTCGCCCGGCGACATGATCATGAGCTTGCCGGGGGTGCGCGGTGCTTCTGCTGCGGCCGACTCGACGTTGGTCGGCTCGACCTTGGGCGCGTCGGCCTTGACGGCTTCGAACTTGGGAGTGTCGGATTTGGGCGCTTCAAAGTTGGGCGCCTCGAACTTGGGAGCGTCCGCTTTGGGCGCCGTCTCTTCCTGGTTGGCTGCGATTTCCGAAGACGTGGACGCCGACACCGGTTCGCTTGCGGCGGACGGAGCGGCCGGCGCGGCGCCGCTGGCTCCGGCTTCAGCTTGGATCGGGGCGCGCTCTTGCTCACTCACGTTCAAAGTCTCCAGATTAGGTTGACAATTTGGTAACTTTTATTGCTTGCGAAATCGTTACTGGCTGGAGGTCTTACCGAAATTTAAGGAACTTTCCGGGCCATCACGACGTGCATCACTGACTGTGAAGCAGATGACGTCAATTTTGAGGAAGTCCGGATGAACCGGACATGACTGGAACTGCGGCGGTATCGAGACGCCGATTGTCCCCGCCGTCATTCGGGGATGCGCCCCCTTTGGGCGCAGGCCCGGAATCCATCAGGCCGCATACACCTCTGGCGAAATGGATTCCGGGTTCGCTTCGCGCCCCGGAATGACCGCCACTTACATCACCACCGGCGCATCCGGCAGTTCGTTGGGGCCGCGGCCCTGCGGCGGGAAATGCCTGGCGAGTTCGCGTGAGACAGCCTCGATGCCCTTGATCACGCCGTGCTCGAAACGGCCGGCACGGAAATCTTCTTCCATTGTGCGACAAATCGCCTCCCAGCCGTCCGCGCCCACCTTGGCGTGGATGCCGCGATCCGCGACGATCTCGACGTCGCGGTCGGCGAGTAGGAGGTAGATCAGGACGCCGTTATTGTGTGCGGTGTCCCAGATGCGCAAATGCGCGAACACATCGAGTGCGCGCTCGCGCGCCAACTGATTGCGCAACAACGGCACGCCGTCGAGCGCACCTTCAACGACGAAACGGATCTGGCCGGAATGGGTGGCTTCGCCCGCCTTGATCGCCTGTTCGATTGCGTCGAGCACGCGCGGCGGAAACAGACGCCGCGTCCGCCAGCGGTGTTCGACGAGGTGCCTGCTGATGCGCCGGATGTCCATGCTACCAGCTCCCCGATGCACCGCCGCCGCCAAAGCTGCCGCCCCTGCCGCTGAAGCCGCCGTCCCCATTGTCGCCGGAGCCGCGGCCGCCGCCGGGCCAGGAGCCGCCATAGCCGCCGCCCGGCCAGCCGCCGCGCTGATAACCGCCCGGACCGCCCCAACCCCAGCTACCGGCGACTAAGGTGACGACCACAGCGATGATGGCAAGCAGCACCGCGGCGGCAACTGAGCCTGCAAGCATCCAGGCGAAAAAGCCGACGATGCCGCCGGTGGCGGCGGCGCCGAGTAGCCGCCCGAGCACCGTGCGCAGAAAGGAGCCCAGCACGAAGATTCCGACGATGACGAAGGGATTGAACGGATCGATCTGGTCGAAGAGGTTAGGCGCCTGCCAATGTTCGGGCTCGGGCGCGGGTAACTGTTCGCCGTCGACAAGGCGGATCATCCGGTTGATGCCGGCTGCGATGCCGCCAGCGAAGTCGCCGGTCTTGAATTTCGGCGTGATGACCTCGTCGATGATGCGCCTTGTGGCCGCATCCGTGAGCACGCCTTCAAGGCCATAGCCGACCTCGATCCGCAGATGGCGATCGTTCTTGGCGATGACGAGCAACGCGCCGTCGTCGATTTTCCTGCGGCCGATCTTCCAGGCTTCAGCAACGCGGATCGAGAACTGCTCGATGGTCTCTTCGCCCGTGGTTGGCACGATCAGCACCGCGATCTGGCTGCCCTTGCGCTTCTCGAGATCCTCGAGCGTCTGCGTCAGCGAGGCGATGTCGCCCGATGACAGCGTGCCAGTCGTGTCGACGACGCGGCCGGTAAGCGGCGGCACCGCGATTTCGGCGAAGGCTGGAAAAATCCAGCCCACCAGCAGCGCAAGCAGGATGGCGCGTGCAGCGTTCATCGGAAGCGGATCGCGTTGAATTATTTCGCTGGCGCCGGCGACGGGTTGAAATCGACCTTCGGCGCCACCGAAATCTCTCTCTCGTTTTCGACCGTAAAGTTCGGCCTCTCCTTGTAGCCGAACAGCATCGCGGTGAGGTTGGTCGGGAACGTGCGGATGCCGACGTTATATTCCTGCACCGCCTTGATGTAGCGGTTGCGCGCCACCGTGATGCGGTTCTCGGTGCCTTCGAGCTGCGACACCAGATCGCGGAACAGCGCGTCCGACTTGAGCTGGGGATAGTTCTCGGTCACGACCAGAAGCCGTGACAGCGCGCCCGTGAGTTCACCCTGCGCCTGCGTGAACTTCTGGAACGCGGCGGGATCGTTCAGCACTTCCGGCGTCGCCTGGATGCTGCCGACCTTGGCACGCGCATTGGTGACGCCGAGCAGCACGTCCTTCTCCTGCTGCGCAAAACCTTTCACAGTATTGACGAGATTGGGCACGAGATCGGCGCGGCGCTGATACTGGTTGACCACTTCCGACCAGCTCGACTTGACCTGCTCGTCATTGGACTGGATCGCGTTGTAGCCGCAATTGGTCAGGCTCAATGTCGCCAGCGCCGCCAGCACGCTCCAAAATTTCCGCATCGCAATTCTCCCCGGTCTGCGTTCGCGCCAGAGTAGCAGATCGGGGGCCGTAAACTGCAGTTTTTTCGTCGTTCGGGGTTTCGTCATTACGGGGCGCGACGAGGTCGCGAGCTATGATGTGCAATTGCACATCAGAGAATCCATTTCACCGCTAGTGCGGCATGATGGATTCCGGGTTCGCGCTGCGCGCGCCCCGGAATGACAAGCGGACCGAGCGGAGCTTAAGACGTCGCCTTCGCGTCCCGGATCGCTTGCCAGATCTTTGCCGGCGTCAGCGGAGTGTTGAGCTTCGTGATGCCAAGCTCGCTCAGCGCGTCCATCACGCCGTTGGTGATACAGGGCGGCCCGCCGATCGCGCCGGATTCGCCGCAGCCCTTGGCGCCGAGCGGATTGGTCTTGCACGGCGCGGACGGATCGAGCGTGACCACGATCGGCGGCACATCGGCTGCGCGCGGCACGCAATAATCCTGATAGGTCGCGGTCAGGAGCTGGCCTTCCTCGCTATAGGCGACGCCCTCATAGAGCGCCTGCCCGATGCCTTGCGCGACGCCGCCGTGAATCTGACCCGTCACCAGCATCGGGTTGACGGCAACGCCGACGTCGTCGACCGTGGTATAACGCACCACGCGCGTGACGCCGGTTTCCGGATCGATCTCGACTTCACAGATATGCGTGCCGTTCGGCCAGCTCGGGCCGTCAACCTCGCCCTGGCTGTCGACCGAGAGCCGCGCGCCGTCTTCCTTCTTGGCGATTTCGAACAGGCTGACGCGCTTGTCGGTGCCGACCACGGTGAGGAAACCGTCGCGGTATTCGATATCCTCGACGGAGGCTTCGAGCGCGTTGGACGCCTTCTCACGCGCCTTGTTGATCATGTCGTTGGTCGAGACAGCCACGGCCGTGCCGCCGACGAACAGCGAGCGCGAGCCGACGCTGCCGAAACCGGTGGCCAGATCCGTGTCGCCCTGCACGACGTCGATCTTGTCCAGGGGAATGCCGAGCGTATCCGAGATCATCTGGGTATAGGTGGTCTGCAGGCCCTGCCCCATCGCCATGGTGCCGGAATGCAGGATGATGCGCCCCTCCGCGGTCGCATGCAGGCTGACCTTTTCGGTGTGCGCGCGGCCGCCCGTCCACTCGATGTAGCTGGTCAAGCCGCGGCCGTAGAGCAAGCCCTTCTTCTTGGCGGCCTTCTTGCGCGCGGTAAAGCCGTTCCAATCGGCGAGATCGGAGGCGCGCTCCAGCATGTGTGCGAAGGCGCCGGAGTCATAGACCTGGCCGACCGCATTGGTGTAGGGCAGTTGCGCCGGCTTGATGTAGTTGACTTTGCGGATGGTGCGCGGGTCCATGCCGATCTGGCGCGCCGCGGCGTCGAACAGACGCTCAACGATGAACACCGCTTCCGGCCGGCCCGCGCCGCGATAGGCGCCGACCGGCGCGGTGTGGGTCATCACCGACTTCACCTCGAAATGCACCAGCGGCAGATCGTAGACGCCGGTCTGCACGAACGGCCCGAGCACCAGCGGAATGATGTTGCCCGCGCCGGTGGAATAGGCGCCGGTGCCGCCGATCGAGCGCACGCGATAGGCAAGGACGCGGCCCTTGGCGTCGAGCGCGAACTCGCCGGTCGAGGTGAGGTCGCGGCCATGGGTGCCGCCGACGAAATCGTCGGTGCGGTCGCCGCGCCAGCGGATCTTCTTGTTCAGCTTGGTGGCGGCATAGGCGACGATGCCGTCTTCCGGATAGAGATTGGTCTTCTGCCCAAAGCCGCCGCCGATATCGCCGACCAGCACGCGAACGCTTTCCTTCGGCCGCTTCAGGATCGCTTCCGCCAGCACGTCGCGGGTCGAGCCCGGAGTTTGCGATTGGACATGCAGGATCAGGCGGCCGGTCTTCTTCTCGATCTCGGCGATGGTCGAACGCGGCTCCATTGCCGACGGCACCAGGCGCTGGCTGACGAGATCGAGCGAGACGACATGGTCTGCCTTCGCGAAGGCTTCCTCAACCTTGGCGGCATCGCCATAGCTCATGGCGGCGACGATGTTGTCGGGCGCATCCGGCCACACCAGAGGCGCACCAGGCTTGATCGCCTCGACCGGATCGACCACCGAGGGCAGCACGTCGTAATCGACCACGATCGCTTCGGACGCAGTCTGCGCCAGCACGCGCGAGGTTGCGACCACGACCGCAACCGGCTCACCGGCAAAGCGCACCACTTCATGCGCGAGCAGGCGACGCGGCGGCACCGTCATCGGCGAGCCGTCCGGCCGCTTGAAGATCGCAAGCGTCGGAATGGTGCCGATGTCGTCGGCCACGAGATCGGCGCCGGTATAAACCGCCTCGACGCCAGGCATTTCCTTCGCCGCGCTGACATCGATCGAAACAACCTTGGCGTGGGCATGCGGCGAGCGCAGCACATGGAGCCACAACGCGCCGTCTTCCGGCCTATCGTCGATGAAGTGTCCCTTCCCGGTGAGCAGCCGCAGGTCCTCCAAACGCTTGACCGGCTGGCCCGCACCGAAACGCAAATTACCGGGAAGAATGTTCATCAGTCCGTCCTTCAAGTCTTCTTAAGATGGTGGGCGTTTTACCGGATTTTTGCCGCGACACAACCGACGGCGGACGAGAGCAGACGCGCCATCCCGCCGGCGCATGAGAAGCATGGATGCCCCCTCGCAGACCAATGACAGGAATTTTATTGCGTGCGGCCGATGTCGACGATGTCGACATTGATATCGCGCGTCTCCGAGCCGCGCTTCAGGCTGAGCCGCACCGGCTTCCCGGCACCGATCTGCTCGAGTTGATCGGTCAGGTCGGAGAGGCGATGGACCGGCTTGCCGTCGGCCGCCGTGATGACGTCGTCCAAATTGCCGGAAGAAAGATCGACGCCGCGAATTCCGGCACGCTCTGCCGGAGAACCGGGCGCGGTGCGCACAACGATCACGCCCTCGGTGCCCAACCGAGTGGCAACCGCCTCGCTGGCGGCGACAATGCCGATGCCCGGCGTCGGCACGCGACCGTTGCGGATCAGTTCGGGGACCACGCGGTTGACGATATCGACCGGAACGGCAAAGCCGATGCCGGCGTTCGATCCCGACGGCGACAGGATGGCCGTCGTCACGCCGATCAGCCTTCCGGCAGAATCGAGCAGCGGCCCGCCCGAATTGCCAGGATTGATCGCGGTGTCGGTCTGGATCACGTTGGCGATCTCGCGCCCGGTGGAGGTCGGAAGCCGGCGCTTGAGCGCGCTGATGATGCCGCTGGTCAGGGATTGATCGAGGCCGAACGGATTGCCGATCGCAAACGCAAATTGCCCGACCTTAAGCTCGGCCGAACTGCCGAGCGCAACCGGCGGCGGCAGCGTGCGCGCGCCCCTGATCCGCAGCACCGCCAGATCATAATTCGGCGCGGTGCCGACAAGCTCGGCGCGCGCCACCTCGCCCGAGGCAAAGCGGATCGCGAGCGCGCTCGCCTCCTGCACGACGTGGTTATTGGTGACGACATGACCGTCATTGTCCCAGACAAATCCGGTTCCGGATGATCCGTCGCCTTCAGCCTCCTCACTGAGCGGATTGGCGGCGGACTGCGCCGCCACCTGCACGACCGAAGGCGAGACCCGCTCGAAGATCTCGATATTGGCGCGCTCGGCATCGGAGAGCGGGCCACGCTGCTCGACCGAGCGGGCGGCCGAACTCGTCCACGGCGCATTGCGAATATTGCTGAGGGTCAAAGCCGCGAGGATGGCCGCGACCACAGCGAGAACAACAACATAGCGACGATTCATCGGCATCTGATCTCCCCGGCAACAAACGCGATAATTGTCCGGAGGTTTCTAGTGCTTGAAGTTACCACAACGTCGCATTAGCGCTTCTTCACCCTTCCCGACCTAGCGCCATTTGTCGCGCTGAGGGTTGAAACCCGGCCGCCGAGCGCTAGTTGTTCCATTATGTTAGAGTGTCGGCCGCCCGCCCGGGCACGTCCAGGGCCCACATCCAAGGCTATCGGGACCGACGCTTGGAGCGGCCCATATCGGTGTTGATCGGAGGGCGGTCATGAACAACAACAAGATGCGTTTCAATATCGGATACGCAATTGCGGCGATATTCGGTATCCTGCTTGTTCAGTACGTCTATATCAGCGCCAGCAAGATCGCTGCCATCCCCTACAGCGAATATCAGCAATTGCTGCGCGAGGGAAAAATCGAGAGCGTCGGCATCTCCGACCGCACACTTCAGGGCACCTTGAAGGAGCCGCTACCCGGCGGACAGAAGCAGTTCATCACCACGCGCGTCGATCCGGAGGTCGCGCAAGAGCTCGAGAAACATAACGTCCGCTTCACCGGACAGATCGAGAGCACGTTCCTGCGCGATCTGCTCTCGTGGATCATGCCGGTGCTGTTGTTCTTCGGCCTGTGGTGGTTCATCGCCAAGCGTGCGGCGCAAGGCGGAGGCTTCGGCGGCGGCCTGATGGCGATCGGCAAGAGCAAGGCGAAAATCTATGTCGAGGCCGATACCGGCGTGAATTTCGGCGATGTCGCCGGCGTCGACGAAGCCAAGGACGAACTGCGCGAGGTGGTCGATTTCCTGAAGAATCCGACCGAATACGGCCGGCTCGGCGGGCGCATGCCCAAGGGCGTGCTGCTGGTCGGCCCGCCCGGCACCGGCAAGACGCTGCTCGCCAAGGCGGTCGCCGGCGAGGCCAAGGTGCCGTTCTTCTCGATCTCCGGCTCCGAATTCGTTGAGATGTTCGTCGGCGTCGGTGCGGCGCGCGTGCGCGACCTGTTCCAGCAGGCGCACCAGAAGGCGCCCGCGATCATCTTCATCGACGAGCTCGATGCGCTCGGCCGCGCCCGCGGCATCGGCCCGTTCGCCGGCGGCCATGACGAAAAGGAGCAGACGCTGAACCAGCTCCTGGTTGAGCTTGATGGCTTCGATTCACGCTCCGGCCTCGTGATCCTCGCCGCCACCAACCGGCCGGAAATCCTCGACCCGGCGCTGCTCCGCGCCGGCCGCTTCGACCGCCAGGTGCTGGTCGACCGCCCCGACAAGAAGGGACGCATCGACATCCTCAAGGTTCACATCAAGAAGGTGAAGCTTGCGCCCGGCGTCGATCCCGAGGCGGTCGCGGCGCTGACGCCGGGATTCACCGGCGCCGATCTCGCCAACCTCGTCAACGAGGCCGCGCTGCTGGCGACGCGCCGCGGCGGCGACGCTGTCACCATGAGCGACTTCACCAATGCGATCGAGCGCATGGTGGCCGGGCTCGAAAAGCGCAACCGGCTGCTCAATCCGAAGGAGCGCGAGATCGTCGCCTATCACGAGATGGGCCATGCGTTGGTGGCACTGTCGCTGCCGGGTGTCGATCCCGTGCACAAGGTCTCGATCATTCCGCGCGGCGTCGGTGCGCTCGGCTATACCATTCAACGTCCGATCGAGGATCGTTTCCTGATGACGAAGGAGGAACTGGAGAACAAGATGGCGGTGCTGCTCGGCGGCCGCGTCGCCGAGCTGATCGTGTTCGACCATCTTTCCACCGGCGCGGCCGACGATTTGCGCCGGGTGACCGATATCGCCCGCAGCATGGTCACGCGCTACGGCATGTCGGAAAAGCTCGGCAGCATCGCCTATGACCGCGAGCCCGGCAATTTCCTGGCCGGCGCCGACCGGCCCTACCCCATGCCGGAACGCGACTATGCGGAAGAGACTGCGGCTGTGGTCGACCACGAGGTGCGCGACATCGTCGAGCGCGTGTTCCAGCGTACGCAGGGCATCCTGAGCGCGCGGCGCGCCGTCCTCGACCGCGCCGCGAAGAAGCTTTTGGAAAAGGAGACGCTGGAGCAGCGCGATTTGGAAGCGTTGATCCGCGAGGCACCTGAGGGACTTCGCGCGGTGTGAGCCGCGGATCCCCTTCCCTTCTCGCCTTGTGGGAGAAGGTGGCGCGCAGCGCGACGGATGAGGGATTGTCTCCGCGGAGAGAACCCCTCACCCGAACGAGTCCGCGGCCGGCAGCCCTCTCCCACAAGGGGAGAGGGAGCGGTAAATGGCATCGCGATGACGTAGGATTTGTAGGTGGGCAAAGCGAAGCGTGCCCACCATCACGAGCCGAGCAAGAATGGTGGGCACCTTCGCTTTGCCCACCCTACGGTGCCTACCTGCGAACCGTCGAGGTACCGAAGGGCACGTTACCCGACTGCAGCCGACCGGGCAGAGGCGCGGCGTTCGTCGTGTTGCTCCAGGTGGGAACTGCGGTTGTCGAGCCTACCGACGGCCAATTGTATGATCCCACTGATGGCCCGACGACCGATCCGTAGCCAGCAGTTCCGGCCGTCGGCGCTGCCGTCTGCGCCAGCGCCGCCGTGCTCGAGAGAGCCAGTGCAGTTGCGAGCATGATTGCTGCGAGTTTCATGACTGGTTCCTTTCTGGTTGTATTCCTCTATTTCACAGCAAACGTGGGAAGCTGGTTGACTCCTTAAAACGAACGTTTTCATCACGCTTTTTCAATCCAGCGCGATCGGGAATGCCCCTACGGCACCTCCACTCGTCATTGCGAGCGGAGCGAAGCAATCCATCTCACCACGTGCGGAGACGTGGATTGCTTCGCTGCGCTCGCAATGACGGGGAGAGAGCGGCGCTTAAGAGCCAAGTTCCTGCAGCGCGGCTGCCACCACCTTGCGTTGCTCTTCGGTCAGCGGCGCTTGGGGCGGGATGGGATCGCCGATATCGTAGCCCTGGATCGAGAGGCCGGCCTTGATGCAGGCGGCGAGGTTGAAACGGGCAAAGGCCTCGTTGATGCGCCAGAGCTTTCGTTGCAGCGCCATCGCCTCGTCCCAGCGGCCGCGGCGGCAGAGATTGTAGAGCTCGACGCTCTGCCGCGGGATGATGCAGGCGGGGCCCGCCATCCAGCCGAGGCCACCAATCAGCATCACGGCCGCGGGAATATGGGCGGAGGCCGAGAACACTTTGATGTTGTCGCCGCAGCGGTTCATGATCGACAGCAGCCGGCCAGTGTTGGTCGAGGCATCCTTGATGTAGCCGATGCGCGGATGGGCGGCGAGGCGCTCGATGACGTCGAGCGTGAGGTCCGAGCGCTGGAATTGCGGATTGGTGTAGATCACGACGGGAATGTCGACCGCATCGGCAATGGCGCGGAAGTACGACTCGACCTGCGCGTCCGGCAGCGGAAAATAGGCTTCGAGAATCGCGAGAATGCCGCTGGCGCCGCGCTTCTGGTAGGACTTGGCCTGCGCGACTGCATCCGCCGTCGAGGTCGAGGCCACGCCGGCCACGACCGGCACGCGTCCGTCAGCGGCCTCGATCGTCGTCTGCACCACCTGCGCGCGTTGCGCATTGTTGAGATAGGCGAATTCGCCGGTCGAGCCGAGCGGCGTCAGTCCGTGCACGCCCGCTTTGATCAGATCATCGCACAGCCGGCCCAGCACCTCGCTGCGGATATGGCCGGCGGGATCGAGCGGCGAGACCAGATAGGGAAAGACGCCGTGGAAATCAGCCATGCTGCAACCTCGTGGACGGCGAGACATAGTCGGGATCGTGCGCGAAGGGAAGCGGTGCGCCGCTGCGCAGCGCGTCGAGGACCTCGGCGAAACCGGTTCGAACTCGGAAGCCGAGCAGACGTTCGGCCTTGGCGGGATCGTAAATGCGGCCGATGCTGCGCGGCAAGCGCCAATTCCGCTTGGCGTAGAGCGCGGCCGCATCAGGGAAATGGCGCGCGATCACGCTTGCTGCATCCGATTTCAGCGCTGCGACCTCGGTAGGCGCAAAAGGCGGCGGCGCGCTGACGATGAAGATCTCGAAGCCCTTGGCCGTATCGAGCGCTGCCAGATGCGCGTCCGCAGCGTCCTCGACGGTGAGGCGGCGGTGCAAGAATTCGTTCGCCTTGAGATTCTCGCCGGAAAATCCGCGCTCAGTGTCGTCCTCCTCCGGAAAGAAGCGGCTGGTGCGCAGCACGGCGCAGTTCAGCCCGTGCTCGCGGCTATAGATGCGGCATAGCCCCTCGGCGGCGAGCTTGGTCACGCCGTAGATGTTGCGCGGCTCGAGCGGGCCCGCGGTCTCGTCGAGCCAGACCGCGGCATGCCCCTCACCTTCCCTGATCGCCTGCGAGATCATCAACGATGTCGTCGAGGTGAAGATGAAGCGGTCATGACGCGCGGCGACCGCCGCTTGCAGCAAATTCAGCGTGCCCGACACGTTGACGTCAACAAAGGCTTGCGGAGAAAAGCGGGCGATATCGGGCTTGTGCAGCGCGCCCGCATGGATCACGGCCCCGATGGCGTGATCGGCGAACACCCGCTCGACGACCGCCCGGTCGGCAACCGAGCCGATCACATCGGTCGCTTCGCCCGCGACGATATCGAGGCCGATGACGTGGTGGCCGGCTTGCCGCAGTCTCGGCGCAAGGAAGCGCCCCAGCCAGCCCGAGGAACCGGTGAGCAGAATACGCATGGCGATGACGGCAGGGCCCCTATCCGAAAACTTTCGCGATTGCCGCCTGCGCGTCGCCCTGGATCCGCTTCAGGTGATCCTCCCCGCGGAAGCTCTCGGCGTAGATCTTGTAGACGTCCTCGGTACCCGAGGGCCGCGCCGCGAACCACCCGGACTCGGTCTCAACCTTGATGCCGCCGAACGACTGATCGTTGCCCGGCGCCTTGGTCCTGACCGCGCGCACCGGCTCGCCCGCAAGCTCCTTCATGTTGAGCTGCTCCGGACCCACGGCCTTGAGCGCGCTCTTCTGCTTCGGCGTCGCCGCAACGTCGATGCGCTCATAGAAGGGCACGCCGAGCTCGGCGGTGAGATCGGCGAAGAGCTGGCTCGGGTCGCGACCGGTTTTGGCGATCATTTCCGCCGCAAGCAAACCTAAGATGATGCCGTCCTTGTCAGTGGTCCAAACCGAGCCGTCGCGCTTCAGGAACGAGGCGCCGGCGCTCTCCTCGCCCGCGAAGCCGAACGCGCCGGTGCCAAGCCCCTCGACGAACCATTTGAAGCCGACCGGCGTCTCCACCAGCTTGCGGTTCAATTTCTTCGCCACACGGTCGATGATCGAGGAGGAGACGATGGTCTTGCCGATCGCGGCGTTCGCGTTCCATTGCGGGCGGTGACCGAACAGATAGGCGATCGACACTGCAAGGAAGTGGTTGGGGTTCATCAAGCCGTTCGAGCGCGTCACGATGCCATGTCTATCAGCATCGGTGTCGTTGGCGAACGCGACATCGAACTTCTCGCGCATCTGGATCAGGCTCGCCATCGCGTAAGGCGAGGAGCAATCCATGCGGATCTTGCCGTCCCAATCCGCCGTCATGAAGCGGAACGTCGGATCGACCGCATTGTTCACTACGCTGGCGTTGATCCCATAGCGCTCGATGATCGGTTGCCAAAAATGCACCGCCGCGCCGCCAAGCGGATCGATACCGATCCTGACGCCGGCGGATTTGACCAGCGCAAGGTCGACCGTGTTGCCGAGGTCGGCGACATAGGGCGTGATGTAATCGTAAAGATGCGTCGATGGCGCCTTTCGTGCGCGGTCGTAAGTCATCCGCGTGACGCCTTTCAGCCCGGCCTCCAGATAGCGGTTGGCGTTCTTCTCGACGACGCCGGTGACGTCGGTATCCGCGGGCCCGCCATGCGGCGGGTTGTATTTGTAGCCGCCATCTTCCGGCGGATTGTGTGACGGCGTGATGACAACGCCATCGGCTAAGCCGGAGCTCTTGCCCTTGTTGTAAGTGAGGATCGCGTGCGAGATGACCGGCGTCGGCGTATAGCCGCCGTGCTCGTCGATCATGATCTCGATGCCGTTGGCGGCGAACACCTCGACCGCGCTCGCCAGCGCCGGTTCCGCGAGCGCGTGGGTGTCGATACCGATGAACAGCGGCCCGGTCAGCCCGGCCTCGCGGCGATAGTCGCAGATTGCCTGCGTGGTCGCGAGGATATGATCCTCGTTGAAGGAATTCCGCAGCGAGGAACCGCGATGTCCCGAGGTTCCGAAGGAAACGCGTTGCGCGGCGTCAGCCGGATCGGGCTTCGATGCAAAATACGCCGTGACGAGCCGCGGGAGGTTTGCAAGCGAAGCGGGATCTACCGGCTTGCCTGCTGCAGGATTTGGTGCAGTCACGTGACCTCTCAGGACCAATGCTGTCTTCGAGACATCACTATAGGCGCGAGCCGGTTGCAGGCAAAGCGTTATGCGACGCGCTGCGGGCGCTAAGCGACGGAGGCTTGCCGAACGACCGCCTCGGCCTCCATCCGGGCCTCATATGCGACGAGGAATTCGTCGAACTTTGCATAGGGCAATGGCGGCGACACCAGGTAGCCCTGGCCGCACTCGACGCCGCAACGGAGCAGCGCCTGGCGCTGCTCGACCGTCTCGATGCCCTCGGCGATCACGTTCATCCTGAGCTTCGCCGCGAGCCGCACCAGCATCTCGACGATGGTCGCAGCCGAGCCATCCTGCACGATGGTATCGACGAAGAACTTGTCGATCTTCATGGTGTTGACCCCGAGCCGCTTGATCTGGGACAGGCCGCTGTGCCCGACTCCGACATCGTCCAGCGCGACCTTGAAACCATGCTCACGCAACGCTTCGATGACGGCGGCGGCCTTCTCAAGGTCCGGAAATGCTTCGCGCTCGGTCACCTCGATCACGATCTGGCGCGCCGAGACGCCGCTTTCCCTGACCTCGCGGCGCAGCCGGTTGACAAAGGCATCGCTGAGCAAATGGCGCGGGGTGATGTTGACCGACATCTTGAAATATTTGTCCGCCGCGAGCCGCGGGCGCATCTCCTTCAAGGCCAATGCGAGGATCTGCCAGGTGATCGCCTCGATGCGGCCACTGGATTCGGCAAGCGGAATGAAATTCATCGGCGGCGTGACGCTGCCGTCCCGGTGCACCCAGCGCGCCAGCACCTCGCACCCCCTGATCGCGCCGGTGCGCAGATCGAAGGTCGGCTGGAAGTACGGCTTGAATTCGTGCCGCGCCAGTGCGCGGTCGATATCGGCAATCGGCCCTTCCAGGCGCGCCACCGCCCGCGTCATCAACAGGCCGAAAGCGAGGCCGAGCGCGGCGGCGAGCAGCATCGACGGCCAATAGCCGTCCCTGTTCCAATGCTGCAGGGCATCGGGCGCGACCCGGACCAGCGCGCGCAAGGGATAGCGGTGCGATGCGCTGCTGAAGGTCACGGCGTCGGTCGCATCCAACACCTGCGAGGCGGCAAATCGCCCGATATCGGCGCCGTTGTCGAGCTGGGCCATCACCTCGCCGTGGTCGCGCAATTCCGTGGGCAGGATGTCGAACAGGATAGCGCTGACACCGAGGATGGCGACCAGTGACGTCTGCGCGTCGATGTCCTTCAACACGCCGAGCGCGACGCCATTGATCTGGTCGACCCGAAACAGCAGGAGGCTGTGATCGGCGGTCTGCAGCATGCGCGGGCGCGTGACCCATTCATTGTCGAACTCGAGCGTCTCCGAATAAGCGGAGCAGATCACCGATCCTTCCCGGTTGACGAGGCGGATGTCCTTGACCTGGGAGCGCTGATAGACCTTGAGGCGGACGGCCTGGAGGGAAGCGGCATCGCAGGTCATCGGACCGCGCTGCATGACGTCATTGAGCGTGGCAACGCTGAAATCCACCGCGACTTCGGAGCGTCGCAGCGCGATATTGGCCAATTCCTCAAGCTGCTTGGCTTGCTGCGTGTCGATCGCAGTGGTCGCGACAAAATGTCCGCCCGCCGCAAAGGCAGCCACGCTGGCCGCGACCAGCGCGCTCCTGGCCAGATAGGGCCATCGCCGCATCATGAACGCACGCACACACCCCGGGACGATCGACACACTATATGAGTAGAAACCGCTAAGATTCGGTTGAAGCGCCGCTTGCTTGGATCGTTGACATCAGGTTAACGGGAACCGCTGCCACGATCACCGCTGCGTTACAGTCCAGTACGATGGCCCGCACCCACACGCGGACTTGCCCGGCGGCCGCGCGAAAGGTTAACGTGGATTAACCTACCCTTTGCAGGCCGGAGATGATCGGCGAATTGACCCCGAGAGTTCTGCTCGCGATCGGTTACATCGCCATGACGGCGCCCGCCCTCGCCCAGGACGATCTCGCAGCAGCGCCGGCGGCGCTCACTTTGCAGGTGACGACCGACCCCACGACCATTGAGTGCCGCCGCGTCGAAGATCAGCCGCCGATGTCGCTGACCTTCCGGTCGCTGCACCGGACGTTCAGCGACGATTTCAACGAACATCCGCTGGAAGGCGGAAGATGGGTGCCGCATTATGCCGGTGGCGCGGCGTGGCCGGAGGCCCGCTATTGGGGCGGCGACGGCTCCGATTTCAAACGCAAGACCAGCGCCAATGGCGAGCAGCAGATCTATGTCGATCCCCGCTATGGCGGCCGAATGAACACCCCGCTGGGACTTGACCCGTTCAGGGTTCACAATGGCGTGCTGTCGATCGTCGCCAGCCGCACGCCGCCCGATCTGAAGCCGGCGCTATTCGACAATGAATACATCTCGGGCATCCTGACGACGCAGGGCAAGTTCTCGCAGAAATACGGCTATTTCGAAATTCGCGCGAAGATCCCACTAGGCCGCGGCGTGTGGCCGGCGTTCTGGATGCTCGCCGACGACGGCGGCTGGCCTCCGGAAATCGACGTCGTGGAAGGACGAGGCGAGCGGCCCGGCGACATCGTGATGACGACGCATTGGCGGCTTCCTTCGACCCAGCGTATCCAGTCCTGCGGGTTTGATTTCACCGTGCCCGGCGCGGACTCCGACTTCCACAATTACGGTGTGCTGTGGGAAGAAGATCGGCTGATCTACTTCATCGACCGCAAGCCGGTGTCCGACATCGGGGTCCCCATCGGATACGACGATCCCATGTACATGATCGTCAATCTTGCGATGGGATCGAAATTCTTTCTCGGCGTCGGCTTCGTCGATGCCAGTTCGCCCAAGAGCATCGCCTTCGAGATCGACCGGATCTCGGTCTATCAGATCGACGCCAACCCCACCGGAGTGACCGATGTTCGGTAGATTTTCACGCCGGCATTTCGCCAAGCTTGCGGGCATGTCCGCGCTCGGCGTCGCGGCGGCGCCGGCCGCTGCCGCAGAGAGCAACGTGACTCCGGCCGCTGCCGCCAACCCGCACGCGCCCGGCCCGTTTCCCGCCGGCTTTGTCTGGGGCACCGCGACCTCGTCCTACCAGATCGAGGGCGCGGTCAACGAGGACGGCCGCGGCCGCTCGATCTGGGACACATTCAGCCACACGCCCGGCAAGATCGAGGACAACAGCAACGGCGACCGCGCCAACGAGCACTATCACCGCTACAAGCAGGACGTGGCCCTGATCAGGGATCTCGGCGTCAAGGCCTATCGCTTCTCGATCGCCTGGCCGCGGGTGTTTCCGGAAGGTGCAGGTGCGCCGAACCCGAAAGGGCTCGACTTCT
Organism: Bradyrhizobium elkanii WSM2783; assembly: GCF_000472865.1. Taxonomy (GTDB): domain Bacteria; phylum Pseudomonadota; class Alphaproteobacteria; order Rhizobiales; family Xanthobacteraceae; genus Bradyrhizobium; species Bradyrhizobium elkanii_A. The sequence goes on along the minus strand of NZ_AXAP01000001.1, from coordinate 378,652 downwards.
ACAACCGCCTGATCGACGAATTGCTCGCGAACGGCATCGAACCCTATGCCACGCTCTACCATTGGGACCTGCCGCAAGCGCTGGAGGACCGCGTCGGTGGTTGGCAATCGAGCGAGACGTCAAAGGCGTTCGGCGACTACGCCGCTTATGTAGCCGAGCGCATCACCGACCGGGTGAAGAACATCTTCACCGTCAACGAGGCCGGCCGCTTCGTCAACTTCGGCTATGGCTGGGGCATCGACGCGCCCGGGCTCAAACTGCCGACGGCGCAATTGAACCAGGTTCGCCATCACGTCGCGCTCGGCCATGGGCTTGCGGTGCAGGCGATCCGCGCCAAGGGACGCGCTGGCACCAGGGTCGGCGTCGCCGAGAATATAGCCGCCTGCGTGCCCGCGATCGCGACACCGGAGAACATCCGCGCCGCCGAGATTGCCACGCGCGAATTGAACGCGGGCTTACTCGGCGTCATCCTGGAGGGCAAATATACCGAGGGCTTCCTCGAATATGCCGGCGCCGATGCGCCCAAATTCACGCCCGAGGAATTGAAGATCATCGCTTCGCCGACCGATTTCGTCGGGCTCAATATCTATGCACCGCAGTTCTACATCACGGCCTCGGACCGCAAGCCGCATTTCAACGTGCTGCCGTTCCCGGCCTCGTTCCCGCACATGAATTCGGAATGGCTGCGGGTCGGCCCCGAGACGATCTATTGGGCGCCGAGGCTCGCGGCGAAGATCTGGAACATCGAGAACATCTATATCAGCGAGAACGGCACCTCATCCGAGGACAAGCTTACGGCCGAGAGCAAAGTCTACGATCTCGACCGCATCATGTATCTGCGCAACTATCTGACCCAGCTCCAGCGCGCGACATCGGAGGGCGTCCCGGTGCGCGGCTATTTCCTTTGGAGCCTGATGGACAATTTCGAGTGGATCTTCGGCTACGAGAAGCGCTTCGGTCTCTACCGGGTGGACTTCGAGACGCAAGCGCGGGTGCCGAAACTGAGCGCGGAATTCTATCGCGACGTGGTGGCAAAAAACGCGATCGGGGTCTAGAGGTGCAGAGACCCCGATCGCGTCGTCGCCTTGCGGCCTATCGCATCATCTCATCGCGGCCATGTACCTGCGCCGGCGGCGAGGTCGCCTCGACCGCAGTGAAAGGCTCGATGATGTGATAGCAGTGCTCGGCGTCGGCCGGCACCAGCCAGGAATCGCCGGGGCCGAGCTTGATGGTCTGCCCCTCCAACAGCAGTTCGGCGTGGCCGGAGATCACATAGCCAACCGTCTCGTAATCGCGTCGATGCGGCAGGTCGGTTTGCGGCCGCTCATTGTTCCACATCCGCATGGCGACGCGCTTGCCCGAGACCAGATAGGTCTGTCCCATCGCACCCTTTGGCGAGGTCTTTTCCGATACTTTCTTGACGGTGCTGTCGTGCATGGTTGCAGCTCCCGAGTCATCGATCGTTCGATATCAAGCAAGCGCCCGGCGAGAGGTTCCTGCGACGATGCGTGTTCCCGACTCGGAAACCAGGGGAACAGCAGGCCAGCGCGGGCGTTCTCACTGGAGGCGCCGATCTTCCAGGAGACACATCATGACGGACACCAGGGACATCCAGCATGGCGTCAACGATCCCGTCAGCGGCGTCGACGTGAAGCGGAAGTTCAGGGACAATCAAAGCCCCCACGAACGGGCGCAAACTGCGGCCGACGTCCGGGCCGATCCCTCACCCGCGCCGGACGAACCGTTTCTTCCCGAGGCGCTGCGGCGACCGGCGACCGCCCCGCTCAACCCGCGCACCGGACGCCGCCCGACCGAGTGATCGGGGAGATATTGATTCCGACGAGCGCAGACTCGGCCTCGGCAAGCCGCTGGTGCTCGACTTCGCGAAGTCGTCGATTCATTTGCACCTTGTCGGCGCCGTTATTCAGAACACCCCGCTGCACGCAAGCGCCTTGCGGACGTGATCGAGTTCCTGCTCGGCCGCGACCACGTCGAGGATGATATTGCCGACGCCCAAGTCGGCGAAGCTGCGCAGTTTCGCTCCGATCTCAGCATAGCTGCCCACGAGATACGGGCAATCCGCCTGGAAGGTCAGGAATGGAAGCAGCCAATAGCCATTGTCGCGGATCGCGCCGCCCTGCTCATCCTTGCCAAGGCGCCGCTTCCAGACGGAATCGGTGTTCCCCATGGTCAGCTTGAATAATTCGCGATTGTCGTCGCTGTCCTGAAATCGACGCTTTGCGGCCCGCCTCGCCTCCGCGCGGCTTTCCCTCGCAAAGATCCCAAAATTCAATCCGGGAGCCTTTATTCCCTGCTCGAGATCGGGCGGGAGCATCTGCATCATCAGGCATTGCATCTCCGTCGCCACGCGGCGGGCATCGTCCGATTGGCCGGCGATCAGAAATTCCGGGATCAATTCCTTCGGCAGGCGCGGCCAGATCTGCAGGTTGTTCGTGGTGTAGAACCTGCCCCGGAAACTAACGGGCCGCGTGCTCGCGAACAATTGGCGTACCACAGCGATGAACTCGCCTAGCCTTGCATATCGCTCGGCGTGGGACTGCTCGTCGCCCAGGCCCTGCAGATCGCTCAGCGCAGTCCCCGTGATCATGTTGAGGTAGACTTTCCGGCCGTAGAGCAGCGCAAAGGAGGAGATCAGTTTTGCCGCGGTGAACGGATGCAGATAGACCGGATTGACCGCGATCAGCGGCGCACAATGTTGCGTGCGCGCGAGGATATGCTGGGCCATCGACCACGGCTCGATGAACACGTCATTGCCGGCAAACAGCAAGATCCCTTCGAAGCCGTTGCGGTCGGCGAAATGCGCGACCCGCATCAGCTCGTCGGCATATTTTGCAGGATCGCGGTTGCGCGAAACGGCAGGGAATGCGCGGAGCCTGGCTTTCATCGCCGATAGCTCCGACGATCGGGATCTGCGCTTGTTCGCCAAAATGCCGCGCCAATGCCACGCACGCGCGGCCAGGCGCGATGCAGGATGGCAAGGCGGCCTCTCGCGCTGACGCGCATGGCATCGATGTCGCGCAGCTTCTACCTGCTCTTCTTTTTCTTCTTTTTGGCCTTCTTGGCTTTGGCGGCCTTGCCTAACTTCGCCAAGCCCTTTTCCGTGAGGGCCAACGCATCTCTGAGCTGATCCCGCTCGCGCTTGAGCAGATCCCTCAGACTTTTCTTTTCGTCGGGTGTCAGCTTATCGAAATCAAGATACGGAACAAATCCCATAGTAAATACCCCGGGTTTCCCGCCGCCCCTTGCCAGGCGCGAGAACAATGTTGCTCGCGAAGCGACAAATAATCAAGGTAGTTTTCTCACTCGTTACAGCCTGGAGTAATCGACGCCTGCGCATCTCATGCGGCGCGGCGACGGAGCAAACGTTGCAACGGCGCATCAGGCTGCGCTGCAGCACGCGTGAGGATCACAACAAGATCCTCCATCCATTGTGGAATCACATGGTGTCCGAACAGCTCGCGCTTGTAACTGCACGAGCCGGTGATGCCAGTCTGCCGCTCCTTCAGCATCAGCGAGAGCCAGGTCTGATTGACCGGCAGCACGGGCTGTCCTTCACGGTAGGCGCTTCCAAGCGTGCGTATCTTCACATCCGAAAACTTCAGCGGCTGGCGCAGAGGATTCTGCAAGGTGAAGTAGACCTGGATCAGGGAGGCTGGATCGATGCCCGTTTCGGCGAGCCGCGCGGCGAGAATGTTGAAGGGCAATTCCTGTCGGGCATGGGCTTCGAGAACGCTGTCGCGCACGCGGGCGAACGCCTGTCGAAACGAAAGGCCGGGATCGATGCGGGTGCGGACGATTACGGTATTCTCGAACGGTCCGATCACTTGCTCGGTGTCAGGCCGGGAGCGATTGGCCATCGCAGTGGCCACGCAAATGTCATCGCGGCCGGTTTGCATCGCGAGCAGTGTCTTCAGACCCGCCAACAGCGCCATGAACAGCGTGCCATTCTCTCGGCTTGCAAAGGCGGTCACCGCTGCGACCAGATCGCCCGACAGGCGCACCGGCTGATGATCGCTAGGTGGGGCTGGCGCGACGCCGGCAATGTCACCAAAGACCGGCGTGGCGCCGCGCAAATTCTCCTTCCAATAACTGGCCTGCTGCGCCGCAGCGTCGGTCGCACACCATCCGCGCTGACGACGCGCCGCATCGGAGAACGGCAACGCCGGTTGCAGCGCCGGTCCCGAGCGACGAGCGACGAGCGACGCATAGCGTCGCGAGATCTCGTCAAAGAGGATTCCGATTGACCAGCCATCGGCGATGGCGTGGTGGATCGTGAGCAGCAGCACATGGTCGTCCGGCCCCAATCGCAACAGGCGCGCCCGCCATAGCGGCGCGCGTGTCAGGTCAAATGGTGTCCGTGCTTCCTGCTCGGCGCGAAGCATGGCCTTCCTTAACTGCAGTTGGCTGACGCGCCTGTCGCCCGACGGCGCGCGAACCGCCAGATCTTCAACCCTCAATGGCGCGGCGCACTTGCCGGGCGGCGTGATCACGAGCGCAGGCTCGTCGCCATCCCAGCCAAAGGCGGTGCGCAGCGACTCGTGACGGCGCATCACCTCACTAAGACTTTTCTTTAGTGCGGCGAGATCGAGCAGCCCCTGCAGCCGCAGTGCAAAGGGCAGGTTGAACAGGGGAAGCCCCGGAAGCGCGCTCTCGATGCCGAGCATCTGGGCCTGCGCGATGGACGGCAGGCGCGGGCCCGTTTCCACGAGATCCGGAATGATCGGCAGAACGTGCTGCGGCTTCCTTGCCAACGCATCGTCGATGCGCTGCGCGAGTTCTTCTACGGTCGGCGCCTCGAAGATCGTCTTGATCGGCAACGACACCCCGAACGCCCGCGCGAGACGCGCCATCGCCTGGCCGGCCAACAATGAATGGCCGCCAAGGTCGAAGAAATTGTCGGCGACGCCGATGCTGGGGACTTTCAGCAGATCGATCCAGATATCGGTCAGCGTCTTCTCGGTGCCGCGTCGCGCCGACATCGTCACGCCGCTGGCCTTCGGTTCGGATTGATGTACCCCCCTCAGCGCGGCACGGTCGACCTTGCCGTGACTGTTGAGCGGAATGCGTTCAAGGAACAGGAGGGCTGCGGGCACCATGTGGCCCGGCAGCCTGCTCTTGAGGAAATCGCGTAGCGCACCAGCATCCGGCCGACTGCCCGGAGCCGCGACGATGTGCGCGACCAGCCGGCTCTCGCCGCCGGCGTCGCGCGGCTCGACGATGGCAGCACGGATATCCGGATGATCAAGCAGAACATGCTCGATCTCCTTCAGCTCGATCCGATAGCCGCGGATCTTGACCTGATCGTCGATGCGCCCCATGCATTCGATCGTGCCGTCGGAGCGGCGCCGGGCGAGATCGCCGGTCCGATACAAACGCGCGTCGGCATCTTGCGAAAATGGGTCGCACAGGAAACGTGCATTCGTCTGCCCGGGATCATTGATGTAGCCGCGCCCGACCCCGGCGCCGCCGACGCAGAGCTCCCCCACCATCCCGGCTGGCACCGGCTGCAGATGCGGATCGAGCACGTAAAGGCGCGTATTTGGCAAGGGGCGGCCGATCGGAACGCTGGTCGCGAGCGCCGGCGGCGCAGTAAGGCGATAGAGCGCGACGTCATCGGAGCATTCCGATGCGCCGTAGGCGTCGACCAACGGCACCTCGGGAAACCGCCGAAACCAGGCGCGGCAGAGATCGACGGCGAGCGGCTCGCCGGTCGAGATCAGGAGGCGCAGTCGGGAGAAGGCGCGCCGCACCGGCGCTTCGTCGGCTTGTTCAAGGATAACCCGCAGCAGCGACGGCACGATCTGCAGCACCGTGACCCCTGCCCGCTCGATTTCTTGCGCCAGCCGTTCGGGATCGCGCACGATCTCGTCGGCACAAATGTGGACGCGTGCGCCGGCCACGATACCGGCGAGAAATTGCCAGACCGAGATCACGAAACTCTGCGGCGCGGTCTGCGCGATGACGTCCGCGGACGACAGGCCAAGCTCGGAGATCAGGGACGCGAGATGATTGGACAATCCCCGCTGCTCGATCATCACGCCCTTGGGCGTCCCCGACGAGCCGGAGGTGTAGATGACATAGGCGAGATTCGATGGCGTGCGCCGCGCCGGCTTTACCGGATTGGCAGCGGTCAGGCCCTCAAGCTGGACAATGGGCATCCGGCGCTGAATAAGCGAGCTGGAAAGCACTTCCTGCAAGGCCGAGGAGCTGCTTGCTCCGACCAATATCAAGTGTGCCCCGCTGGATGCGAGAATCGCGGCCAGCCGTGCAGCGGGTTGGGTCGGGTCCAGGCAGAGAAAGGCCGCCCCGACGCGCTGTACCGCGAGCATCGCAGCCAGCAAATCCGGGCTTCGCTCGGCGAATAGCGCGACCACCGTCTCGTCGCCGATATCCTCCTGCGCGAGCCGCGCGGCGATTGCCGCGCTGCGGCTGGCGAGCTCGCGGTAGCTCACACGCACCTCGCCTGCGGAGACCGCGACCGCTGCCGGCGCACGCGCGACCTGCTGGTCGAACCGCTCGCAGAGATCGAAGGCGCTGAAATCGGCTTCGACCCCATTGCAAGCCGCCAGCGCGCGGCGGCGCTCTGCCGGCGACAGCAGCGGCAGGCGCGAAATTCGCTCCTCGGGATCGGCAATGACCGCTTTCAGGAGCCGCTCGAAATGCACAGCCATTCCGGCAATCGTCGAAGCGTCGAACAGGTCGGTGCTGTATTCGAAGAAACCCGATAAACGGCCATCGGCCTCGACCAGCTCGAGCGTGACGTCGAAGCGCGAAATCTGGGGATCGATCTCGAGGCGCTGCGTCGACAAGCCCGGAAACGTCGCCGCCTCGATCGAAGCGCTTTGCAGGATGAACATCACCGGAAATAGCGGGTTGCCGTCGCGGCTGCGCGATACCTGCAGCGCCCGCAACACCTCCTCGATCGGCAGATCCTGGTTGCGATAGGCGTCGAGCGTGACATGCCGCACCCGCCGCAATAGCTCGCCGAAGGTCGGATCGCCGGAGCAGTCGGTTCGCAGGATCACGGTGTTGGCGAACAGCCCGATCAGGCGTTCGGTCTGGATCTGATTGCGGTTCGCGATCAGCGAGCCGATCGCGACATCGTCGTGGCCGGTGTAGCGATGGAGAAGGCATTGAAACGCCGCGAGCAGCGTCATGAACGGCGTGACGCCCTTGGCCTGGCTCAGCGCCCTCAGCCTCGCCGATAAGCCTTGCGGCAGTTCGATGTAATGCCGGGCGCCGCGACCGCTCCAGATCTGTGGGCGTGGGCGATCGGTGCGGAGCGGCAGCGTGGTGACGCCATCAAGCTGCCTGCGCCAGTAGCTCAACTGCTCCTTTGCCGCCGACGTCGCCGCCCAATCCTGCTGCCACGCGGCAAAGTCGCGGTATTGGAACGCGAGCGGAGGCAACGCGGCCGCGCGGCTTGCCGCATAATGCGCTTGAAGCTCCTGCCAGAACAACCGCTGTGACCAACCGTCGGTGACGAGGTGATGGATGTTGATCAGCAGCGCATGATCGGTCGCCCCAAAGCGCAACAGCCTGACTTTGAGCGGCGGCTCATGTTCGAGATCGAATTGGTGATGCGCCAATCTCAGGGCTTCCCGCCGGATCGCCGTTTCGCGCTCACCCTTGGCGCATCCCTTCAAGTCCACGTGTTCGAGCCGTGGCATCGCCGCATCGACGCGTTGTACCGGCTCGCCCAGCCATTCGGAGAAGGTCGAACGCAAGACCTCGTGCCGCTCGCAAAGCGCTGCGATACCAGCCTCGAACGCGGCGACGTCGAGCCGGCCGGACAGGCGCGCCACTTCGACGACATTGTAATTGTACTTGGTCTTATCCAACCGGCTGAGGACGTACATCCGCTGCTGCTGGAACGAGAGCGGCGCGCGGCCTGACTCTGTTGCGGTCTTGCGCCATCCCGGCATCACGAGGTCGCGGCCCGCCGCTCCCGATTGCAGTCGCCCGGCAAGCTCAGCGACCGTCGGCGCGTCGAAAATCTCCTTGAACGACAGATCAGCGCCGAATTGTTCGCGCAGGCGCGACAGCATTTGCGTGACACCGAGCGAATCCGCACCCAGCGCGAAGACGTCCTGATCGACGCCGACCCGCTCCACTTCCAGGAGCCTCGCCCAGATCTCGGCCAATTGCCGCTCCAATTCGGAACGAGGCAAACGCTTGTGTTCGGTGTCCTCGCTTGCCGGTCCGGCCGACACCAATTCGACAAGCGCGCTTCGCTTGAGTTTGCCGCTCGCCCCTTTCGGCAACGCCTGAACCATCCGGATCAGGCCAGGCACCTTATAGGCGGCGAGCCGCTGCCGCGCGAATTGCCGAAGCTGATGCGCTGTCGCGCCGGACTGCGGCCGCAGCACGATCGCTGCGCCGACGGTCTCGCCGAGCTTCTGGTGCGGAATGCCGAAGACGCCGGCCTCGAGCACATCGGGGTGGCCCAACAGCGCCTCTTCCACTTCCAACGGCGAGATCTTCTGCCCGCCGCGGTTGATGACGTCCTTGATGCGGCCGACGATGAACAGATAACCGTCGGGGTCAAAATAGCCGAGGTCGCCGGTCCTGAACCAGCCATCCCGGAAGGCGGCTCTGGTCGCCTCGGGATCGTTGTAATAGCCCCGGCTGATGGTCGGGCCGCGCAGCACGATCTCGCCGTGCTCGCCGGCCGGCAGCCGCCGGCCTTCATTATCCATGATCGCGATCTCGGGGCCGGCGGGCAGGCCGACCGAGCCCGGCTTGCGCCGGTGGCGAGGGTTGGCGGCGATCTGGGATGCGCCTTCCGTCATGCCGTAGATCTCGATCACGGGCACGCCGAACCGCGCTTCCAGCCCTTGGAGAATGTCGGGGGTCAGCGACGCCGATGCCGAGCGGATCACGCGCAGCGAAGACCCCCGCGTCATCTCTGTGTCATGCTCTGAAGCGGATAGCAGCGCGCGGTGGATGGTCGGCACCGCAGTATACCAGGTCGGCTTCAACTCCTTCAGGCAGGCGAAGAAGGAAACGGGGTCGAAGCCCGCGGTGCAGATCACGCTCGATCCGGCCGCGAGCGCCGTGAGCAGGCCGGATATCAGGGCATGCGCATGAAACAGCGGCAGCATGTTGAGCAGGCGATCCTGCGGCCCCAGCGCGAAGACCACCGCAGCATTGTAGGCCGAAAGACACACGCTCGCATGTGTCAGCGGCACCATCTTAGGGCGAGACGCCGTGCCCGAGGTCAGCAGGATAAAGGCATCATCCTCTCCGCGCGCGGCCCCGCCCACAACGGCAGGCCCAACCGACGAGCCTGCCAATTCGAAGGCGCCAAGGCCGCCCCGGGGCGACAGATCGATCACAGCAACCCCCAGCGCGTGCGCGGCGGCCCGGCTTGCAGACCCCGCTTCCGTAGACGTGACGAGAGCGGCAAGCTCCAGCTCGCTGAAATAGCGCTGAAATTCATCCCCGGTCAGGTCCGGATTGACCGGGATGCAGACGGCTGCTGTTGCGACCGCAATGAGGGCCAGCGCGTTATCGACGCCCCGCGGCAATACCACGGCGACGCGATCGGCCTGAGCGATGCCGAGCCTGCGCAATTGATGGACGGTCTCACTGGTGCGCGCGGCAAGCCCGGCATAGGTCACCGCGCCCCGCCCGGGAGCAAGCACCGCAGGCCGATCGGGCGCGTTGCGGGAATAGAAATCAAGCATATCGCCGATGCTCGAAAAGGCCTGGATGCACGAAAGGGCTTGGCCTCCGGTGCTGCTGCCGGCCGATCCTTGCGACGGTGTGGCTGCGATGTCCGACAAGCTCGTGCCTTTTTGCTCGAGTTGAGCTATTGTTCTCGAACTTCGCAGATCCGTCCAGACCGAGGTCGGGCAAAAGTCCCCAAAATGTGCGCAACCGAACGGAGACACGTCCTTTCTCCTGAGATGCAGCCCGACGGATAATCATGCCGGAGAATAAGCCAGGTTTTGAAACGACAGATGGCTTGAAGCACTGGCTCGAGGAGGCCGGCCTCGGCCAATACGCCGATCTTTTCATCCAGCACCGCATCGGCCTCGATGTCATCCCCGATCTAACCGAAGAAGATCTGGCGAAGCTTGGTCTGCCGATGGGCGATCGCAGGCGCCTGCAGCGCGCGATAGGCTCGCTCGTCCCGATCGCACCGAACAATCCGGTAGCGGATCGCAGCGTCCCGCCGAGAACGGGCAACGCCGCCGAGCGGCGCCAGCTCACCGCCATGTTCTGCGACATGGTCGGCTCCACCTCGCTCTCCGAGCAGTTCGATCCAGAGGATGTGCGCGACATCATCGGCCGCTTCAGGGAGACCTGCGTCCGGATCGTGAAGCATTATGACGGCTTCGCCGCACGCTATATCGGCGACGCCATCCTGATCTATTTTGGCTACCCGCACGCGCATGAAGACGACGCCGAGCGTGCGGTGCGCGCCGGGCTTGAGATCGTCGAGGCGCTGTCATCGGCGCAGGGCGGCGAGCAGCGAGCGGCGTCCAGCTATACGCCTGCGGTTCGGATCGGAATTGCGACCGGCCTTGCCGTCGTCGGAGACCTGATCGGGCAGAGCACCGAGGAGCGCGATTCCGCCGTCGGCGAAACGCTGAACCTTGCCGCCCGGCTGCAGCCGCTGGCCCCCGTCAATGGGGTGGTCATCGCGTCCTCGACGCAATCGCTGTTGAGGGGAAAGTTCGACTACCAGGACCTCGGCATTCACGCGCTCAAGGGGATATCCGAAAAAGTCCAGGCCTGGCGCGTGGTCCGCCGCGCGCGCACGGAAACACGCTTCGCCGCGGCAATGGGTCCGAGATTGACGCCGCTGGTCAACCGGGAGGAAGAAATCGCCCTGCTGATGCGACGCTGGCAACAGGCCAAGCGGGGTCATGGCCAGGTCGTGCTGCTGTCGGGCGAGCCCGGAATCGGCAAGTCGCGCGTTTTCCAGGAGATTCACGAGCGGATCGCGGGCGAGCATCACGGGCAATTGTCGTTCCAGTGTTCTCCCTATTACACCGGCACCGCGTTCTATCCGTTTATCGAGCAGTTCAAATTCGCGATCGGACTCGATCGCGAAGGCTCTTCGGTGCTGGCGCTTTCAAGCCTCGAAGCGGCCGTGATCGCCGCAAAGGGCAATGTGCAGCAGGTGGTGCCGATCTTTGCTGCGCTATTGTCGATCTCGACCGGCGACCGGCATGCGCTGCCGGAGCTTTCGCCGCAGCAGCACAAGGATGTGACGGTCGCCGCGCTGGTGAACCATCTGGTCGGGCTCGCGCGCGACCAGCCATTGATGATCGCCTTGGAGGATGCCCACTGGATCGATCCTACCTCGCGGGAAGTGCTTGATCTCTTGGTGGAGCGGGCTCAGAACGCGGCCATTCTCGTGATCGTCACCTGCCGCCCGGAATTCAAGCCGAGCTGGAATGCGCATCGCCACATCACGGCATTGACGCTCAACCGGCTTAGCCGGCAATTGCGGACGACGCTGGTCGAGCGGGTCGCAGGCCGGCGGGAGCTGCCAAGGGAAGTGGTCGAGGAGATCATCGTCAGGACCGACGGCGTGCCGTTATTCCTGGAAGAGCTGACCAAGGCGGTCATCGAATCCAACCTGCTCACCGAGCGGCATGGGCGCTATGTCTTCACCGGACCATGGCGCCAGCTCTCGATCCCGGCCACGCTGACCGACTCGCTGATGGCGCGCCTCGATCGCATGGGGCCGTTCAAGAAGATCGCCCAGATCGGAGCCACGATCGGCCGCGAGTTCTCCTACGATATCCTTCGCGCGGTCGCCGAAGCTCCGGCGGAGCAGATCGAGGCAGCGCTTGATCATCTCGAGCAAGCGGGATTGATCGTTCGCCGCGGTCATCCGCCGGATGCGATCTATGCCTTCAAGCATGTGATGATCCAGGACGCGGCGCATTCGAGCCTCCTGCACAGCGAAAGACGAAGGCTGCATTCGCGGATCGCTGAGGTGATTGCGGATCTCTATCCCGAACGTACCGAGCGCGAGCCCGAGCTTTTCGCCTATCACCTGACCGAATCCGGCCAGGCCGAACCTGCCGTTGGTTTCTGGCTGAAGGCGGGCAGGCAGTCCGCAAAGGCGGGCGCCAATCTGGAAGCGATCAGCCATCTCCGGCGCGGCCTCGGCGTCACCCAAAGCCATCCCAAGATGATGCGACGCGACGAAATGGAGCTGGAGCTTCGCACCGCGCTGGGCAACGCCTTGATCGCCGCCAAGGGCTACGCCGCGCAGGAGGTCGAGGAAAACTACGCCCAGGCGCTCGAGCTCGGCCGCCAGCTTGACGATGAGGCAAATGTGTTCGCGGCGACCCGCGGGCTTTGGGTGTACCATTTCATCCGCGCCGATCTGAAGCGCGCCCATGATCTCAGCGTCGAACTCCTGCAATTCGCGAAGCGCGTACGCCCGAACGCAACCGCGCAATCGATGCAGCAGCATGCCGGATATCTGATCGAGGCCCACAGGTCGATCGCGATGACCATGCTCTATCGCGGGCGATTTGCGGCTTCGCACTATCATCTGCAGCGCTGCATCGGGCTCTACACGCCCGAATGGCACGGCGAACTGACCGAACGGCACGGTATCGATCCTGGCGTCGTGTCGCTGTCCTATCTCGGATATCTCCAGTGGTTTCTCGGCCGTCCCGATGCGGCGCGCCAGCACACCGAGGATGCGATCGTCAACGCCGAACAGCTGCGTCATCCGTTCACGCTCGCCTTTGCCCTCGAGTTCGGCGCCTATCTTTGCCAGCACCTGCGCGATGTCGAGGGCACCATGAACTATTCCGACCGCGCCATGGTGGTCTCGTCGGATCATGGCTTCCAGCACTGGAAGCAGCAGGCAGGCATTCTGCGCGCATGGGCGATGGTCGAACTCGGCGATATCGACGAAGGGCTGAAGCAGATGCGGGTGGGACTGGAGGGCTATGAAGCCATGGAGGCCTGGCTGGCGACCTGCTGGTTCAGGAGCCTGCTCGCGACTGCCTACGCGAAAGTCGGCCGCCTGGAAGCGGCACTGCGGACGCTGGACGGCGCACTCGCGGTTGCGAGGCGCACCGGTGACCACTTCTTCCTCGCCGAGGTCTATCGCCTGCAGGGTGAAACGACCTTTGCCCAAGGCGGGCTCGCTGTGGCCGACGACGTCGAGGAGCTGTTCCGCCGCTCGATCGAGCTGGCCCGCCAGCAGAGCGCGCTTGCATGGGAATTGCGATCGGTCGTCAGCCTGGCACGCCTTTGGCGCGATGCCGGCAGGCGCGAGCAGGCCATCGAACTGCTCGTGCCTGTTACGGCGCAGTTCGCGGAAGGCTTCCTTACGCCGGACCTGAAGGACGCGTGGAATCTGATGGAGGAACTCGGCGCGAATCCGTCAAGGCAGCATCCATGGGACAACCAGACAGGGCTACACCAGGCGGGATGAGCGATCTGGCGGCGGCAAGACGACGCTACGCGCAAGCGATCCGGCAACGCGAGCAGATTTCGTCGGCGCGCCTGCTGCGGGCTTTCGCCACGGTGCCGCGCGAGCACTTTGCGGGCGGCGGCCCCTGGCGGATCCGCCGCGAGGTCGGACGCGGCTACAGCTCCACCGCCGATGCGGATCCCGTTCACCTCTACGACGACGCGCTGGTGGCGATCGATGAACGGCGCAAGCTCGACACCGGACTGCCGAGCCTGTGGGCGCACTTCTTCGATATCCTCGACATCAGGGAAAAAGAGCGCGTGGTGCAGATCGGCTGCGGGCTCGGCTATTATTCGGCGATCCTGTCCAGGATCGTCGGCGCGCAAGGCACGGTCCTTGCCATCGACTGTAACAAGACATTGGCCGACCGTGCCGCCGCCAATCTCCGCCGATACAAGAACGTCGAAGTGGTCCACGGCGACGGCTGCAACGACGTGAGCGGCCCGGCCGATGTGATCATCGTCCATGCCGGCTTCAATCATCCGCATCCGCTGTGGATTGAATCGCTCCGCCGCAACGGCCGCCTGCTGGTCCCGCTGACCAAGCGGGGCCGGGCCGGCATCGTCATCAAGATCACCCGCCTCGCTCGCTGCTATCAAGCCGAAGTGGTCAGGGGCATCAGGATCATCCCAGGCAAAGGCCGAGGCGGAACCGCGCTCGACGAACGCGTGACGGACTGGTGGCAACGCGCCGTCGCCCTCGCACCGCTGCGGTTTCAAAGCATCGAGCAGGGACTGCCGTCTGAGCGGAAACCGCGACCTACTTAGAGCGTGATGACGTTTCTTCGAATCGTCTCACGCTGCCCACTTTTCCGGATCATGCTCTGACGACTCCGACGTAGTGCAATTGGGAGCAGGTCACCCTCTGCACGCCAAGCCGACCGTCCCGCGCATAGCGGACGTCATCTGGATCGCATCGCGCCAAGCGCTGACGAGCGCCGGCTGAGCCGACGCGAGAGTCAGGGCGATCGGGCGTTTCCAAGAGCCAGGAACAGCGTCTGTTGCCACCGATCGCTTTCGATTTGATCGAGCACGGCAAGATCGAGCATCGGCCGCAAGGCACTGCCTTTCGGCAGCACGATCGCATATCGCTCGCTGCTGAAGCTGGTATCGACGACTCGGATCGAGCCTGAGAAGTCGTTACGAACGATCCAGGCCAGCAGCGGCTTGTCATGGACGAAGGCATCGATCTGACCGCGGCTCAGTGCGGACAGGCCGCTTTGAGCGTCTGGAAATGCTCGGAACGAAAGCTGCTGGCGCATGAGGTAGTCGCTTGTCGGAGAGTTCGCGACGGCGCCGACGCGCACGGATCGCAGGTCGTTGAAGCTGTGGACTGCGCCTTGCAGTTCCCTGCGCGTGAGGGTGGAGGTGATGCCGGCGGTGAACACGGCTATCGCGATCACGGAAGCGATCATCCACCCGGTCGCGACGATCCGCCCGGGAAGCGTTGCCGGTGCATTCGCTGCGGCTCCGGCCTGCGTCATGGCAATGGTCGACCACCAGAAGCTGGAGCCGAGCCCCTTGGCGCCCCCGCCGAAATGTTCCGTCTTGCGCCGCTCCAGCAGCCAAATGATGAACCCCACCGCCATCGCAAAACAAAGCAGCAGACCGACAGCCTGGAAGAAGCCGAAAGAGAGAAGCGCCCGTCCGATCGAGACCCAGGGGCTCTCATTGAGAGACACCGCAATCCCGAGTCCGGTGTTGTAGAAAGGTTGAGTGAAATCGACATCGCGTGCACGTGCAGCAGTCACGGTTACGGCTGCGACGCCGGCGTCGAAGGTGCCTTTCGCGACGCCATCCAGCAGATCCTGCACACTCTGCGTCTCAACCAAGCGAAACTTAAGATGCGCCCGATCAGCGATCCGTCTCCAGAGCTCAATGCTGATACCGCCCCAGCTCCCGTCCGGCTGCTTCATCGCGAAAGGCGGGGCTTCCTTGGTCGCCACCACCAATTCCTTGTCGGGGGCTATGTCCTGCGCGCGGACCGCGATGCAGACGAGCGCGAGGATCGCCAGCAATAAAAAAGATATCAGGACCGATCGAAGCGACAAGATCACTGGTACGCCTTGACGATGCCGACCTCGCCGCTCACCGCAGCGGCGAGGCTGCCTGCTCAAACCGACGAGGTGATCGAGTGAAGTGGCGCGAATTCATTTTCGAACTCCGCTGGATTCGCCTTGCTTCTCCCGCCCCCGAATGCCGGAACCCAAGAAGATCCGCGCAAACCCGACTGCGCAATTCTTACTAGAATGATGGCAATTTGGCGCGCCACTCGGAACAAATTATCGGGGATCCGTCATCGACGTCCTCTTTCGCCAAGGGTCAAATGGGTCACCGTCGCCGCGAGATTGACGCCGATCGCGCGCTCGACGGAAAGCGGCTGCAGGACGACGCTTCGGCGCGATCCGCCGATCAGGGCGTTGGCGCCAAAGCCGGGTCCCAGCGCAACATTGGCGCTGGCCCCCACATAGCTGCCGCGCATGGTGCCGGGCCCAATCCGCGAGTTCTTGGCAAACACGGCCCAGGATAGAACGCCACTTCCGGTGACGCCGAGGTCAAGACCGACACGCCTTATTCGCCCAGCGTAAATGTAGCGCTGCGACGAACCTCTCCGGTAGAATACGCAACGCAGCGACTGCGTCGATCCAACAAGGAAGCCGATCCGCGGGCTGCTGGAACACAACAGCCGACCGACCCTGAATATCTCGCCTTGCGCGGGCGTTGCGACGGCGGGAATTGAAGCGAAAACGCACAAGGCGCCAAGCAACCGTATCGTCTGCATCTCAGGCCTCGACTTGATCTTCGTTGTTGTGAGGTGCTGCTGCGCGGCCGTAGCTAAGCCAAAAGGTCATGCCGATGCCGACCAGGAATACGGCGGCAAGAAGGAAAAAGATCACCGACTGCTTCAGCCAGGAGAGCGCCGGAACTGCGGCACCCATGGCGATGCCAAGGAAGCAGATCTGGGGGGACAAAAGGCTAAGGCCGGCGAGGAAGGTGCCGAGCGCCAATAAGGTCAGAAGCACCAGGCTGGTAGCCGGCGTGGGGAGCAGCTGTTGAACGCCGGAGACAAGCATGATGTTCATCGTCACCAGAACGGCCACCCAATGAAGCGCCTGGGTCCAGATCAACCGAAACTGAGCCTGCTTGCTGCCGAGCTCGGGCCATTTGGTCACGACGCAGACCACAGCGACGGCAAGCGCCAGGAACTCCCAATAACCTACAAGCGGCTGATGCGAGATATTGGTATAGGCGACGCCTGCGATGGCGAGCACGAGTGCGACGACATAGGGTAACCGCCGCCATAGAAGATCGGCTCTTCCCGAACCGGTCGAGGCAGGCGCGCCCCCACTCCGCTGCCCGTTAGTCTCGCTCATCGAACATCCACCGCTGTCGGATTCGTTCCTGTACTGCGTTTGGATCAGTCATCGATCGCTCAAATTACATGAACGGATTGCGCCTGTCGTGCCACACAATCGGCCGGCCAGCGGTTCAGTTGCCCGACGACCGCCCTGCAGGTGCATGGGTGCGAACCCGCCTGCTGCCGAAATGCGGATGCCGTCCGCCGCGGTGGCGCCAATGGCGATGCTTGTGTGGGTTCATATTTGTATTCGGTGTTGCGCTCTTTTGCGCAGCCGCGCCCTGGTCAGTCGATTGGGCTACCGACAGGCTTGGCGGCGCTGCGATGGCTGCAACTACGCCGACGATCAGAGCGCCGACCACGAGTCGGATGTTCATGCACGCCTCCATATTTCCCATCGGCGATAGTGCAAGCGCTAAGGGCGGCAAGGAATGCGGGATGCCGGCAGCCGATGACTACGATCCTATCGTCGACTTTGCCGCGCGCACATCCGGGATTCTATGTAGGAGCGGGCGGCAGAAACTGCGGATCGCGGCCATGCTGCGCGACGTCCGATATCAGGAGGCGAGCCGCCCGAAAGCAATATCGCGTCCGCTTCGACAAGTGGCGACGAGCGGCGGCCCCAGTGAATAAGGCATCTCCTCCAGCGACAACGCCCTGCACCGAAACAGCGTAGTTCCCGCCCCGGAATATCGGGTGATTATCTAATATCCTGCATCGGGCCATCACCATAGGCTTGACTATCCCGTGCTGGGCGCGGTCGAGAGGAGGCAAGCCATGTCAAACTATGACCAGGATGCAGTCACCTCCGGTGCGACTAGCAGCGATGCCATCGCGGTCGATGTCGGCCTCCGCAACTACATGCTGCGCATCTACAACTACATGGCCGCAGGTGTCGGCCTCACCGCTCTTGTCGCCTGGCTGACTTATCAGCTCACCGGTCCGGCATTACTGCAGAATCCGCTGATGTGGATCTTCATCCTGGCGCCGCTGGCCCTGGTGTTCTTCATCAGTTCACGCATCCATACGCTATCGGCGACAACGGCACGTTGGTTGTTCTTTGTCTATGCAGCCCTGGTCGGCGTGTCGCTCTCGACCTTGCTCCACATCTACACAAGTTCCTCGATCACACGCGTGTTCTTCATCGCCGCCGCAACGTTCGGAGCGCTCAGCATCCTTGGGTACACCACCAGGCGCGACCTGTCCGGACTGGGCACCTTCCTGTTCATGGGCTTGATTGGCGTCATCATCGCAAGCGTGGTCAATCTGTTCCTGCGCTCGACCGGACTTGACTGGCTGATCTCGATCGTGGGCGTCGGCATCTTTACCGGCCTGACTGCCTATGATACGCAGCGCATCAAGGCGATGTACGACTCTGGGGACGATGAAACTTCCGCAGGCCGCAAGTCGGTACTCGCCGCGTTGTCGCTCTACCTCAATTTCATCAACCTGTTCATGATGATGCTGCGCCTTGCGGGCACTCGGCGTTAAAGCGTTTCTCCAGAGCTTCGGCTCTGATTCAATAACCGAAAGATGCACGAGACGCGAAGGCGATATGCGGTTAGTGCCAATCACGAATGGCAGCGTCTCATTTGCCGCCGTCCCACTCGCGACTGGTGCAGCGCAAGAATTCGCGAGTTCCAATCCAAAGATTGCTCCACGTCAATGGCGCTCTGCTACCTGACGGTGTATGGTGCGGACTGGGTATCCGATCGGGTCAGGGAGATTGGTCGAGGCAAGGGGCGGCTCTCAGCATGGAGAGCCGTGCGGAAGGCGAATGCGTACCGTGAAGCAACATACTGCTCCCACGTGCGGATCGGATCGAACCAATGCGCAGGGATGGCCAGGCATTGGCGCAGCAAGCGCGGGCGATCGGCTGTACTGGAAACTAGCCTCCGACCTTCTCTTTGTGGTGCGCCCTTCATGTGAAGGGCGCTTTGTTTATGAAGATATCAACCCGGCGTTCGAATCTCTTGTTGGGATCGCGTCGGAAGACATCCGGGGCATGGCCGTTTGCGACTGCATGGGGAAGCAGGATGCCCGGTCCGTTCACGAGGCGCTTGATGCTTGTCGCGCCGGAGGTGCCGAGGTTCGGAGCCGGCATCGGCTCGCGCTCGGGGGATCCCCACGAACTGTCGAGACAATCGTTGCGCCAATATGCGATCCCATAACCGGCTGCATTGCCACCTTTATCGGTAGCCATCGGATCATGGACGGAGCGTCCTCCCACGACCTTGCAGCCATCTCGGACGGTCGTGCGAGCATGGGCGCCACGCTGGTTTCCATTCAGGAAGACATGCAGCAGCGCATTGCCTCCGACCTCCACGATTCGACCTGCCAGCATTTGATCGCCGCAAGCCTCGGGCTCATGCGGATGCGGAACAGCTTGAGTGAGCCGACCAATGCCGAGCGGCTTTGCGACGATATCGATGCGTCGATCGATCAGGCACTCAAGGAAATTCGGGCCTTTGCCTACCTGCTGCACCCGCAAAATCTGACGGTTGCCGGGCTGAAGGCAGCAATCGAGAGATATGCGGAAGGGTTCGCGGCGCGCACATCGTTGCGAGTCGATGCCAGCATCTCGCCCGAGATTGATCGCGTACCTTACGACACGCAGCGCTCCCTGCTGCGGGTGGTTCAGGAGGCGCTGACGAATGTCTTTCGTCATGCAAGAGCAACGAAAGTCGAGATCGCGATCGAGACGACCGATGACCATTTCCGGCTGAGGGTCAGCGATAATGGGCGCGGCATGCCGCTCGACCAGGCGCTCGGCGGCGCGATGGCAGGGCCGCCCGGCGTCGGAATTCCCGCAATGAAGGTCAGACTGCAGCAGATCGGAGGTACCCTCGAAATCCGCTCCGAGCCGGGAACGGGACAGCCCGGCACGACATTATCCGCGGTGTTCCCGCGCGGTCCGGCGACCGAGAAATCGCCGCCGGCCAAGGGCCGCCCCCGCCATCATGGTCCGCGCAAACGGGTTCACTGATCGTACAGCCGAACTCGCCTCGCTGGCGCCGGTCGAGCCTGCGACGCAACACGAGTGGGAGCTAACCCGCCATGAAGCGCTTTCTTATCGCCGACGATCATGAAGCGGTGCGGTCGGGACTACGCGCGGTTCTGGAGCAACGTGCCGACTGGGAAGTCGTTGCTGAGGCGAACGACGGCAGCAAGGCCCTTGCCGAGGCGATCGCAAACCAACCCCATGTCGCGATCGTCGATTTCTCCATGCCGCGCATGACGGGAGTGGAGGTCGCGCGGCGGATCAGGGAGTATCGCCTGCCGACCGAAGTATTGATCTTCACGGTCCACAATTCCAGCCTGCTGGCGCAGGAGGCATTCGAGGCAGGCGCCCGGGCATTCGTATTGAAATCGGATGCCAACAGGCTGTTGTTGGCGGCGGTTGAGTCGCTTCTGGCGCATAAACCATTTTGCACCGATAGCTGTTCGCCTGAATCGAACGAGGTCTCGACCGGAGATCGGGACAGGCTCTCGCCGCGGGAGCGATTGGTCGTCAAGCTGATTGCGGAGGGCTACAGCAACAAAGGCATTGGCGCCATCCTGAACCTCAGCGTCAAAACCGCCGAAGCGCATCGGGCGGCCGCGATGCGCAAGCTGGATATCCACTCGACGGCGGATCTGGTCCGCTACGCGGTTCGCGCCCGCCTGCTGGAAGCATGACACGCCAAAGCATGATCCGGCGCTTGATGTTCCGGCTTGTTCTGCCATGAGCCCGGGAGGCTAAGCTGACCTCAGTATATTTCCCGCGAAATCCAAGGGTTTTGCGGGATAACTGCTGGAAAGCCAATGAGTATGCTTCTGACCTCGCTGTCGGCTATCGCTATCGACCGTTCCAGCGCAAGGGAACGACGCCATGAAACGCATCCTGATTGCGGATGATCATGAAGTCGTACGTTCCGGGCTTCGCGCGATCGTTGAAACGCGCTCCAATTGGATTGTAACTGCAGAAGCGCCCGACGGCGAGCAGGCGATCGCATTGGCGCTGGAAACGAGACCGGACGTCATTATCGCCGACTATTCCATGCCCCTCGTAAACGGACTGGAAGTCAGCCGCCGCATCAAGACGCTTCGCCTGCGTTCGGAAGTGTTGATCCTCACCATGCATGAAAGTGAGGAGATTTTGAGCGAGGCTCTTCTGACCGGGGTACGTGGCTTCCTGCTCAAATCGGACGCCAAGAAGCATCTCATTTCAGCGATCGAAGCTCTGCTCGACGGCCGACCTTACTTTACCAGCGTCGTGTTGGAGAAATTGCTGACCGACTACCAGCTCAACAAACAGAACAAGTCGAGTGCGCTCCTCACATCGCGGGAGCAGAACGTCGTGCAGTTGATTGCAGAGGGGCATACCAACAAGGCCATCAGCTCCATCTTGAAGCTTAGCGTGAAGACTGTCGAAACCCATCGGGCGTCCGCCATGCGCAAGCTTGGCATGTCATCCACAGCCGAGCTGGTTCGCTATGCGATTCGCAAGAAGCTGGTTGCGCCCTGAGGCGCAGACAATTCGAGCGGCAGTCATCGCGCCGGGTTACGCAGCGAGTATTGGATCATTGGCTGGAGTTCACACGGCCCCGCCGGTGATATCGCCCGAATGCCACGCGCGGATTGACGGCGCATGTGGCCCCTCGCCCCGACGCCGCGGCCATACATGCCGCCCGCGTGCGGAAGGAGCAATCTCCCGGAATCCCAGTGGTTCGAGATTGCAGGCAATAGGGATAGTCCCGTGCCGTAGCGGGACCAGCTTCGGCAATCCAGACCAAGCCGGCCGCAGATAAGAGTGCCATCAGGTAGCGCATGAGATCACCTCGCTCATTGAGGATATCTCCATAGTGCCGAAGGAGGACGCGCCTGAAAATACATGATTCCCCGGGGGCGAGCTTGACAAGATTCCCTAGAGCGCGCCGATCAGGATCGCGCCACCGAATTCTGAAGCCACGACGCGGGTGTCGAGAACAGGCATTACGGGTCCAGACCTTCCGTAGGATGGGTGGAGCCCCCATGCTTTTCAAAGATCTCGATGGCAGCGAAGCTGTCACCAACTCGATCAGCGCCGGCTCACGCCCCTCGTGCATCGCGGATCGCCTGGGCGACTTTCGTCGCCTGCGACACCCGTCCGATTCGCGCGCCCGTGACGATCTTTTTTCGGCGTGTGCTCAAGCGCGGCACCATCCCTTCGTTGGCGGTCGATCCGGCGGAGGGATAGGGAATGAAGTCCGCGGCCCGATGCAGCGCGAGAGCCTTTCGAGCCGCTTCGACATTGGCGGTGCGAGCTGCCAGGTTGTGAAGACGCCTGAGCTCGCTGTTCACCCGCTTCAGTGCCGCGGCAAAGACCTGCTTGCGTTGTGATGGACGATCGGCAGTTCCGGGGAAGTTCGCGCCGCGAGGCTGGCCTTTCCCGCGCGTCTCTCGCCGCTTTTGTCGGCCGAGCGTTCGCTCCTTGTCGCGCATCTTGCGCAAGCGGGATCGCATGTCCGCAAGATCAGCCGGCTCGACGTCATAGAGGGCGGGATGATGCGTGACGCGGATCGTCTCGTATTCGTCGTGACTGAGGAGGCTGCGTTCGAGTTTGCATGGGACCGACATTTCCTGTTCCTCCGTTGAATCTGTCGATGCTCACATGAACGGTATCATCCAAGTTTAGCGACGCGTGTGGGTGACGTGTGATGCTCGCATAAGGCTGTAGGATTTGCCATCTGCCGTCCCTTCGCCTGTCAGCAACTTTCTGTGTTCGTCATCCAGGTCGCCGCTATCAGCGATCCGCAAAAATGCTGTTGGGTTCTGATCGTTATCGATTTGAGTTTTGCTCCGCCTTGTGCTTCTTTGCGCGCGTCATCGGTGCCCTTTGTAGGGTGAAACGGGAACGCGGTGCGGGAATCTTCCCCAATGCCGCGGCTGCCCCCGCAACTGTAAGCGGACTATTTGCGATCCGGATGCCACTGGGCCTGCCAAGCAGGTTTGGGAAGGCGGATCGCGAGACGACCGCAAGCCAGGAGACCGGCCGTTGACGGGTATCAACTCGTTCGACGGTGGGTCGGCGGAAGGGCATTAATGAACTTGCGGCGTTTTCTTGCCGGGTGTGCGGCCGTTGCTGCGTGCGGTCACACTGGCGCCATGGCCCAATCGGGTCCCGAACAGCTTCCTGCTGTTGTCATCAATCCGGAGGTCCGGTCCAAGCCGGCCCCGAGGAATAGGCAAAGGTCTTCAACGACCCATCCTGCGCGCCCGGCGCCCGGTAACGAGGCGCCGGCCGCGACTCCCGAAGTGGTCGTGACTCCCGACCGTACACTGGAGCCGGCGAGCCGGACCGGAAGCTCGGTCAGCGTGGTCACGCACGAAATGCTCGCGACCAGCAATCCGACCTCGCTCGTCGATGCGCTGCGGACCGTGCCGGGACTCGATATCACCGAAAGCGGCGGACCAGGCGCGACGACCAATGTGCGCTTGCGCGGCGCCAATACCGGCCAGACGCTGGTCATGATCGATGGCATCAGGGTCAACGATCCGACCGCCGCCAGCGGCGACTTCGATTTCGCGATGTTCGCCCCGGGCGCGATCCAGCGGATCGAGGTGCTGAAAGGACCGCAGAGCGCACTCTACGGATCTGACGCGATCGGCGGCGTCGTCAACATCATCACCAAGAAGGGCACCGGTCCGGCACAACTCGACGTCAGCACCGAGGGCGGAAGCTACGGCACGGCGAGCACCAGCGCAGCGCTGACCGGAACCTCTGGGCCGTGGTCCTACGCGTTCACGGGAAGCGGGCAGCACAGCAACGGCTTTTCACGCTACGGCTATCGCATCCCCGCGCTCGAAGCCAAGTATGGCCCGCTCGAGCGCGATGGCTTCGACCGCGTCGGCGGTTCGGCACGCGTCGGCTACGATTCCGGCGAAGGCGTACGCCTGGAGACGGGCATGCTGGCCTCATTCACGCGGTCCGCCTATGATCAGGCCTCCGGAACGTTCCCGGACACGCCGTCGAGCGCGACGCGCCTGCTCGAACAGGTCTGGGGACGCGCGTCGTTCGACACGTTCGGCGGCATTCTCACCCATAGCGTGAGCGCATTTGAGACGCATATCGACCGCTCGTTCGACGACGTCACCTACAAGATCAACAAACTGCCGCAGAACACGACATCCATCCTCTCCAATTTCGTCGGCGACAGCACGGGCCTGGAATATCAGGGCAACCTGAAGGTCGGCCCGCTGGGATCGCTCATCGTCGGATCGCGTGTGCAGCATGAAACGGCGAGCACCTCCACCACCAACCTATTGCCGATTCCTGGAGCGTCGACGCCGCAGCTCGCAGGCACGCAAGACACCAATTCAGTGTTTGCGCTCTGGCAACTGCCGATCGGCGAGCGGCTCAACATCACGATGGGCGGCCGGGTTGACGACGTCGTCGATGTGGCACGGTTCGAGACATGGCGAACCACCGCGGCTTACACGATCGCGGAGACCGGCACCAAGCTGCATGCGAGCGCCGGGACAGGCGCCAAGGCCCCGACGCTCTATCAGCTCTATGCGCCGACCTATGGCAATTCCGCGCTCAGTCCCGAGGAGAGCTTCGGCTACGATGCCGGCATCGACCAAAGCCTGTTCGGAGGCCGCGTTGTGGTTTCGCTGACAGGCTTCGGCAACAGGTTCAGCAACCTGATCGACTTTGTGACCGATCCGGCGCACCCGCTCGGGCACTACGTCAACGTCTCGCGTGCCGAAACCGACGGACTGGAACTCGGGGTCAACGTCGATATCCTGCCGGGCTACCTGAAATTCAACGCCGCCTATACCTATCTGCAGGCCAAGGATCTCTCCACCGGTCTGACGCTGGCGCGCCGGCCGGAAAACCTGGCGAGATTCTCGTTCCCGATCACACCGATCGAGGGCTGGCTGATCGAGCCGCGCGTGCTCGCGGTATCCACGCGCTACAGCGGTTCAAACGAGACGCTGCCGCTCGCCCCTTACGTCCGCGTCGATCTCTACACTGAATACAAGATCGATGAGACCTGGAAGGTGTACTTGCGCGGCGAGAACATTTTCAACGAGCACTATCAGGAAGTGTACAACTATGGCACGACCGGACCTGCGGCTTACGCCGGGTTCAGTGCCCACTGGTGAAGCGGATGTGATGATGCGCGCGCGAGGTGCGCTACTTGACCGAACCAAGCGCGCTGGCCAGGCGATCGAGACCATCGTCCGACGCAAGGCCAAATCGCAGCCATTCGCGTGCGCCGTTAAAGCTCCGGCACCAGATGTGGCGTCGGGCCAATTCGGTGTGCAACGTCGGGGCATCGGGATGGGAGGCAAGGCGAAAGAGCGTCGTCCCTCGGACGAGCTGAAGGCCGGCCGCTGTCAGGACCTGATCCAGCTTGCTCGACTGCCGAGCGAGCTTCGCACGCATCGCATCAGCCCAGGATCGATCCCGCAGAGCGGCTGTGCCCACGCAAAGCGCCGGCCCGGAGACCGACCATGGACCCAGCGCCGCGGAGATACGTTCGACGATGTCGCGTCGGCCGATCACGAAGCCAAGGCGAAGTCCGGCGAGCCCATAGAACTTGCCGAAGGAACGCAGTACGAGAATGGGGAGATCGGCGCTCATCGCGGCAGCGCTGATGCCAGGATCGACATCAGCAAAGGCCTCGTCGATAACCAGCCAGCCTCCGCGACGATCGAGCCGTTCGGCAACATGCCGAAGCGCCCTGCGGTCCGCGATACGTCCATCCGGATTGTTGGGATTGACGACGACAGCGTGAATGGCGCGGTCAGGCAGCGCGGTGAGATCATTCAATGCAATAATCTCTCGGCCTCCGCTGCTCCACGCAGCCGAATGCTCACCATAGGTGGGAGTGACGATCGCGACCGCTCCGGATCCGGCGAGATGCGGAATCCATTGAATGAGGGTCTGCGTGCCGGCGGCGGCTGCGATGCCTGCATCGTCGGGTACGCCGTAAGCTTCGCGTGCGGCGGCGAGGAGGTCCTGTTCGTCGGCCCGCGATGGCAGGCGCGTCCACGCACTGCCTGGAATGGAGTCCGGAATCGTCCACGGCCAGGGATTGATTCCGGTCGACAGGTCGAGCCAGTCCGCAGGCTCGCCGCCGTGGTGCGCAATAGCTTCCGTCAGATCACCGCCGTGCTTCATGATCGCTTCATGCCATCAATCGCGCTCCTGCGCGAGACCCTTGTTGGCCTAACGCGGCCGGCGATCGGCGCAACGTTCTTGTTACTCGCAGCACTGTTCGGAGCACATGCAGCCGATCTGCCACGCGTCGCTTCCATCAATGTGTGCACGGACCAACTGCTGCTGGCGCTGGCCGATCCGGGCCAAATTCTCGGCCTCAGTCCCTATTCGCGTGACCCCGCCCGCTCCTGGAACGCGGAAAAGGCCGCAGCCTATCCTCGACTATCGGGCGAAGCAGAAGATGTGCTGATCCTGCAACCGGACGCCGTGGTCGCTGGCAAGTTCACCAAGCGCGCAACACGGGAGCTGCTGAAGGACAAGGGCGTCCGCGTGATCGAATTCGACGCTGCGCGTTCGCTGGAGGACGTGAAGAGCCAGATTCGGAAAATGGGCGAACTCCTGCATCAGACCGATCGCGCCGCATCCGAGATACGGCGGTTGGACACGGCAATCCAGCACGCCAGGGAGGCGGTATCGCAGCGATCCTATCGCGTGCTCGCCTTGTCGCGGCGCGGCTGGGTCTCGGGCGGCGGCAGTCTGATCAGTTCCATGCTGGCCACGATCGGCCTCAACAACGCGGCAAGTGACTTCGGCTACAAGCTTGGAGGCTTTGCGTCGCTGGAGGCGATCGTGAAACTGCGGCCCGATCTGCTCCTTGTATCTGACGGCGGCGACTTCGCGGAGGACGAAGGCGAAGCATTCCTGCTGCATCCTGCATTGGAGCGCTTCTATCCATCGCCGAAACGCCTGGTGATCCCCGAGAAACTGACTGTCTGCGGCGGGCCGATGCTTTCGGAGGCGCTGGAACGCCTCGTCTCCGAACTAAGCCGCGTGGCGCGATGACATGCTGGCGGGAAGCGAGACGATCCTGATCGTTGTGCTGGCGATCGCATTCGACGCGCTTATTGGCGATCCGGATTTGCTGTGGCGGCGTCTCCCTCATCCGGTGACGCTGATGGGCTCCGTGATCGACCTGCTCGATCGCGCGCTGAACCGCGAGCAATGGTCGGCCGCGCGGCGCAAGGCTGCGGGATGCCTGACCACGGGCCTGCTGGTCGCGATCTGCGGCGGCCTTGGCCTGCTGCTGGAAGCCACGCTGGGGTGGACGCTGCTCGGGCAAGCAGCCCAAGGGCTTGTGGCCTCCATCCTGATCGCGCAGCGGAGCCTCTATCAACATGTCAACAGGGTCGCCTCCGGCTTCACCGGCGGCGGACTTGCCGAGGCAAGGCGCGCGGTGTCCATGATCGTCGGCCGCGATCCCGAACAGCTCGACACCAGCGGCGTCTCGCGCGCGGCGATCGAATCCTGCGCAGAGAATTTTTCCGACGGCGTCGTCGCGCCGCTGTTCTGGCTGGCGCTGCTCGGGTTGCCGGGATTGTTCGTCTACAAGGTCGTCAACACCGCGGATTCGATGATCGGCCATCGCAGTTCACGCCACGAATCCTTTGGCTGGGCCGCGGCGCGGCTTGACGATCTGCTCAACCTCGTCCCAGCAAGACTGGCTGCGGTGCTGATCGCACTCGCTGCGCCGATTGCAGGTGGCTCCGTCGCGCAGGCATTCAAAGTCATGTGGCGCGACGCTTCAAAGCACAGATCGCCGAATGCGGGCTGGCCCGAAAGCGCCATGGCAGGCGCGCTCGGTCTCGCCCTGGCCGGGCCTCGCCGCTATGGCGACCGCCTCGTCGATGACCCCTTCCTCAATGCCGGCGCACGGATGGACGCCGGTCCTTCCGACATCCGCCACGCGCTGAAGCTGCTGATTACCGCCTGCGCGCTGGAAGCAGCGATCTATGCGGCGCTGGCGCCAGTGGTTTGACGGCTCCGTGCGATCTCCAGCATGCGATCAATATCGAGATGCGCTTCCAGATGATCGGCCAGCGCGTCGAGCGCCGACTCGATCTGCGCTTCATAAGCGACAGACGAAGCGATGCCGAGATTGGCGAGCCACGCCTTTCGGAAGCTGTCATTGACGAACAACCCATGCAGATACGTCCCCTGCACGCGGCCATCGGCCGAGCCGGCACCATCCGGGCGGCCGGCGATCATGCCCACCGGGCGCGCGCAATCTGCACCGCTGGTGCGGCCGAGATGAATCTCATAGCCCTCGATCGGGCTGCCTGTGGCACAATGAACGGCTTGCACAAGCGTCGTCGATTTATGGGCATCCATCGTCGTGGCGATATCGAGCAGCCCGAGTCCCTCGACCGTGCCCGCCGGGCCATCGATGCCATCGGGATCAGCAATCGTCCGGCCAAGCATCTGGTAGCCGCCGCACAGCCCGAGCACCTGACCGCCGCGCCGAACATGCGCCTTGATGTCGATATCCCAGCCTTGCGCGCGCAGGAAGGCGAGATCGCCGATCGTCGATTTGCTGCCGGGCAGGATCACGACATCGGCGTCGGCCGGGATCGGTTCGCCCGGCCGCACGAATACCAGCCTGACACCGGGCTCCATGCCCAGCGGGTCCAGATCGTCGAAATTGGCGATGCGCGCGAGCACGGGAACGACGATGACCTTCTGCGCGGATGACATCTGCACGCGATCGAGATCAACGGCATCCTCGGCAGGCAACCAGGCGGCCTGAGGCAGCCACGGTACCACGCCCAGCGAGGGCCAACCGGTCATGCGCGTCACCGCTTCGAGGCCCTGGTCGAACAGCCTGGGATCGCCGCGGAATTTGTTGATCAGGAAGCCATGAATGCGCGCGCGCTCCTCGGCTTCCAGCACGAGATGGGTCCCCACGAGACTGGCGATGACACCGCCGCGATCGATGTCGCCGAGCAGCACCACGGGTACGCCGGCTGCCGTGGCGAAACCCATGTTGGCGATATCGCCGGCGCGCAAATTGATCTCGGCCGGACTGCCCGCGCCTTCGACGAGCACAATATCGGCGGCTCGGGCAAGATGCGCGAAACTGTCGAGCACAGCGGGCAGCAGCGCCGCCTTCTTTCCGAGATAATCGGCCGCCCGAAGCGTGCTGCGTCGCTGGCCATGCACAATCACCTGCGCACCGGTGTCGGTCTCGGGCTTCAGCAGCACCGGGTTCATATGGACACTTGGTGCCATCCGCGCGGCGCGGGCCTGCACCGCCTGCGCGCGGCCGATCTCGCCGCCATCGACCGCCACCGCCGCATTGTTCGACATGTTCTGCGGCTTGAACGGCGCGACCGTGAGGCCGCGCCTCACCAGCGCGCGCGCCAGGCCCGCGACAACAGTCGACTTCCCAGCGTTCGAGCCGGTGGCCTGGATCATCAGCGCCGGCGTCGGCCGCGCCATCAGAATTCTATCCCTTTCTGACCCTTCACCCCAGATCGGAACGGATGCTTGACCAGCGTCATCTCGGTGACCAGATCGGCCATCTCGATCAGCGACGCGTGCGCGTTGCGGCCGGTGATGACGACGTGCTTGTCAGCCGGCTTCTCGGCACGGAGAAATGCAAGCACTTCGTCGATCGGAAGGTAATCGTAACGGAGGACAATGTTGAGTTCGTCCAAGAGGACCATGCGGTGGCGATCGTCGCGGATCAGTTCCTTGGCGCGCTCCCAACCCTTCCGGGCGGCTGCAATGTCGCGCTCGCGATCCTGCGTTTCCCAAGTGAACCCTTCGCCCATCACATGCAATGTCACGAGCTCCGGAAACCTGGCCAATACCCGCGCTTCTCCGGTATCCCACTTCGGCGACTTGGTGAATTGCACGACAGCAACAGGATAGCCGTGACCGATATGCCGAAACACCATGCCGAGCGCGGCTGACGTCTTGCCCTTGCCGGTTCCGGTATGCACGATCAAGAGCCCCTTTTCGCCGGTCTTGGTCGCCATGATCTTGTCGCGCGCGGCCTTGTGCTTCCGGGCCTTCTCGCGATGGCGTGCGTTCTCGTCGTCGGCTACGTCGGATGGATCCATCATGCGATTTCTCTCTTTGCTTCGTGCAGGCTTTCGGCAATCAAATCCGCGGCGCGATTGGAGCGTGGCGTCCATAATCCGCGCCTGATGGCTTCCGCGAACCGGGCGGCCATCTCGCGGAGCGCGGCCGGATTGGAGTGCTCGATGAAATCTCGCACCGGGTCGTCCTCGAGATAGGCTGCGAACAATTGATCGAAGTGATGATTTGAGACCGCGTCGGTCGAGGCGGCAAAACCGAACAGATAATCAACGGTCGCGGCCATCTCGAACGCGCCTTTGTAGCCGTGTCGCATGACGCCGGCGATCCATTTCGGGTTAGCGGCGCGGCCCCGCACCACGCGCGATATCTCATGCGCCAGCGGTCGTACCGCCGGCATCTCCGGCCGCGACGTATCGATATGCGCGATGCGCGGTGCCTGCCCGCGCAATGTCGATACTGTTGCAGCCAGTCCGCCCATGAACTGATAGTAGTCGTCGGAGTCCAGGATATCGTGCTCGCGGTTGTCCTGGGCCTGCGCGATCAGGTCGACGTCGGCCAGCCGCGCGACGAGATCGTCGCGGGCCGCGTTCCCCTCAGCCCCCGCGCCATAGGAATAGCCGCCCCAATCCAGATAGACGTCGGCCAGATCGGCGCGATCGTTCCAGCCGCCTTCGTCGATGAAGGCTTGCAGCCCCGCGCCATAAGCGCCGGGCTTTGAGCCGAACACGCGATGAGCGGCGCGTCGCTCAGCGATGTCGCGGCTGATGCCGCTTGCCTCCAGCGCCTGCCGCCGTCGGCGAACATTCGCCGCGATGGGATTGGCGTCATCAGGTTCGTCGAGCTCCGCGACCGCCGCCACTGCGCTCGCGATGATGTCCATCTGGGTCGGAAATGCATCCCGAAACAGGCCTGACACACGGAACGTGACATCGATGCGCGGACGCTTCAGTTCAGACAGGGACGTGATCGCAAAGCCGGTCACCCGTCCGGAGGTCTCCTCCCACGTTGGCCGAACGCCGATCAAGGCGAGCGCCTGCGCAACGTCATCGCCGCCGGTGCGCATGTTGGCGGTCCCCCAGGCCGATAGCGCGATCGTCCGTGGCCATTCGCCGGTTTCCTGCCAGAAGGATTCGACGAGCCGTTCGGCCGCCGATTGCCCGATCTGCCATGCCGAGGGCGTTGGCACCGCGCGCACGTCGACAGCGAAGAAGTTGCGGCCCGTCGGCAGCACATCAGGCCTGCCGCGCGTCGGCGCGCCCGAGGGACCGGGAAGCACGAAGCGACCGTCAAGGCCGCGCAGCAACGCCATCATCTCCTGCGGCGGGCTCGCGTCGATGGCCGGCCGCAATCTCGTCTCGACCCAATTCAGCACTGCTTCTGTGCGTACCCATGATGGGTCTGGCTTCATCTCACCCAAGACCAGCCGCAACGCCAGTTCTTCGATCCGCTCGACTGTGTCGCCCGTCGTCCGCCACAAGCCCGAGCCGAGCCCGGCTAGGACCGCCGGCCGTGGCCCTATGAATGTGCCAGCGAGGTCGCGGGTCAACGGGTCGAAATCGACAAGGCCGAGATCGAGAGCCAGCGAGCGATGCAGCGAGGCGTCTTCAGCCTTGCGGTCCGAGCGTGGCACGCGCGCGATCGACACGAGCAGATCGGCGCACTGTCTCGAATCGGGCGCGCGCCCGAACACGTGGAGTCCGTCGCGGATCTGCATTTCCTTGATGTCGCACAAATGCGCATCGAGAGCGCGCAGCGCCTCGCCGACCGGCATGTCGCGCGTCAGGTTGGCGTCTGCATCGAGCTGCTTGGCCCGCGCCGTCGAAAGAATGTCCTCGGCGATCACAGCCGCGCGCTTCGGATCGAGGTCGGTCGCAACCGAATATTCGTCCACCATCGATTCCAGCCGCGCCAGATCGTCATGCAATCCGGCGCGGGTCACCGCCGGCGTCAGATGATCGATTATAACTGCGGATGTCCGGCGCTTGGCCTGGATGCCTTCGCCGGGATCGTTCACGATGAATGGATAGAGATGCGGCAACGGGCCGAGCACCGCGTCCGGCAGGCAATCGGCGGAAAGCCCGGTGCTCTTGCCCGGCAGCCATTCCAGATTGCCATGCTTGCCGAGATGCACGATCGCGCGGGCATCGAACACGCGGCGCAGCCAAAGATAGAATGCCAGATAGTGATGAGGCGGAACGAGGTCCGGATCGTGATAGGAGCTCTTGGGATCGATGTTGTAACCTCGCGCCGGCTGTACGCCGACGACGACGTTGCCGAAGCGATGCAGGCCAAGACGAAACACGCCATTGGCGACATGCGGATCATGGACGGGATCATTCCAACGCTCCGTGACCGCACGCTGAACATTGGGAGAGAGTGCACTAAATGCCGCGCCGTATTCCGCAAACGCCCATGATGCGCCACCACGCCGCAAGGCGCGGTCTCCGAGCGCATTGGTCGGACCTTCCTGCAACAACCGCATCATGTCGGCCGCATCATCGGGTGCGCCGGAAATCTCGTACCCCTCGTTCCTCATCGCAGCGAGGACTCCGATCAGGCTTTGCGGCGTATCCAGACCGACGCCGTTGGCAAGACGGCCGTCGCGGTTGGGATAATTGGCGAGGACAATGGCGACCCGTCGCTGGCTCGCTGGCGTACGGCGTAGCCGCACCCACGCAGCGGCAAGATCGGCCGTCGCCGCCACGCGATCTTCGACCGGCCGAAAGGCCGTCGGCGTGAAGGAGCCAATGCTCTGGCCGGCTTCCTTGAATGCGATGGCATTGGCGAAGATGCGCCCATCGACCTCCGGCAGGACCACATGCATAGCAAGGTCGCGCGGATTGAGGCCGCGGGTCGAGCTTTCCCAGCTCTTGTGGGACATGCCAGCCTGAGCGACCTGCAGCACGGGACAATCGGTCTCGGACAATATCCCCGCATTCTCGCGCGCGGTCGCCGTCGCAAAGGCTGTTGCGTTCACGATGATATCAGGTGGGTGCGCGGCGAGCGCCGTGCGCAGGAACGCGATCGAACGCTCGTCCTTGAGGCTCGTGACATAGAGCCCGACTGCATTGAGATCGCGCGCCCCCAGCGCCGAGCACAGCGCATTGATCGCGGCGGTATCGCCGCCCGCGACGAGGGCGCGGTAGAAGATCACGACAGCGTTGGGACGTTGGTCCGTGGCAGGTTCGCCGTTCCAGAAGCCGGCGGCCGGCATTGGCCGCGCCGACGGCGGCCTGCTGCCGTAGCCGATCAGATTCGCAGCGAAGCAAAGCGCCAACTGCGCGTTGTCGATGCCGCCTTCGGTACAATAACGCCACAGTTCATAGGTCTCGTCGGCGCCCAGCGTGCCGCGCGCAGCCAATGCGGCGTTCCAGTCGGTTTCTCCGGGAATGCAGGCGAACAACGTCCCGCGCTGGATCGCATCGCGCCGAAGGCTTTCGACACCGTGCGGCCAATAGCTTTCGCCGCCAAGCATCCGAAGAACGACGATCTTGGCTTCGCTGAGCGTGCGTTCGACATAGAGATCGACAGAGGCGGGATGACCAAGAGCCAGCAGATTGGTCAGACGGACACTCGGGAAGTCCGCAGGCAATGCCGCATGTGCAGCGCCGAAGGCCGCAAGATCACTGTCCGCGGCAGACAATATCACGATGTCGGCGGTTTCCTGCCCGAGGTCGCGAGCGACATCTCCGTCGTCGATACTGCCGCCACTGTCGAGTTTCAGATGCATTGATCGCCCTTCGAAAGGCTATCCCGCAAGCGCCCGACGTGCGGCATCGGCGTCGAAGCCCTTCAGGCCGATCACGACAAGATGCTCGGCCTGCCTGGCGTCGGGCCGGGCGAACGCCAGCTCAACACGGCTGCCGACCGCCTGCACCACGATCGGCGCAGGCTTTTCGGAGATGCGCGCATGGCCCTTGACGCGCAGCACCCCCGCAAGAGTCAGGACATCGCTGACCCGCGCGCGCATCGCCTCGACGCTCTCGGCCGCCGCAGGCCTTACGACGATACTGTCGAAATCGTCGTGATCGTGCTCCTCTTCCTCTCCGTGATGCCCGGCCCGCGCAGCGAGGTCATTCTCGGCATCGGCTTTCATCCCGATGAGGACATCGGGCGCAAGCGCTCCATGGGAGCGTACGACACGGACACCTTGCCTCAATTGTGCACTAAGCCGGTCTTCGATGCCGCTGAGCACATCCGGCGACACCAGATCGCTCTTGGAAAGGACCACGAGGTCGGCACAGGCGAGCTGATCCTCAAACACTTCCTCGATCGGGTCGTCGTGATCGATTTCCTCGTCCGCGGCGCGCTGGGCCGCGACCGCATGTTCGTTGAGCACGACGCGTCCCTCTGATAGCGCCAACGCGTCGACGACCGTCACCACGCCATCGACGGTTGCGCGCGTGCGGATCGCAGGCCACGCGAACGCTTTCAAGAGTGGCTGCGGCAGCGCGAGGCCTGAGGTCTCGATCACGATCGCGTCCAGCGGCTCGTCGCGCGTGAGCAGCTTGTCCATGGTCGGAATGAAATCGTCGGCGACCGTGCAGCAGATGCAGCCATTGGTCAGCTCGACGATGTCGCCGGGCGCACAGGCCTTGGCCGCGCATTCCTCGACAAGACCGCCGTCGAAACCGGCATCTCCGAACTCGTTGACGATGACGGCGATGCGGCGGCCGTCGGCTTGCGTCAGAAGCGAGCGCAACAGTGTCGTCTTGCCGGCACCGAGAAAACCGGTGAGCACGGTGACTGGAACACGGGACATATTTCAGGACTCCTTAAGAGGAACGTTTGAGCCACAGCGGAAGGCCGGCCGCGACGAACACGACGTTGGCAACGCTTGAGGCGACCATCTGATTGAGACGGCCCTGCGCATCGCGGAAATCGCGGCCGAGCCTGGTTTCGGGCACGATGCCGAGACCGACCTCGTTCGACACCAGGACAACGGGGTTTGCGGCGACGCCAAGAAATTCCGCGAGCCGATTCGCCTCGACATCAAGGTCACGCCCGGCGAGCATCAGGTTGGAGAGCCAGAGTGTCAGGCAATCGACCAGGACCGCGCAGCCGGGTCGCGATACCTGCGTCAGGACATCGATGAGTGCCAGCGGCTCCTCCACGGTCGTCCAATCCGAACCGCGCCTGCTGCGATGATGCGCGATCCTGTCCTGCATCTCCCCATCGCCTGCGGTAGCTGTTGCCAGATACACGCGAGCAAGGCCGCTTTCGGCAATCATTCGCTCGGCAAAAGCCGATTTGCCCGAGCGTGCGCCGCCCAGTACCAGCGTGGTCGAGAGATCAGTCATTTCGGAGCGCTGCCATCTTCGGGCGACCAGCGAACGGGCGGCAGCCGCGCCACCATCCCCTTGCGCAGGATCTCGGCGCGCTCGCGCCACGGCACCAAGCCGTACGTCGATTTGCGATAGGAATCGACGAAAGACGCGACGGCACCAGCGCCCTCGGGCTCGAGATCGCCGAAGAGGAAGGTGTAACCATCCGAGCTCGAAACCGCGACCGTGGTCGGCCGCTTGCACACGCTCAAGCACTGCACGCGCCGAACCTGAACGGCCGCATCGCGTTTGCCTGTAGCGACCCGGATCGCGTCGAACATGGCGGGCCCGGCCAACACGCCCTCCGACGTCTTGCAGGTGACGCATACGCTCACGACGACGGGACCGCCGGGCGCAGTCGGCGGCAAATATTCGCCCGGGCGAGAATCAGTATCTTGCTGATCGACGTCGTTGCGATCCATCACGATGCTCAAGTCAGGGCCATGACGGCCGCGAGCTTTGTTGGATCGCGTTCGACGGTGGAAGACCATCGAACTCATTCCGTCCGGTGCACCCCGCCCGACGAACCTCCAAAGCACAATGCGCGATGGCAGGTCTCCTGGCTCGCGGGTCGTCGCCTTTCGCCGCCTTCCCGGTCATCCCAGTGGCCTCGGCTTTGGCTCGCCGCTTACAGTTGCGGGGGCAGCGTCGGCATTGCACCGACTTCCCTTTTTCACCTTCCCGAAGGAAGGACCATCGCCGCCACGCTAGCTGTCCCCGCGACGGCGGTCAACCGCAGTTGACCCGCCCGTCTGCTTCGGTCACTTAAGGCGCGCACGAGGAGCCCATGACCTTCCAAATCCCATCCGACTGGCAAATTCCCGCAATCGCTCCGCTCGATCAGACGCTTGCCACAACGATGCGCGCGCGAATCGACGGCAAAGCCAAGCCGCCGGGCTCACTGGGACGAATCGAAGACCTGGCGCTGCAGCTTGGCATGATCGCCTATCCATCTGCTGCAACGCTGCAAAAGGCCGTTCTGCTCGTTTTCGCTGGTGATCACGGATTGACGGAAGAAGGCGTTTCGCAATATCCGTCCGCCGTCACGGCCGCGATGGTGAGGACTTATCTCGCAGGCCGAGCCAGCGCCAACGCCTTTGCGGCCGCGTCAGATGTCGGGATCCGCGTCGTGGATGCCGGCGTCGCCAGCGAGCTGCCTTCCCATCCCGACCTCCTCAGCATCAAGATTCGGACCGGCACCGCGAATTCTGCGCGTGAGGCAGCGATGTCGGCCCAGGACGCGCACAAGGCGCTCGCGGCCGGCTTTGCCATAGCTTCCAGTGAAATCGATGATGGCGCCGACATCATCGCGCTCGGCGAGATGGGAATAGGCAACACCGCATCTTCCGCGCTCCTGGTGCATCGGCTGGCGCCCGCTCCCCTGGATGACTGCATCGGCGTCGGCGCAGGCCAGGACGAGCCGGGCATGGCCCGGAAGCGCGCTGCCATCCACAAGGCAGCCAATCGCAGCGATGCGACCGCGCCGTTCGAGGTGCTCAGGGAATTCGGCGGCCTCGAGATCGCGATGATGGCAGGCGCAGCGCTTGGCGCAGCGGCGCATCACCGGCCGGTCCTCATCGACGGCTTCATTTCGTCCGCCGCCGCCCTCGTCGCCGTCAGGCTGGCGCCGGCGACGCGTGACTATTGCGTCTTCGCGCATAGGTCGGCCGAGAAAGGTCACGACATCGTATTGGCGGCACTTCAGGCACAGCCGTTGCTCGCTCTCGACATGAGACTTGGCGAGGGCACCGGCGCACTACTGGCGGTCCCGCTGGTGCGCGCCGCGTCCCGCCTGCTGACCGACGTCGCCGACCTCAGCGATGTGCTGGAAGGAAGGATCTAGATGAGCCTGGATCGTCTTCGCGACGCGGTCCGATTCCTCACCATCATTCCTGTCGGCGCTTCGAACGATGCGCCTGATTCCGAGTGGCTGGTCCGCTCGGCGCAGTTTTTCCCGTTGGTCGGTGCAATCGTCGGCTTCGTTTCGGCGGCGGCTCTTCTGCTGACCTCGCTCGTATTCGGACCAGTGATCGCAGCGCTCATGGCGGTGTTGGCAAGCGTCCTTCTCACCAGTGGGTTCCACGAGGATGGCCTGGCTGACACCGCCGATGGCTTTGGCGGCGGCTGGACGGTCGA
Organism: Bradyrhizobium elkanii WSM2783; assembly: GCF_000472865.1. Lineage (GTDB taxonomy): Bacteria > Pseudomonadota > Alphaproteobacteria > Rhizobiales > Xanthobacteraceae > Bradyrhizobium > Bradyrhizobium elkanii_A. The sequence goes on along the minus strand of NZ_AXAP01000001.1, from coordinate 341,280 downwards.
ACAGCGTCTCACCATCATGAAGGACAGCCGGATCGGAACCTATGGCACGCTCGCGCTGATCTTCGCGGTCGCATTGCGTGTCGCGGCGGTCGCCGAGATGCCGCCGTGGATTGGTGCGGCGGCGCTGATTGCGAGCGCAGCCGGCGGCCGCGCCGTGGGCTTGCCGATCATTGGCTGGATGAAATATGCGGGCAACACCTCCGCGATGAAGGTGGCCTATGCGCCCTCTCCGCTCCGGGCAGGCGAAATCGGTTTCGCGACGATCGTCGTGCTACTCGCGCTGGCACCGCTCGCCGCGACCTCCGGCACGCATGCCCCGATCGCGCTTATTGGCGGCATCGCTTGCGGCATCGCACTGGCAGTTGCGGTCACGCTGTGGTCGCGACGATCGATCGGCGGCTATACCGGCGACGTACTCGGAGCCATCGAGCAGGTGTTCGAGGTCGGCTTCCTGCTCGGCGTTGCTGCCGTCATCCGGTCGGCCATGTGATCTGCGCCTATGTTCGAGTGAATCGTCGATGTCTGACGAAGGCGAACCGATCTGGCGCAGCGACATCGATTCATTGGCATTCCGTCCCTCCGGACACATGGGCATATGCGTCATGCACCGGCGCGCATTCCGGACGCTGCTGGGCTGCATGCCTTCGCCGCAGCAGTGCATCGATTTCTACCTGATACACCGGGATTCGTTCGAAGCGGCGGCCCGCGCCAAACTGGCCGCGAGAAGCATCCGGGAAACGGACAACTTTCATCTCACCAGCCGCGACGTCCGTCGCCAGCTAAAAAATTCGGTCGCATCTGATGATGCCGTGGGCTAGAATGACTTGCCGAACGAGGATCATCATGCAGCAGACGCAATCAGCCAATTTTACCACCGTTGCCACCGGAACGAATGTCATCGTTCAGGCCGTTCTGGCGATGGCTCTTGGTTTGTTCGTCGTCGGCATGGTCGGCTTTTCGCACATCAGCGCCGTCCATAACGCCGCCCACGACGTGCGCCATGCCAACGCTTTCCCCTGTCACTGACGACAGATGCACGTCTTCAGATCGATCGTGTTTGCGGCATCGCTTGCCGGATTGATCGTCGGCGCGCTGATATCGGTGGTTCAGTTCTTCGGAACGGTGCCGCTGATCCAGAAGAGCGAGGTCTTCGAGAAGGCTGCGGCCGATGCACACCACAAGGCTTCCCACGCCGGCAGCGCTGAAGTAGACCATCATCACGATGCGGAATGGGAGCCCGAGGAGGGCTTCCAGCGCAGCGCCCTCACCGTCGCCGCCAACGTCCTTACCGCGATCGGCTTCGGCCTCCTGCTCACCGGCATCTATGCGCTTCGGCAACGACCGGTCCATTGGCGCGAAGGTCTGTTTTGGGGCCTTGCCGGGTTCGCCGTTTTTGTCGCGGCGCCTGGTCTTGGCCTCCCTCCGGAGTTGCCGGGCCTGCCGGTCGCCGATCTCACCGCGCGGCAAATCTGGTGGATCGCAACCGCCGCTCTGACAGCATCAGCGCTCTACCTCCTGATCCTGCGCTCGGAGCCGTGGGCTGCGGTCCTCGGGGTCATACTCATCGTCATCCCGCATCTCGTCGGCGCCCCTGTTGCGCCCGAGACTCATGCCGAGGTGCCAGCGTCGCTTTCGCACCAGTTCGTGGTGACCGTCGTGCTCACCGGACTCCTGTTCTGGAGCCTGCTCGGCGTCGCAACGAGCCTCGCGTTCGATAGAGTATCAAGGAAGCGAAGTTAGGCCGCCGATCGTCAGGCGGGGCGCCCGCCACCTCGTCACCGGAATTGCCAGCACCAGGACGGATCGCCGCGATCGCGGCGCTCCGTCATGTCGACGCGCATGAAACGATCATGCGCGAGCGCGGCGCCGACCCAGAGCTCGTTCCAGGCATCGAACACCGCGGGAGACATCGGCCCGCGTTCTGCCATCAGGCGCCATGAGGTCTGCCATACCATCGCGGTCGCGCCCTGCACGCGCAACTCGGCGTCGTCGCCCTGCCCACGGGCAATGCGCGCGAAGGCGCTGGCGAAGCCCTCGGCGCCGGGACCGACACCACCGAGCAACGATGCAACGTCGTCAAAGGTGTGCATCCCGACCAGCCGCGCCGCAGCGCCGGCAAGATGGCCGCCCTCCTCGGGACCGAGCACCGCGATGGTTTCCGGCACGATCGACGTGATGTATTCCATCGCGTAGTTGCGCAGGACCTTTTGAAGGCGCTCTTCGGGCCAGGTGTTTTCGGCAAGCCGTGGCGCAAGATCGACCCGAAACGTGGGACATTGCTCGCCGGGCGAGAACTGCAGCCGTTCATCGGGCGTGAGGTCGTGATCCCACTCCTTGTAGTAGCCTTCCAGGCCGGGCTGTCCGTCGACCGTTTGGCCCGTACAGACGAAGCCCAGCCGCGGATTACCGAGGACGACGCCATTATTGGCGTGCCATCCGCGCAGCATCGCGCGCGACACTTCCGATGGAATGCCGCAGATCGCGGTGCCCGACCAGATCCACCGCGGCGGCGGATATCGTACCCAGGCCTTTTGGTCGCTCTCGTAAACATATTCGACCTTAACGCCGCCGACTTGGTTTGAAAGATAATGGTATTGCGCGCACGCTACCGCGTGCGGAAGCTTGTCGAGCCCGAGCTTTTTCAATCCCGGAACAAAGCGGGCCAGTTGCTGGCGTCGGAAGGTCCGAAACACCACCTCCGCCGCTCGCGCGGCGCCGGCGCGCGACGACAGCATCAGGATGAGGCCCGTCAGATAGGAATGGTAGATCAGTTCGACGGCCCGATAGGCGGCGACGTCATCCTTGGCTCGGCTCTCCCCGCTTCCGCTCAATTTTTCTTCTCCAAACCAGCGACTATGCTTCACTGCCCCGACGGAATGAGAGCGCGCAAAATGTCCCGATTCCACATTTGACGGGCGCTATCGAACGCAGCGAAATCGTGGTCGAACTGCCAGTAGGCCCATGCCCAGCCAAATCGGTCAGCGTTTCGCGCCACGAACGACAAGTATCTCTGGCGGCTTTCAGATGGCGCGCGCTCATAAACCCCGAACTCGCCGAGATAGATCGGACGTTTCTCCCGCACTGACCAGAGATTGATTCTGGTGAAATCAGCGACAACTCTCGCTTCGTCCTCAGGGGTTCCCCAATCCAGCGGACCGATCGTCGAAAATGTTCGCGACCATGGCGCGCCTTGATGGGTAAACCTTATCGGCGCGTAATAGTGAAAAGTCACGATCAGTTTTCTGTCGTCAGCCGGCAGAGTCAACTCGTGAATAGGCGCATCGTCGGTGTTGAGAACAGCGACAATGACAGTTCGCTCTGGGTTCGTAACCCTGATAATGCCAAGACATTCATTGAGCAGTGAGTTCCATTCGGCCGAGGTCATATGTCCCCCGGGCTCGTTCAGAATTTCGAATACAAGCGCAGGATACTTCCCTGCATAGCGCGACGCGATCTGCTTCCAGAACGATTTGAGCTTCTCGGCGCATCGTGAGATATAACGCTGGCAAAAATCGGTGTCGTGCTCATCCAGAATGGGAATGAGCTTCCTTGCAAGAACCTCTTCGATAACTCTATCGAGGCGCTTCAAGACGGCTTCATCAAGGATGTTATCCGAATCCATATGCTTGAAGCCGAACAAATTGATTCTGACATGCGAGAAGCCAGCCCTTTGAATTGCGGTCAGGTTCTCTAAGCGGAATGGCGCATTCTCGGCCCCTTCCCAGATGCCATCATACCCCAGAATATTGATGCCACGTCCCAAGCCCGCGGCATCGCGGAATGCGATCTGCTCGGCTCCGTAGGCCTGTGATATCCACGCTGCAAAGACCGATGCCAGAAGCGGAAATCTGAACGCTTTTGGCCAACGGGCAAGGATAACAATCATTCCTGCGCCAACTCACGATAGCCGTGATCTTCCTGCAGCACCGGCCGACAGGTTGCGAGGAAGAAGACCAGCAACAGCACCGATGTAAACATCGTGGAACGGAGGAATATCGTCTCCGTAAAATTGGTCTGAAAACTGAGGACGGAGAATCCTATGATCAGGGCACAATGAAACCGATCGATCGATCGGGATGAAATCAGATGGAGCACCTTGTTCGAAAACAGGAAGACGCTCGCCGCAAAAAGCAAATAACCCAAAAGCCCCGTTTCCATGAAAACGGTGATGTAGCCGCTGTGGTAGTTGTCGAGCACCCAACCGTGATTCTGCTCGAAATAATCATAGATCGATTGGGTCGTCCAAAATCCGTTTATTCCAAAGCCAAGCAAGGGCGCATCGTCGAAGTGGCTGATCGCGTACTGCCAAATGAAGGTTCTCTCCGTGAAGTCGATCGTCGTGTCAAACAAATGGATGGAGTCGTATCCGGTCACGTAGAAATACAGGATCAGCAAGCCCGCCATGATGCACATGACAAAGGGCAACACCGCATAGACTTTCATGCAATTCACCGACCGCAAGGAGGTGAACAGCAATCCGCAGGCCGCCAACGCCACCGCACCGGCGCCTCGCGAGCCCGAAGCCAGGACGCACGTTGAAGCGAGCAAGAACGTGACAAGGAAGGGTAGCCATCTTTGCCCTGTCGTCTTTCGATAATAGGCAAAGAACATGAGATAGGCTCCAACGAAGCCTAGTGTTTGCTTTGACTCATAAACACCTTGCCATTGGCCGTTGTGCATCCAACTGCTGTCAACTCCTATGTCCGGCACGAACACCGCGAAAAAAGCGGATGCCGCAACCAGTACCAGCAGGCCCCGAGTGACCGATTTGACAATGTCGTCAATATCCAGTCGCGTGATAAGACAGAATGCGCCGAGGGTCGTTATTGCAAGAGCCGCGCTTTTCATGATGGCCGCGAGGCTCAGGTTCGTCCAAAACACGGAAATGGCGGCAAGGACATAGAATGAAACGATCCCGATCAAGTCGGGGTTGAACCCGAGCCGCAGATTAGGTCGCACAAACGCGCTTGCATAAATCAGCACAATCCACATCGACAGCGCAGCGAACTGCTGCAGATAGGTCTGTTCCACTGCCAATAGGGCAGTGTTGAGGGTCCCCATCGATGCCACCACATTGATGGTGATGGACCAATTCATGATGGCCTTTGCGGCCCGCTCGATGTCGACACCGCGCATGTGCGGGATCGCGCCGTCAAGCGCGCCCGCATCCACCTGAATTTGTGCTCCGGTCATGGAATGAGCTTCGGGAAGCGCGGTTAATTATTTGCTATTGCAACCGCTCGGCACGGCACGCAGCGTCAGTCGCGCTTGGTTGGCGGGGAATGGCTCCGGTTAAATAGCAGATAGAGCGCGCGCGGATTGGTAGTCAGATAGCGCCAGAACAGCCGGCGCGGCTCGAGCCAGATCCGCCAGGCCCATTCCAGCCCGACATTCTGCATCCATTGCGGCGCGCGGCGGCGGCTGCCGGAGAGGAAGTTGAACAGCCCGCCCGAGGTCTTGATGACACCGACATTGGAGAGCCGTGGCGTGAACTCCTCGACAAAGGCCTGCTCGTAGGGCACGCCGAGCGCGACCCAGAGATAGTCGGGCGCCAACGCATTGATCTCGTCGACCTTGGCACGCAGCGCGTCGCCGCGCAGATAGCCATGCGAATGGCCGACGATCTTCAGCTTCGGATAGATCCTGCGGACATTGGCGACAGCGGCGGCATTCTCCGCCTCGTCGGCGCCGAACATGTAGAAGGAGAGCCCGGCCGCCTCGGCCTTGCGCGCGACGACGTGGAACAGGTCGGTTGTGGCAACCCGCTCCGGCAGCGGCTGCGATGACTTGAACCGTGACACCGTGACCAGCGGCTGTCCGTCGGCATTGATGAGGTCGGCGGCGCGGAACAGGCGGTCCGTCATCGGCTCGGTCGAGCAGCGTGCCACCACCTCGCCATTCGCCGACGTCAGATAGAGCGGACGGCCCGCGCGGCGTTTTGGCGAAACCTGTTCGATCATGAAATCGGCGGTCTGCTCGAGATCGAGTACGGCGAGCCGAAGCCCTCCGACCGTGACGCGGGGGATCTCGGCGGTGGCCGCCCTGCCGATGAGGTTCGCGCGACGCTCGCGCACATTGTCTTTCTCTGACGCTTCACGGCGTGAAGCTGCGCCGGTCGACGACTGCATCGGCGCTCCCCGCGAAGTGTCGCAAATCCGGACGGTTGAGACAGTCCGACCGAAACCGACACGCCAATTGCGTTCGTCCGCGTCCCCTGACATCGAAATCGGGCCGGAAATCAGCTCTTTCATCATGATTCAAGCACTTCAGTTGGAGATCTCTATTGTTGTCCACTCCAACTGCAATATGCAGTCCATCGGCGACCCCGAGTCCGCGCGATGGTTCGACGCTGCGCGAACTGGTTAACTATTCGCAAAGGTGTGGAGCGCTCGCTAACCATAACGAAACGTTACACGTTGCGCGGCAGTGGCAAGGTCGGCCCGCTATCAAGACATTTGGTAGGAGCCCGCGCAGCGGGCGGCAACCACGATACATTAATACAGATCGCATTCGGCCCGTGTCTCCGCCAATCTGCGTGTGCTAGAAGGTCGCAGCTCCGGCTCGGCCGGCATTTTCGAAAAAGTCCGGTTTGTCTGTCGTACGTATGAACAAGAATAATAACGACGCGTTCGATGTCTGCATCGAAAACGCATTTGATTTTTTGTCTCAAGAATACGCCGAACTGTTTGCTGGCTCGGACGCCACGGCGTTCCAGCATCCGGTGTGGCTGGACACGCTATATCGCAAGCTCGCGCCCGTCGCGGCAGCAAAACCCCTGATCGTCACGGTCCGCCGTCGCGCGACCGGAAAACTGGCGATGGTGCTGCCTTTGATGCGGGTGCCGCGTGGGCCGATGCGGACGGTTGAATTCGCTGACCTCCGCGTGTCCGATTATCTGACCCCTGTGTGCACGGCCGAGATATTTTCCGAACTGCTCCAGGACGAGGATGCCTGCCTGACGCTCCGCAGGCTTGTCAGGCCGTTCGACTTCTTGCGTATGTGCAAGCTTCCTGATGGAAAAATGCCGATCGAGAACCTTCTTGCAGCGCCTCGCCGTACGGTCATGGAGATGAATGCCTACGCGACAGCGCTAGTCGCCCCGTTCGAGCAATGGCGGGCGAGCGCGCTGAGCCGCTCCTATCAGAAAGAACTCGCAAAGAAGCTGCGTCAGCTACAAAAGAAGGGCGCGTTGAGCTTTTCATGCTGCGACGACGATGCATCCATCATGGCCGCGATGGAGATGATGAAGAACTTTCGAGGCCCGCGGTTTCGAGCCCAGGGCGACGGCGACCTGTTGCAGCGTCCCGAATATTTCGACTTCTATTCCACCGTGGCGCTCCGCGGCCTCGGGGCCTTTGTTCGTCTCTACACTATGAAAATGGACGGCAAACTGATTGCGGCAGTGCTGGGATTGTGCCACCGCGGCGGTTTCCTCGTCATTATGAGCGCATTCGACATCGCGGGATACAAGAGCCAATCCATTGGCGCGCTGATGTTCGAACAAGTCGCCAGGGATTGCATCGAGCGCGGGGATCAGATCCTGGACTTCACCATTGGCGACGAACCGTACAAGAAGATGTTTGGCGGCCAGCCCTCGCCGTTGTGGAGCGTGACTCAGGCGGGTAGCGTCGCCGGCTCCCTTGCTCTGTTCGCGTTACGACAGGCGCCCTGGATCAAGCTGGCCGCCAAGCGGATGGCCGAATTCAAGCTGCGGCCGGTCCGTACCTGAGCTTAAACCTGCTCACTAGGCACGAAGCGCGCCACGGACACGTGCGATCCATCCCGGCCTGATACCGTCGACCCGATAGGTGATATTGCGACGAAGAAAATGCACCCTGCGCCGCACGTTCCATCTTATGTCGCTGCTCGACGTCAGTGCCTGCCGAAAACGTGCCATTTGCAGGGAGTGTTGGTCGGCAGCCACTTTGTCCGGATCGGAGTAGAACTCCGATATCTTGTCCTCGCCCATGCCGCCGGTTTCGAGCCAGCGCGGCACATATTCCATGCAAAGACGCTCGACATCCACCAGAAGACGGCTCACTCCGGTGCCGGCTGCAGGACAGTTGGTTTGAAACGCGTCGCCAATCAGCACGACGCCCGGCTGCAGATGGCCTTCGGCGACAGACAGGTCCATCACCCAATTCTGCACCTGACCGATGACGCTGAAATCTCCGAGATAGGACTGCAATCCCGGCATGAGGCGAAGCAGCGTTGATCTCGTCTCCCGTCTCAGCTCGCGCATGATCGGATCGGTCGGATCGCGAAACATGAACAGGTTTGCCCGCATGCCGCCCCGCACCGGAAACAGGCTGAGATAGTCGACGCCGTCGATGGCCCGTTCGCCATAGCAGGTGAGCGCCTCGAATTCGAACGGCAAATTGTCCGGACGCGCAATCGTGAAGCCGAACGAAACCGAATGACGCTCGGCGAGAATGCGCCGCGTGATTCCGAGACCGTATCCAAGAGCTCCGGCCATGCCCGTCGCCAGGACAACGAGACGCGCAGTGACGCGTGTTCCGGAGGCCAAAACGAGATGCTGAACGTCATCGCTGCAGCTCACAGCGGTCACTTGGTCGACAATGAAGCCGGAATGACCCGGCATCAGACGTCGTGCCAGGCCAACGAGGTCGGCATAGGGAAGGCCGTAGGTTTGGCCGGCACTGACGTCGACCACCCGGCCTTCTCTGATATTGATCACGCGGTCGTATGCGCACGCGACCGCCTCGAGTTCGCGGATGAAACCCAGCCTGCGAAAGACATCGACTTGTCGTCCGGCGATCTTCTCGACGCGGAATTCTTCCGGATAAACCGCTCGCTTGTCGATCAGGACGACCCGGTAGCCAGCCCTGGCGAGGACTGCCGCCGCGAGCGATCCCGCCAGCCCGCCGCCGACAATCGCTACGTCCGTGGTGATGGTTTCACGTCCCTCTTCCGCGATCGGTTGTATCACCTTATTCACCATCATGTTTGCCGGCTCTGACGATTGATGCCGGCCGAACTGTAATTTTCTCGCCTGATATCCACTTCGCCGAACCGGCACGATCATTTTTGAGCATCGCAGTTAACGCCCGCGGCCTGGACCAGATCTGGCGACGTCCCGGCACGCGCCTTGCTCAAAGAGTATCGTGGAATCTATTCCCGCTTACTCAGCACTAGGTGAACCATTGTTTATCGTCAGGTCAGCAGGTCATTTACGTGCAAACGGCCGGTGGCTGTGCAGATTTGGCTTCGGCAATCATCTTCGTGCCGCCGCAGCGGCGATCCTGGGAAACCATCGTTTGCCCTGTCTGAAGACAGCCGGGACAGCGGCGTTCCACAATGGAGCAAGGCCGCAGGTCCGCCGGAGAGGGCAGGTTTGCGCCGGTGCATTTACCGCGTGGGGAGAACGAAATCTTAGGTGCCGAACATTAACACTCTCGGCTCGCGTGCGTGTTAGGCACTGGGCCATTGTCTGCTACGAGCATCTTGAAAGGAAAGATGCCTTGTACTTCGCATGATCGAATCCATTCTCCAATTGATGCGACGCGACGTGACGCGCGGTGTTGCCGGGACCATCCTTCTGAAGGTTGGCAGCGGCGGCCTTGCGTTTGCGCTGTTCTCGCTGGCAGCACGAACCATGTCGCCGGATGCGTTCGGCGCTTTCGCGATGTGGCTTTCTGTCGCTCAGATCGCATCCGTCGTGGGGCTGGTCGGCCAGGAACTGCTCCTGGTTCGTTTCTTGAACGAGTACCAGGTGCGCGAACAGGCCGATCTCGCCAAAGGTGTGCTGCTATCGAGCCTGAAGATCTCCTCCATTGGGATGATGGTCGTCATTGCCGCGATCGCGGCGGCCGCGAACGTGCGGGGCGATACGTGGCTGCTGATCCTGGCCGTATCCGCCTTTACGGCCGTGAATGCAGGGCTGATGCTCGGCAGCCAGATTGCACGATCGCTCATCAGCATTCTGATGGGGGAAGGCAATCGGGAGTTTTTCTGGCGGGTCGTCGTCGTGCTGTTTTTAGTACCGATATTGTTCGGCCATGCGCGACTCGATCCCGCACAGTTGCTTACCGTGATGGCGGTCGCCATGGCCATGGGGCTCGTCGTTCAGGTCCTTTCGATCGCACGCGCTCTGCCGAATTTGCGCAATGTGCCGCCGCGCTCGGAGAACTCACGCTGGAGATCGAGCGCGCTTCGCTACTGGGTTTCTTCCATTCTTGAAGCGGCCAATCAGTACTTCGACGTGATCCTGATTTACTGGATGCTGGATCCGGCCACGGCCGGCATCTATTTTGCCGCCTCCCGTCTGGCGAACATCTTCGCCATGCTCTCTGCCGCACTTTATAGTTTCGGAGCGCGCCGCCTGCCCTCGCTCTACTTCAGTAAAAATCATCAAGAGTTCAGCCACACGCTGCAGCTCATGGCGGAGGTGACCGCGCTTTGCGTTATCGCCGGGCTCGTCCTTGTCTGGATCGGCGCACCCCATCTTCTCGGCCTGTTCGGACCTCATTTCGCAGCCCAGCAATGGGTCCTGATCGTGCTCGCGCTCGGAACGGCCTTTCAAGCCGCCGGCGGTCCGTCCGCAGCCATCCTGCAGGTGACCGGCCATGAGGGTGACTATGTTCCCGTCATCGCCGGGAACGTCGTGCTGCGGCTGATCGGATTCCTCGTTCTAATTCCCTGGCTCGGCGTGCTCGGCGCCGCGATTTCGGCCACTGTTTCGCTGGCGGTCGCCACCATCGCCCTCAACGTCCTGTGCCGCCGCCGCACCGGCGTTGATCCTTCGATCCTGGTGCTTTCTCGCCGCTTGTCCTCGAAAGCCGAACCGTATCCGGTTCGTGTCGCAGACTCGAATGATTAGAGGTAACTCAGCCCGCCAGCCCCAAGGTCTCGCGCTGAGATTGAGCAATGACGGAACTGATGGATACGCGATTGACGACAAGCCCCATCGGCACCGCGCCGGACTTCGACAAGCCAGCCGCAGCCCGCTGAATTGCCGCCGGAGCGGCAGCTCCGTCGCGAACGACCACGACGATCAGATCGGCATGGGCCGCCAGCGTCCTCACGTCGGGTTGTGCCGCAAGAGACGATGCGTCGACGACGATCAGATCGAACTCCTTGCGAATGTCGTCGGCAGGGAGCGCGCCTGTTTGCGTGCCGGCACTCAAGAGCACACTGACAGAGCGAAGATCTGTCTTGGTGATGCCCTGCTCCTGCCGGTCGGCCGCGACCGGCTTTGCAGCGGACAGATCCGATTGCAGCTCGATCAGAACACTGAGCATCCCCTTGTTCACGGCCGACCGATTGAACGATCGTGCGACAGTGCTGCCTCCCGCGCCGTTCTCGATCGACATCACGAGGGCTACCTTGCCACCGGATCCCGGCAACTCGTCGATTTTCCCGATCAGCGAGCGCAGGTAGGCACTCAGATCGAGCTCGGCGGCTGCCGCAATCGGCTTCTGCCAGACGCTTCTGGTGAATTCCCGTGCCGGCAGGTCGGGAATGCGAGCCCAGACCGGCAGCTTCGGCGGCAATTCGGGCTGGGGTGGTGATGCCGCCTGGGGCAATTCGGGCTGGAGCGAAGGTGAATTTGCCCGGCGAACCTTCGGAGTGGGCTTCTCCAGAATGTTCTTGATGTCCGGTACGGCAACTGCCGCCGTCGATATCAATATCGAGGCAATCGCAAGCACGGCGAGGAGCAATGCGAGCGGCGGCCGGGTCGGACGAAGCGGTGGAATGGCAAGCGAAGCGATCTTGGTCTGCGAGCTCTGCAGCAGGCGCTGCTCGTTGGTGGTCTTGGACCGCGACAGAAATTGCTCGTAGATATTCCTGTTGGCTTCCGCGTCGCGCTGCAGCTCCTGCAGTCTGACGAGCGCCTGGCCGTCGACCAGTATCTGCGATTCGACCGCCTTCAACTGATCTTCCAGCGATCTCTGTTGCTCGCGTTGGGCCTCATATTCAGACTTTGCAGTTTCGATGTTCTTCTTCCGCTCGATCTCAATCTGCCTGTTGAGATCGTTCAACTGGCTGTATGATATGACGAGGTCAGGATGGCGATCGCCGAACACCGCGCGTTTCTGCGCGATCTGGTCGTTGAGCGCCGACCTCTGAGCTCGCAGGGCACTCAGCAGGTCTTGTCGAACCGGCCCATCGACATTCGCCTTGAGGTCGCGTTGCGCCTGCTCGTAGCGAGCCCTTGCTTCTTCGGTACGAGCGCGAGCGGCGGAAACCTGCTGCGTCAGATCGGTAACGCGCAATTGCTGGGTCGTGGCGTCCTTGCCGGCATTGACGATCCTGTGCTCGAGCTTGAAGGCGGCAACGGCATCCTCTGATGTCCTCAGCCGGTCATTCAACGTCTTGAGCCGGCCACTGAGCCAATCGGCGGCTTCGTCGGTCGCCTCAGTGCGGACACGGCCCTGGTTAGCGACGAACGCCTCAGCTATGGCGTTGGCGTAGTAAGCCGCTCGCTCCGGACGGTTCGAAGTGAATTTGAAGCCGATAACGTAGGTGAGCCCACGGCGGGAAATATCGAGCCGATTGCGGAATCTTTCGAGCAGACGCGTGGTGTCGGATTGACCGCCGGCGATGTCTTCATCCTCTCGAACCTTGAGCTGCTCGATAAGCGGGCGGAGGAAGCCATCGGACTTGGCGATTTCAACCAGGCTCTGAAGCGCGGCGGCATCCTGGCCGATACCCGGCAACACGTCCTGATCCGTGGTCACGCGCTGCTCTCGGGGATCGACAACGACCAGCGCTGTGGCCGCATACCGAACCGGAATCAGCAACAGAGCGATGACACCAATGGCGAAGATGGCCAGCGCGAGCATCAAGATGCGTCGGCCGTTTTCCCGCAGAAAGGAAAGCATGCCGGAGAAGGTTAGCAATCCCTTAACGCGTTCGGCGGGTCCGGTGCCAGGCGGCGGACGCGGAGCCTCCCACGACGCCGCCGTGGGCTCCGTCTGACCGGAACGTCTCGGGCCTGCGCGGCTACCGAACATCATGGGTTTTGACTCGAATTCAACTGGCAGACACTGTTCAGTGGCCCTGCCCCCAACGTAAATATCTATGGTTAATCGGCGGTTACCCTCTCTCGCCAACGCCGTAACCAATTAGTTAACGAACTGGCTCTATGTTCCGCGCGGATGCAACGACATCTCCCCTGTGAGCGAGATGCGCTGCATTAACCCCATTGTGCGCTGGCCGGTGTAGGACCGAGCATCGCGTGATAGGCATTGCGAAAATCGGGGAAGAATCCCCACTCCCTCAACCGTTGAGGAATCCGTGTTCCGTTACCAGCCAAGCACAGAATTGCGCGAGGCACCGATACGATCGTCGGCAGCGTCACGCGATCGGTCAAACAGCATCAAGCCAAAGCGACGTGTCGTTCTGGTGCAGACCCAGGCGGAGAACGCCGGTGCTCAGGAGATCACAAGGCTGCTTGGTGCCGGCCTGACGGCGCGCGGCTATGAGGTCTTCAATCTCTTCTTCTTCCGCAAGTCAGATTCCTTCGACGAGCCGCCGAACACGTTCTATTGCGCGCAGAACCGGCCAGGAAATCCGGTGGCGCTGCTCCGGATGCTGTGGAAGCTCGGCGGCCATATCAGGGCCATCAGACCCGATGTCGTCCTCACCTTCCAGCATTTTGGTAATGTGATCGGCGGAGGCGTATCGCGCCTCGTCTGTCGCGCTCCGGTTATTGCCAACCAGGTTTCATCCGCGATGTCGATGAGCTGGCCTGTCCGCGCCGCCGACATCGTCATGGGCAGCGTCGGCTTCTACGATTGCATAACGCTCAACTCGCGGGAGATGGAGCGTGAGTACGCGCGCTACCCCGCCCCCTATCGATCGCGCATGAAGCATGTCCCACACGGCTTCGACGACAAATCGCTCGATCTGCCGAAGGATATCGCGCGGCAACAGTTCAAACTGCCGCCGGATCGCGTGCTGCTCGGTTGCGCTGCGAGATTGCACCCCCACAAACGGCTCGATGCCGCAATACGTCTCTTAGGCAGTGAACCGTCCTGGCATCTTGCGCTGGCTGGACAAGGCGCCGACGAGGAACGGCTGAGGCTGTTGGCAGACGAGTTGAAAGTATCCGACAGATTGCATCTTGTCGGCGAGATTCCGCCGCGGCGGATGGCCGACTTTCTTGCCTGCCTCGACGTGTTCGTGTTCCCGACGCAAGCTGAAACCTTTGGCCTCGCCGCGGTTGAAGCCGCGAACGCAGGTGTTCCTTCCGTCGTGAACGATCTCCCCGTTTTGCGAGAGGTGCTGTCGTTTGAAGGAAAACCCACGGCGCTCTTTGTCGATGCCTCGGACAATGCGGAATTATCGGCCGCCGTTTCCGCAATTTTAACAAACAGAACGTTGCGCGACGAACTGCGGCAAAACGCCAAGGGCCTGAGGTCGCGCTATTCGGTAGACAGCATGGTGGAGGAATACGTCCAAATTCTCAGCCAGGCTGTTTGATCGGCACGCATTAGGCACAAGAGCGCAGATGGGCCGGACATGATTATCGAATTTCGCTGCGAACGCGAGCATGCACGGCGGTGGATGTCCCGCGAGGCGCTGTCCGTCGGCGGCCGGGACGTCCCGGTTCAAATCGCGTGGACAACAACTTCGGAATCTCGGCCTGCTGGCTTGGAGGCGCTGTTCGAACTTGAACGGATGGTATTGCGGAGAGGCCAGCGCAGCGGCGCCGACAAACTGAAAGTCATCCCGGAACGGTCGCAGGCCCAGGCCGGCAAGGCCGACGTGATTGTCGACTTTACACGCGCCGGCCGCGATCCGGACTGCTCCGCCCGGCTATATCTGCGCCCGCAGTTCAATGGGATACCAGGGGAAACTGCAGCGCTGGCAGCCATACTCGCGGGTGACTTGCCGATTATCGAAATCGTCAATGAACTCGACGGCACGGTGCTCGATCGCGGTCATCCGTCCGGAGAAATCGCAGTCGGCTTGAGCGGTGCGCTCGAAACAGTCATGGCGCGAACCATGACCATGCTGACAGCGATCCTGTCAGGAGTGCCAAGACTAGTTCCGGAGCTGGCGTCGTCGACCGGCAAAAGCACCCCACGACCGGCGGCCACCTATGTTCTGCGCGGCCTGGCCGTATCGATCGCGAAAGAAATATATCACCTTTGCTGCTATGCGCCTCATTGGCATATCGGATGGCGCTACAGTGAAAATGCCGACGTGTGGCGAACCGGAGATCTATCCGGGCCCGACTGGAAAGTGCTCGGGGATCCCGGAGATCATTTCTACGCCGATCCCTTCCCCGTCAAATGGAAGGGAAGCACATTCGTTTTCTTCGAAGATCTCGATCACCGGGTGGGCAAGGGCATCATTTCCGCGGTCGAGTTCGACCGCACTGGTCCGGTCGCAAACGTCGTCCCCGTGCTGGAAGAGCCATGGCATCTGTCCTATCCCTTTCTGATCGAGGACAATGGCGAACTCTGGATGATCCCGGAGAGCACAGAGCATCGGGACGTCGCGGTTTACAAGTGCGTTCGGTTTCCGGACAAATGGGAGCGTCACCGCACGCTGCTGTCAGGGCTTGAACTGGCCGACGTGACCATCACGCGGCACAACGGCATGTACTATCTGTTCGGCGCCTGGCGCGACGGCACCGGAGGCTATTCCGATACGTTGGCGATCTTTTATGCCGAGCAACTCTTCGGACCGTGGCTGCCACATGCGAGCAATCCGGTTCTGATGGACCGCGCAAGCGCGCGACCGGCGGGCAACTTTGTGACCATTAATGGAAGCCTGTGGCGACCGGTCCAGGATTGCTCCGACGGATATGGCGCAGCGCTCGGTCTTGCCGAAGTTCTCGAACTGTCGCCGACCACGTTCAGACAGGTCGTTCGGCACTCCCTTAAGCCAGGGCCTGCATGGCCAGGCAGGAAGCTGCACACGCTGAATCGCTGCGGCCAACTCGAGGTGATAGACGGATCGCGGGTGCAGCCGAAGATCATGGCTTTCGTGGACGGACCTGCACCGGCCGTTTCGGCATCCTCTGGGAGTGATGCAGCTCGACGGGAGCCAGCCCGATCGCGGAGCGCCCCTAACAGCGTTCTGGCCGCCGATTAGTCTTTAGCGCTGGTCGGCGATGATCACCGATACGGTTCGCGCTTATCAAGTCAGCCAGATGTAAGAAGAAAGCCCGCGCGTCGCGGGCTTTCTTTCTCCGCTACCAGCCGCGATAACCGCCGGTACCGAAGCTGAAGGTGACACCTGGTCCGCCGCCGTAGTACGGCCGCTGATATCCATAGCTGTTGTAGTATGGGCGATAATAGCCATGGCGGTGGTAGCCATAGCGATGATAGCCATAGCGGTGGTAACCGTAGTGGTGGTGATGACGGTGCATTCCGTAGTGATGGTGGTGATGGCCCCTTCCACGAGCGCTCAGATCGGTGGACCGGCTCTCATAGCTGCCCGCCTTCGCCGCCGCCTGCCGATCTGCCGCATTTGCGGCCGAACTACCAATCAGCGCTGCAGCACCGACCGCCAACGTGATCGCTAACCTCTTCATGGTCGCACTCCATTTCGTGTGTGAAGTTCAATCCCACAAGGAGCGCCACGTTCCGGGCTGCGACATAATACCCAGCCGTTTAGCTGCGGTTCATCTCCATGAACAAGTCCCTTTCGCGAAGTGGATGATGACATTACTTACGGCCTCATTGCGCAATCCTCCAGATCGCGACCGCTGACAACAACACAGCGCGTTCTTCAGCATCCGTTCGCCCCTCCTCGAGCAGTGGCGCGTGACAACGATCGGAAAACGGACGCGTCGGTGCGCCAGGCCCGCGGGCGCGGTGAAGCCAGCCGACGCCTTGCCTGCGACCTGCAGGTCGTTATCAACAGCGACTTTCATACGCGATTGAAATTCCTGTGCTTTCCAGACTGCCCGCGAGAGTCGACGGCACCGATTTCGGCTTCACGCTGCACCGCAATGCCTATCGGTGCGCTGACGACAGCTCACCCCTTGCTCCCGCGAAGATGATATAACATCGGACATCAGGAGCTATCGCGGCTCCGCGACCAAGGATTTGGCTTACGCAATCAACTGAGATCAAGACGACGGCGCTCGAAGAGATGCACTCCGAAATCAGGCAGGCGATCGTGACTGCGGTCGGCCGGCGCGGGAAGTGGAGGACGTTATGGCGTGGCGTGACGACAAGGCCCGAGCAACCCTGATCCACGAGGCCGGCGGGAGCGTGCAGCCGGGCAAGACGCCACGAGCCTTTGCCGAGCTTCTGTTTGGCCACAGTAACATCGAAGACCTCGCCAACTACGATGCCGTGTCGCTGGCCTTTTTGGCAGAACAAGCCTGGGAACATGTGCAGCGGCGTACCGCTGATCGTGCCGACATCCGCGTTATCAATCCGATGATGCCAGACGGACGCGAGATCTCCGTGCTGGAAATACTCAACGACAACATGCCCTTCCTGTTCGATTCCACGATGGCGGAGCTCGCCGAGCAGGGCATCGAGGTCACGCTGGTCGCCCACCCGATCATTGCCGTCGAGCGCAACGAGCAGGGCAAGCTGCTGCATTTCTACGGCGAGACGCTCCCCGAGGGGGTAAACGGCGAGCGCGAAAGCCTCATTCACTTCCACATCGCACGCCTGGACGCCGAGGCTGACCGCCAGAAGCTGATCGACGGCCTCACCAAGACGCTGAGTGACGTGCGCGCCTGCGTCACCGACTGGCGCGCCATGCGCGCCCGCGTCGAGCAGGCGATCAAGACCTTCAGTTCCAATCCGCCGCCGATGCCGATCGACGAGGTCGCCGAAGCCACCCAGTTCCTGCAATGGCTGTGCGCCGACAATTTCACTTTTCTCGGCCTGCGCGAATACCGCTTCGCGCCGGATAGCGATGCGCCGGACGGCATCACCACCGGCGAAGGCCTCGGCATCCTGCGCGATCCCGATGTGAAGGTCCTGCGCCGCGGCGCCGAAATGGTGGTGATGACGTCGGAGATCCGCGCATTCATGCGAGAGCCTACCCTGCTCATCGTCATCAAGGCCAATGTGAGCAGCCGCGTCCATCGCCGCGCCCGGATGGACTATGTGGGCATCAAGCTCTTTACGCCCGACGGCCGGCTCGACGGCGAATTGCGCCTCGTCGGCCTGTTTACCTCGGCCGCCTATACCCGTTCGGTGCGGCAGATCCCCTATGTCCGCCACAAAGTGGCGCAGGTACTCGAACGCGCCGGCTTCGAGCCGGACAGCCATTCGGGCAAGGCGCTCCTGCATATCCTTGAAGAATATCCGCGCGACGAGCTGGTCCAGGTCGACGTCGAGACTCTCTACAATTTCGTCATGGAAATCCTGACGCTCTATGAGCGTCCCCGCGTGCGCGCGCTAGTGCGGGCGGATAAATTCAACCGTTTCGTCTCCATCCTCGTCTTCATTCCGCGTGACAAATACGACACCGACGTCCGTACACGCGTCGCAGGCTTCCTGGCGCGGGTCTATAACGGGCAAGTGGCAGCCTCCTACGCAGCTTTCCCTGAAGGGTCGCTTGCCCGCATCCACTACATCATTGCGCGCTTTGAGGGCGATACGCCTGTCATCGAGCGCGCCACGCTCGAATCCGGAATCAGCGCCATCGCCGCAACATGGGCTGACAAGCTGAAAGCCGCGCTTGCGACCACCGCTGACGGCATGCGAGCCCGCCTGATCGCCAACCGTTATGCACGAGCCTTTACCGGCGGCTATACCGAGGTCTTCGACACCTCTCAGGCGATTGCCGATATCGCCATCATCGAAAAGCTCACTGCCGCTCGCTCCGTGGCACTTTCGGTTCACCGCATCGACGGCGACGATCCGACGCGCTTCGGCCTCAAGGTCTTTTCGCGCGGCGCGCCCTTGTCGCTGTCGTATCGGGTGCCGGTGATCGAAAATCACGGCCTGCGCGTCGTGAACGAGCGCACCTATGAGATCAGGCCGAGCGCCACACCCTCACCTGCACCGGTTTGGCTGCACGACATGACGATCGAGACCAATGATGGCAAGCCGATCGTCATCACCGCGGAATTCGCCCGACGCCTGGAAGCCTCGATCATGGCGGTCGTGGGCGATCGCGCCGAATCCGACGGATACAACGCGCTGATCCTGCGCACGGTCCTGAGCTGGCGCGAAGTCTCGGCCATCCGCGCGCTCTCCCGCTACCTGCATCAGATCCGCGTCCCGTTCACTCAGGACTACATGTGGGAGACTCTGCGCAAGAACACCGCGATCACCACCAGCATTGTCGCTCTGTTCCAGGCTCGCTTCGACCCACGCCTCACGGCGACCGATGCCGAGCGCTCGGCGCGCGAGACGGCCCTGCTCGCCGAGATTGAAGAGCAGCTCAAATCCGTCGCCTCACTGGATGAAGACCGTATTCTGCGCCGTTTCACCAACCTGGTGCAGGCCGCCATCCGCACCAATCTATGGCAGCTCGGTCCGGACGGGCATCCGCGGCCGGTGATCTCCGTTAAATTCGACGCGCGCAAGATTGAGGAGCTGCCTGCACCCCAGCCGCTCTACGAGATCTTCGTCTATTCGCCGCGTGTCGAGGGCATTCATCTGCGTTTTGGCAAGGTCGCGCGCGGCGGACTACGCTGGTCCGACCGGCCGCAGGATTTCCGCACCGAGATCCTCGGTCTGGTCAAGGCGCAGCAGGTCAAGAACGCTGTTATCGTGCCGGTCGGCGCCAAGGGCGGTTTCGTGCCCAAACGTCTGCCACCTCCTTCCAATCGCGAGGCCTGGATGGCGGAAGGCACCGAAGCCTACCGCATCTTCGTTCGCTCGCTGCTTGAACTCACCGACAATCTCGACGGCGACACCATCGTGCCGCCCGAAGACACCGTGCGGCACGATGGCGACGACCCCTATCTCGTTGTCGCAGCCGACAAGGGCACCGCGACCTTTTCCGACATCGCCAACGCGATCTCGACGGAGAAGGGACACTGGCTTGGCGACGCTTTCGCCTCCGGCGGCAGCCAGGGCTATGATCACAAGAAAATGGGCATCACTGCGCGCGGCGCGTGGGAAGCGGTCAAGCGCCATTTCCGCGAACTCGGCACGGATATCCAGACCAAGCCCTTCACCGCTGTCGGCGTCGGCGACATGTCCGGAGACGTCTTCGGCAATGGCATGCTGCTCTCGCCGGCGACCAGGCTCATTGCGGCTTTCGATCACCGCGATATTTTCATCGACCCTTCACCCGATCTCGCCGCCAGCAACGCCGAGCGCCAACGCCTGTTCGACCTGCCGCGGTCGAGTTGGCAGGACTACGACAAGTCAAAGATCTCGCCGGGCGGCGGGGTATTCTCGCGTTCGCTCAAGGCAATCCCGCTGGCGCCGGAAGTGCGGACCTTGCTTGATCTCGACAAGCCGCAGGCCACGCCTTTCGAGGTGATCACGGCGATCCTCAAGGCACGCGTCGACCTTCTCTGGTTTGGCGGCATCGGCACCTATATCCGCGCATCAGGGGAAAGCGACGACCAGGTCGGCGATCGCGCCAACGATCCGATCCGTGTCACCGGCGCTGATATCCGCGCGCGGGTGATCGGCGAAGGGGCCAATCTCGGCGTTACGCAGCGTGGCCGCATCGAAGCCGCGCAGAAAGGCGTCAAGCTCAACACCGACGCCATCGACAATTCGGCCGGGGTCAACACCTCCGATGTCGAGGTCAATATCAAGATTGCACTGGCGCGCCCCGAACGCGAGGGACGCCTCAGTCCGAACGACCGCAACATGCTGCTTGCCGCGATGACCGATGAGGTCGGCGCCCTGGTGTTGCGCAACAATTATCTGCAGACGCTGGCGCTTTCGCTGGCCGAACGCAAGGGCCTCGCCGAGACCGGCTTCCTCACGCGGCTGATGCAATCGCTCGAGCAGCGCGGCCTCCTCAGCCGCGCCGTGGAATTCCTGCCGGACGATGCGGCGATTGCCGAACGCGCCCGGCGCGGCCAATCCTTGACTCGGCCAGAGCTGGCCGTTCTGCTCGCTTACGCCAAGCTGACACTTTACGACGATCTGCTCGTCACCAGCGTGCCTGATGATCCATATCTCGCCCGCGAACTATCCGAATACTTCCCGCGCGAGGTTCAGGACAAATTCCCCGCTGCAGTGGAACAGCATCGCCTTCGCCGGGAGATTATCGCAACCAATCTCGCCAATGCTTTTGTCAATCGCGGCGGCCCGGCCTGTGTCGTGCGCCTGATCGACGAGACGGATGCCGATGTGTCGACGATTGTCATGGCCTTCGTGGCGGTTGACGAGTGCTACGGCCTGAAGCGGCTCAATGACGCGATCGATGGGCTGGACACTCGCATCGCCGGGCAAGTGCAACTTGGCCTCTACGCGGCGATTCAAGATCTGCTGGTCTCACGTATGCTCTGGTACGTGCGCAACGTCGATTTCAAATCGGGTCTGGACGCGGTCATCGCCCGCTTCGGCCCGAGCATCCGCGAAATCGCCGCCGGATTGGATAAGACCCTGCCGGACGACGTGCAGGCCGGGCGCAGCAAGCGGCGGCAGGACCTGATCGATGCCGGCGTCCCGGGCGAGCTCGCGATCGAGCTCGCTGATCTCGACGCCCTGGTCTCGGCACCGGATATCGTAACCGTCGCGGAGCGCACCGGCCGGACCATCGGCGAGGCCGCTACGACCTTCTTCGCCGCCGAGGCCAATTTCCGCCTCGATCGCCTCATCGCCGCCGCGCGCAGCGTGTCGGCAAACGACAATTACGAACGCCTCGCCATTGATCGCGCCGTCGACCAGATCGCCGCCGCCGAAAGAAGACTGGCTGCGGACATGCTGGCAACCGGCCAATGCGGCCAGCAAGCCGCGGGCGACTGGCTCGCCGCTCATCCTGAAGCCACGCGCATCCGCCGCTCGGTCGAGGAAATCGCAGCCAGCGGCCTGACGCTCGCCAAGCTGACGGTCGCGGCAAACATGCTGGGGGATATGGTCAAGAGCTGAGCGGGCTCAAGCTGTCGGGAAGCGGGATTCCAGGAGATCGACTTCCCTGACCAGCTTGCGGGCAATCTCGTCCGAGAGCTGCCGGCTACGCGCGATGCGATACAGTTCGGCCCGTTCGGCGCGGAGTCCGATAAGACGGAGGCGGCGTTCGACGTCGTCGATTTTCTGCGCTAGTTCGGCTTCCTGCCCGACCTTGGAACGCCCGTCGATACGCTGGCGATATAGCGCCATGATGCGAACGCCGGCATCGGTATAGAGATCGGCGTCGATTTGCCCTTCACCCATGTCGTGCTGGGCCTGCTCGATCGCCCGGATCGCGGCTTCCGCCGCAGCGATGCGCGCGCGATCTTCTTCGGCCTGATGCGATGGCTCGGGTGGAAGCTCCAGATCCCTCAGCAAGAACGGCAGCGTCATGCTGGCAGCGACCAAAGATACGATGATGACGCCTGCGGCGAGAAAGATCGCGAGATCGCGTGCCGGAAACGGCGAACCATCGTTCATCGTCAACGGCAGTGTCAGCACGCCTGCAAGAGTAATGGCGCCGCGCACCCCGGCAATCGAGGTCGCCGCGATCAGGCGCCAGCTCGGAATATAGGGCTTCTCGCCCTTCAGATGCGCGCGAAACAACGTAAATCGTAGGGACGTCCAGACCCAGACGAACCGCAATGCAGCCAGAGCGAGATTGATCGCGACCACGTAGACGAGGAGCCAGAGCGGCGCATGATGCCCGGTCTCCTGGACCACTCTCGCCGCGCCATCGAAGAGCTGCGGGAGCTGTTCGCCAAGCAGGACGAAGATCACGCCGTTCGCGGTGAATTGCACCAGGTCCCAGACGGCACTGCGGCGAATGCGGGTCGCAGGTAATGCCTGCCCGCTCTGCTCGACGTAGCTCATGGTGATCCCGGCGGCGACGGCTGCAAGAATGCCCGAACAATGCACGTATTCGGCCAGGAGATAGGCGCCGAACGGAATCAGTAAACTGATCAGGATCTGCGAGCCCGTCTCTTCGCCAAAATGGCGCGAGACCCAATTCTTCGCGACGGTCACCGCCCATGTCACAACGACGCCGATGGCGATGCCACCGGTCGCAAGCCAAAGGAACGTTCCGAACGCGGCGAAAGCCGAAAACGAACCGGTCAGAGCTGCAGCAACGGCAAACCGCATACAGACCAGGCCCGATGCGTCGTTGAGCAACGATTCTCCCTCGAGGATGTGCATAAGCCGGCGGGGAATTGGTATGCGCGCGGCGATCGCGGAAACGGCAATCGGATCGGTGGGGGAGATGACTGCGGCGAGCGCGAAAGCGACGGCGAGAGGCATCGCCGGAATGATCCAATTGATGAAATATCCGACACCGACGACCGTGAATACGACGAGGCCGAACGCCAACTCCAGGATCGTCCCCTTGTCGCGAAATAGTCCTTCCTTGGGGATGCGCCAGCCGTCCAGAAACAGCAGTGGAGGCAGGAACAGCAGGAAGAAAATGTCCGGTTTCAATTGGACGCCGAGGTCGGCCACGGCAGCAATCAGCACGCCGATGACGATCTGAACGAGCGGCAGGGGAAGCGATATCGGCAACATGCGGGCAACTCCGCCGCTGACGACCACCGCCAGCAGCAGAATCAAAGCAACGGTAACGGTCTCCACGCTCTCTCTCGCATGCGTAATGTCCGGGATTTACCGGGCATCATAGCGACGCCACCCGAATCATTCCACCATCCATCCCGCGCCCCACCTCCACCCGGGTCTGTCCTCGCGTTCCAATTACAGGTATGGCAATTTACTATCTCGGTCCTCGGGTTCTGGATGAACTTCCTGATGAACGGTCGGCGGGCCGACCACCGCCGGTGTTTATTATGGCTTGGCGCCGATCTTGATATGGATCGCGTCGGCGCTTTCCTGATGATCCGGGACCTGTTTCGCGATTGCGGTCAATCCCTCGTTGCGCATGGCGTGCAGAAGGACAGCGGCTGGCTTGCCAGCCGCTCCCCAATCCGAGTGTCGCGATTCGGCGATCTGCACTTCGACGCCTTTGAACACGACGATCCCGGCCGCCGGCTTTCCCGGCGGGATATATCCAGAGCCTTGTGCAACCGCCTGTCTCTTCCAGCCGGCGGCATCAAGCGCCTTTCCGACATCTTCCATCAAGGCAACAGCTTCGGGGTCAAGCTCGACCGAGAAATCGAACGGAGTGCCACGAAATTCCTTGAGGGCATTGGCAATCCGCTGTTGGGATGCGGGGCCGAACGTCCGCGGGCTGTCGGCCCAATATGCCAGAGCGACGCCGACCAGGACGAGAGCGGCAAATGTGATCGCCAGTCCTCGCTCCCAGGCGCCTTTCGAAATCCCGAGAACCAGAAGAGCAACCTCACCGCTCAACCCTATCAGAAGCAGGATCTCCCCGATCTCCTTCACCCAGCTGAAGAGGACCAGGGAAAACGCGGCGGTATTTAACATCAAGCTCTCCAAGTCGCAGGCTGGCAGGCGGCTTGGGGGACCGCATCACTCGTAACTGCGGATTCGACATGCGAAGGTCTGGACCTAAGCAACGGGAGATTAATAAGTCGCTAGCGGTCAGGGCGCGCATCGGCTGCGGAGCGGTATCCGGAAACGATCCCGACCCCAGGCAAGGCCTGAAACGTCACGCTCGCCTGGAACGGAGCGTCGTCGATTGGTTCGATATCGACATTCGCAATGTTGCGGCCATAGACCGCGCGCCACAGCGCAAGGCGCTTGGTTTCCGGAAACTCATCAGTCGACACAGTGAGCGGCGCAAGCCGTCCCGAATCGTTCATTTCAACCCCATCATCGGCAAGACGCGCTTTCAACTCGAGCACATGAAGTTTGTGGCAGGAGGTTTTTAGACTACGGCTGCAATTTTCGGGAAAAGGCGATTGAGCGCATCTCTGTCAACGCCATCTGCGCCTTGCCACCAGATGACTGGATAGCTCCAGTCATTCTTGTGACCGGGAGGCCGGTCTCTAAGCTCACCTGGCGTAAATGCCTGCAAAAAACCGCACCGGCCAGCCGGTTTGAGGACGCCGCAATACCCGAGAATTTGGATGAGCACGCGCCGCTCCGAGCCGTTCGACTTGATCACCTTGCTGATGCGCTTCTCCAGCTCATTCGGCTTCGCTTTCGGTGTCAAGCCAGACGCTATTTCGACGATTCGGGCGAGGATCGAATAGTCCTCCTGTGTCGGCGCGGCCAAACTGGCTTTTTCGAATTGCGTTAGGTCGAACCAGCAATACAGTGGATGGACATGACGAACGCCGCCCCACTTCCATCTCTCGAAACTCAGGACGTTGAGGTCTTCGACGGAATGGCCGTAAAGGCCACAGAGACGACAATACAGCCGGCCGCTCGGCACTTGGCCACGAGCCTGTTCGACGAGTTGATGAGCTGGGAAGTGTGCGGCGAAGGAGAAGCTGCCCAGCGCTGAGCGCAACTCAAGCCGACGTGTGCTGAGGCTTGCCAGAAAGGCGTCTGTTACCTGTTCTATACTCACGCGGTTACGAACAGTGAGCAGCCCTGCGATGATGTCGTCATGGGTCACCGTGACGGGATCGAACATGTAACCGGCTTGCCGAGCGTATTCGAAATCCGCGGAGTCGATCGATCTGTCTCGCTTCCAACCCTTTGGCGACCAATAGGTGTCAAGAAGTATTTGAAGGGCCTTCTTGTCACGCGACACATCCGCCTCCTACATCTCCAGAACACAATGCCCTATCCGCAAATAGCACGGCTGGGCAATGACCACGTTCACTGCGTTGCGGAGACAAGAGACGAAACTTTGTCAGTCCGTCCACGCCGACCCGCTCCGTCACCTCGGGTAATATTCCCGGCGATCGTCGGGCAACCATCCCGAGCCCACCCTTCCCCCTCTGAGCTATTGCCGCGCGTGCAGGATCTCCGCGCCACAACCACGCGAAAGAATAGCCAGGGAGGAACATATGTGCACATTGCCTCACCATGCCGGCTGCTCTCACGGTGCAGGCGGACTCAATCGGCGTTACATGCTGAAAAGGCTCATGGCCCTAGGCCTGACGGCTCCGCTCGCGACGCTCGTCCTCGATCGCAGGGCCATGGGGGCCACTAGCTTTCTCGACCGCGCGGAGCTCATCGACGGCATGACGGCGCTCATCGCCAGGGCCAAATCCCCCGAGCTCCGCGAGGCCCGCGTCTTCGATCTCTCCGGCAGCGAGTTACCGTGGAAGGACCTCGGGATCGCCCTCGCCAAGGGGCAGCAAGTGACGTTCCTGCTCGGCGGCCGCGTGTGGCTCGCCCGCGAACAGGATCTGTGGGTCGAGCCTGGCGTTGCGTTTCACGTACGCACCCGGGGCGCCCGCCTCATGTTCAATCCGATGAGCAACACCGGGACGATGACGGCCGCCGCCGACGGCCCCCTCGAAATGGCGCGATCGCTCGTCGAGTTCAAGGATGCGGATGGCGAATTGGCGGTGCCGAAGGACGAGTACGCCAAGGCGGACGCGCACATCTACGGCGTGGCGCTGGTCTGGCGCGGCAACGCGCTCGCCGGCCTGACGAGCCTGCTCAGCCACGGCGACGTCGACGGCATCGTTGCCGCGGAACTGGCGCGGCTCCAGTCGCCCCGCAAGCTGCCCGCGGGCTGGCACAACTTCTTCATGCTGGGCGGCGGCCCGATCATCTTCAATGATATCGGCAATGGCGCGATTGCCGTCGAGCCGCTGAAGAACGCCGGCATTCTGCAGCGCCCCGTCGGCATCGAACTGAAGCCGCAGACCAAACTGAGCTGGCGCTGGATCGTTGAGGAGCTGCCGTCGCGGCTGCCGGAAAACCAGCTCACCTCGCACGACTACCTGTCCATCGCCGCGGAGTTCGACGACGGCCAGGACCTCACCTACTTCTGGAGTTCGAGCCTGCCGATCGGCACCGCGTTCCGCTGCCCGATTCCGCGCTGGACGCCGCTCGAGTCGCACATGGCGGTCCGCAGCGGTTTCGCCGATCTCGGCAAGTGGGTCAGCGACGAGCGCGACATCTACGCGGACTACAAGGAGCACATCGGCGGCCCTGCCAGAACCGTCGTCAACATCTGGCTGCTGGGCGTCTCTCTCTTCCAGCGCCGCAGCGGCTCGTGCCGCTTCGCCGACATGCAGATCTCCCAACCGGGCGCCGGAGCCCTGAAGCTTTGAGACAACGCGGGAGTGAACCGGTTCAATCGGCTCGCCGCTAGCAGTTCTTAGGACGTGGAAAAGCGCTTAAGGCCTGAGGCTCGACCAGCAGGCCCTGTCGTTCGAGCGGCAGGGCGTCCTGCTGAAGCGCACGACGACGGCATATCGGGCACTGTTCGCGTGAGCAGGGCATCGCCCGCCGGCAGAAACTCGAGATCATCGAGGCCAACGCAGTGCAGGCATGCCGGGCCGATCGGTCAAGCGTCGCCGCTTGCGCAGGAAAAGATTCGAAATTATATGGTCGCTAAGATACAAGGTAGCACATGACCTTCCTCTTCGCGAAATTCGAGATGCGAATGCCCGTCCCGCAGGAGATTTGCTGGAGGGATTAAGCGCGCACACGCGCCGTTCGGACGAAGCGGACCCGAGCCCTCCCATCCTGCGGAGGGCTTTTTAGTATCCGCGTCCTCTCGGCCACACGGAGTGCGTCATGACGAAGTATCTGATAACAAGCGCGTTACCCTACATAAACGGCGTCAAGCATCTCGGGAATCTCGCGGGTTCGCTGCTCCCCGCGGACGTCCACGCCAGATTCAGACGACAGACCGGCGCGGATGTTCTCTTCATCTGCGGCACCGACGAACACGGCACGCCGGCGGAACTCGCCGCGGCGGAAGCACGCTGCGATGTCGCCTCCTACTGCGAGCGTCAGCATTTCGTTCAGCGCGACCTCTATCGTCGACTTCATCTGTCCTTCGACCACTTCGGAAGGTCGTCGTCGCGCCGCAATCATTCCTTGACGCAGCACTTTTTCTCGCAACTCGATAGGAACGGCTTCATCGAGGAGCGCACGCTCAATCAGCTGTTCAGCGCGACGGACGATCGCTTCCTGCCCGATCGTTACGTCGTCGGCACCTGCCCGCATTGCGGATCGAGCCGCGCTCGCGGCGATCAATGCGAAGTCTGCGCGCGACAGCTCGATCCGACGGATCTGATCGCGCCGCGCTCGGCGATATCCGGCGCCACCGATCTGGAGGTGCGCCAGACACGCCATCTTTTTCTCCGACAAACCACCATTGAAGCCGATCTACGCGAATGGCTATCCTCGCGCTCGGGCTGGCCGCCGTTGGTGACTTCGATCGCCAACAAGTGGTTGGACGAAGGCATCCGCGATCGCTGCATCACCCGGGATCTTTCATGGGGAATACCGGTCCCGAAACCGGGCTACGACGGGAAGGTCTTCTACGTTTGGTTCGATGCACCGATCGCGTACATCGCAGCGACTCAGGAGTGGTCGGATGCCGACCCCGAGCGGAGGGATTGGAGATCGTGGTGGCTGGACGCGTCGGACGTTCGATATGTGCAATTCCTGGGAAAGGACAACATACCGTTTCATGCCGTCAGCTTCCCTTGCACCCTGCTGGGGTCCCGCGAGCCCTGGACCACCGTCGACGTTATCAAGGGCGTGAACTGGCTGAACTATGAGGGCGGCAAGTTCTCGACCAGTTCGGGTCGCGGCATCTTTCTCGATCAGGCACTTGAATTGCTGCCGGCGGACCGATGGCGATGGTGGCTGACGGCCAACGCGCCGGAAACATCCGACGTCGATTTTTCATTCTCCCGGTTCGCGACTGACGTCGATCACGATCTTGCCGACACGTTCGGCAACTTCGTGCAGCGCGTCTTGAGCTTCGTGGTCTCGCGATACGACGGCGTGGTCCCAGGCGGCGTTTCCGATCCGGTCGATGGCGAACTCGCCGCCCGGATCGAGGCCTTGGTCGGTCAGTTGCGCGAGCGCCAGGAAGCTCTGGCCCTGCGGGGCACCGCGGATGCCGTACGCACGATATGGAAGACGGCGAACGCCTACCTCGTCGCAAAAGCACCCTGGTCGCTTATCGCTTCAGATCCGGACGAGGCCGCTTCGGTGATTAGAACCGCCGTGAATCTCATCGGCATTTGCGCGCGCGCCGCCTGGCCGATCGTTCCGGATGCTGCGGAAAAGGCGCTCGAAGCGATCGGCGACTTGGAAGCGGTGCCAGCGTTCCCCTCGACGGATCACCTGACCCGAATTCCGGCCGGTCGCCGGATTAGCCATCCCGGACCACTGTTCGCGAAGCTCGGGGCCGAGTGGGCAGCTTCGCAGCGTCGGAAATTCGGCGGATAGAGCGTGCGCGATCGGGCGGCTTTACCCCCGGTCCACGCAGTGCGCCCTAGTGAATGCTAAGCAGCCGCTTCGTCGCGAGAGCTCAAACCGGCTCTCACTGTCTGTTACAAAGTCGATCGATCAGCCGATCGGTGACATCGCCGAATATCTTGGGATCGTCATAGGCACGCGCCGACAGCATTGCTCCGTGAACGGTCGCCATGAAGGCCTCCGCTTCAATTCGGGGAGCATCAGTCAGCGCAAATCTTCCCTCTCGCTGGCCACGCGCGAGGACCGAGGTCAGCCAAGCTGAGAGCGCCCGGAAATGGGCTCTTACTTCGAGGGCCACTTCCGCCGGGAGAACGGGAAGCTCGCTCGCCAAGAGTGCGCACACACAGAATGGCGCGCTGG
Organism: Bradyrhizobium elkanii WSM2783; assembly: GCF_000472865.1. Lineage (GTDB taxonomy): Bacteria > Pseudomonadota > Alphaproteobacteria > Rhizobiales > Xanthobacteraceae > Bradyrhizobium > Bradyrhizobium elkanii_A. The sequence continues at coordinate 311,614 of NZ_AXAP01000001.1, read as the reverse complement.
CGTCTCTGATGCAGGCCGCCCAATAACCCGTATAGCTCCGAAGCAGCTCGAGCGGATCGGAAGTCTGTCGTTCCAGGTGCGCGATACCGGCGACGGCCTCCTCCCGATATTGAGCGATCAGCGTACGCACCAAATCCGCTTTGGTCGGGAAATGATGATGAATGCTTGGCTTGCGAATGCCGACAACCTCCGCAATGTCGGCGTAGCTGAAGCCGTTGTAGCCCCCGGCTATGATCAGGGTCCGCGCGCAAGCAAGGATGTCGTCTGCGGTGGTGGATAGGTTACTCATGCTTGGCATAGCTACCTTCTAGTTGGTAGAGTGTCAATCGCCGAAAGCGGTTGGTTTGCGGCTATTGACACCGCCGCTATTCTACCTACTAGTAGGAAGGCAAATAATGGAGTTATCAAACATGCAAAGTCAACGATCGCAAGTTCCGACCGTCTCGGCGTCCGGTTGGTTGAAGGGATATTACTATGTTCGCGCGGCCTTTTCGCTGATCTGGGTAGCTCTCGCCTTCACCCTTGGACGCCACGTTCCGCAAGTCGCTGCGGTCATGTTGATTGTCTACCCGGCTTGGGACGCGGCTGCGAACTATGTGGATGCGGCGAGCAACGGCGGCCTCGTCGGCAACCCGAGCCAGACGCTCAATCTCGTGGTCAGTACACTCACGATGTTCGGTGTCGCCGCCGCGCTTACGCAAAGCATGAACGCCGTTCTGGCCGTCTTCGGTGTGTGGGCCGTTCTGTCCGGCGCATTCCAACTCGCGACGGGCGTCCGCCGCTGGAAATCCTATGGAGCACAATGGGCGATGATTCTGAGCGGCGCGCAATCCGCCCTGGCTGGAGTGTTCTTCATTCACGCAGCGGGCGGCGCGAAGGTGCCGAGCATCGCCGACATCGCACCCTACGCTGCCTTTGGCGCCTTCTACTTCCTAATTTCGGCGATCTGGCTGACGGTAAGGGACGCTCGTCGCGGAACGATCCATACCGCCGCGTAGGGACGGTCGCCCTAACGGGAAACGAAGCGTTGCTCGACGCGTAGCGGGCAGCGCGCCGAGTAGGCGTCGGCTCATGGGTTTGTTTTCGAGGAGCGGATGCCCGTCGAAAAAAGGCTTTATCGGTCAGCCTTGGGGCCGCGCATGGCGCTGTACCGCGCCGAGTCACGGCCGGTGATGGCGGCGGCCATGATGATGCAGGAATGCGCCGGGCGCAAAATCATAAGAGCCGTAGCGGCCGCCGCAGTAAGAGACGCCGCCGCCGGCCGACGCACACGCGCCCTTCAACACGGGCCAGTCGGGAGACAAGCTGGCAGCAGGCGTTGGCCTACCTCCATTTAGAACGTCCAGATTGGGATAATTGAACGCGAACGCGCCCGGCTCCTGGATGGCGGCCCTTATGGTCCCGTTGGGATTGTAGTCGCTCCTCGGATTATACCCGGAGTCGCGTAGATTTTTGATATACAGGGCGCGGTCTTGCGCGAATGCCGGCGTCGCTGCGGTCGCGGACAGCAGCACGGCCGTTGCAATAGCTTTGAATGAAATCATTGTCGTTTTCTCCTGTATCGACCGGTCGCAGATCCGCGCGCGGACAAGACAATGCGGTCACGCTTCGTGAGGCGAGCGTGAGGTCCAAACGCGAGCGACCGGCTTGCAGCATCCGATGCGGATGCCTTCGGCCTTGACCTAGGGAGAGATCGGCCTGTTCCGTTTAAATTCCGCTTCCGAAGCTCAACTCAGCTTGAAACGCGCGTTACCGAGTCAATCGCCTGTAGTCCGTAGAAAGCGGATTGCCGCGCGACAGGACGTCGTGACGAAATCGATCCCTGGCGCACTGGTCATCTGACTGCCCTCGATTACTGTGTAAAGCGAGGCACGTCTATGAGCTGTCTCACTCCTCGTTTTTTCGTGATGTTTGCTTGTTGCCGTGCCGCGGCCAATTCCGGCCCCGACGTGTCAGGGCGGCAACAATAACGCTTACTGCGGTGGATGAGTCTTCTGTTGGCCCCTCTCGGGCTTCAAGCAATGATCGTTTCTGCGATCACATCAGAAATACCGGCCCGATGCTGGCGAGCCCGCGTTGTGGCGCCAAGACCCGCAGCAGTGGCGTGTGCCGCTCGCCGGCGGTGCACGGCAAAAAACGCTGCCGCATGCACGGCGGCGCCCACCGATCCGGCGCGCCAAGGGCAAACCAAAACGCGCGCAAGCACGGCCTGTTCACCAGGGATGCGATCGCCGAGCGAAGGCAGATACGGGCGTTGTTGGGTGAGGCGCGGAAGCTGCTGGAGGAGATGAAGTGACTTGCAGGCGACGATTCATCATCGCGCCTTCCACTGGATCCGCTTTGAACCCTGCCGACATATCGGTAGGGTCTCTTCGTCATTGGGATTGGAAGCGGTAGGGCGCACCGGCTCCGCCGCAATCGCACGCGCGATCTCCCAGCCACGGCCTGTCCGGATGGTCCTCGCATACCCGGCTGCAGCTAATCGCACCTGGCGGAACTGAATCACGAGAACAGTTCCTTCACGCGCCTGAAGCGCGGGTGCGTCAGATCTTAACCTCAGTGTGGGCCCGCTTCAGGCGCCATTCAGCGGATAGTCCGATCGTCCGAGCGCGTTTAAGCGTACAACGAGCTTCTCGGCTTCCTCTGTCAGGTATGATGCAACAGCGCCACACTTCAGGTGATTTGTCAAAAGTCGGGTGGTTCCGATTGTCGAAAATGCGTTGGGCGCGTTAGCCCGTGCAAGTTAGAGCTTGCTAGTGGAGAAACGTATGAAACGCGCTCTTTTGACTTCCGCCGCACTGCTTATGTTGGCGGGTACTGCTTCGGCCGCTGATCTTGCTGCCCGTCCCTACACGAAGGCCCCGCCCCCCGCGGTCGCTCCGGTCTACAACTGGACCGGATTCTATATCGGTGGTCACATTGGTGGAGCCTTCGGTGGTGACAGCAACGTCCTCGATCCGAGCTTCGGGAACAACGACGACGGCACGTTCATGGGTGGTGGACAGGTTGGCTTTGACTATCAGTTCTCGCCGAACTGGGTATTCGGCCTCGAAGCCAACTATAGTTTTCTCGACACCAACAGCAGCTTCGCCAATCGTGGCCTCGGCTCGGTGACCGGCCGTCTAGGCTATACCTGGGGACCGGCTTTGCTGTACGTCAAAGGCGGTTACGCTTGGGCTGACACGCGCTTCACCAATGGCTTCAACGGCGACAATGATCGCAACGGCTACACCGTCGGTGCCGGCCTCGAATACATGTTCGCCCAGAACTGGTCGGCCAAGCTCGAATACCAGTACTATGACTTCGGCAACGTCGATGTGTTCTTGGCGGGGTTGCCGGTCGGCAGCTTCCGCAACGACGAACACACCGTCAAGGCGGGCCTGAACTACCGCTTCAATTTGGGCGGCCCCGGCCTCGTGACGTACTAACCCGAGCGACAGCTCGAAGGCAAAAGGTCGGCATCTGCCGGCCTTTTGTTTTGCGGCGAATGAGGCGAGGGCGCCAAGGCCTCGCCCCCTGAGACCGGCCCCGTTATAGCGTTCGGATAGCGGAGCTTTTTATTGCGCCTTGATTTTTTCGTGCAGCCACAGCGGCGGCGCCTGTTCGAACTGGAATGAGAAGGCTGGGTTATCGATTCCCGGCTTTCAACGGAACCTTGAGGCTCAGATCGCGTTGCAGGGTGCTGCCCCCGCGATCTTCTGCTGGTTTTCTTCATCGCTCGATATTGAGGTGATCAGGATGTCCGCCGATATCCTTCCGGCATCCGCCTTCCAGAATCCCGCCGTCGCTCTCTCAGGGGTGATCGACTACAGCATGTATGTCAGCTTCCGCCAGCAATTCGACAATGCGGCAGGCCAGCATCTCGTCGTGATCGAACTTTCGACCCTTGGCGGCGATCCGGAGGTAGCGCGCATGATGGGCGAGGACATCCGCTATGCGAGCGAGATGGAGCCGGCGCGGCGTTTGGTATTCCTCGGCAAGGCTGCGATCTACTCAGCCGGGACGACCTTTATGAGTTTCTTCGCCCGCGAGAATCGCTATCTGACCCGCGGCTCCCGCCTCATGATCCACGAGCGCAAACTGACGCGGACCCTGAATATCGACGGGCCGCTCACCGTGTGCCTTGCCAACGTGCAGGCGATCATCAACGAAATTCAGTGCTCGATCGATATCCAGAACGAGGGGTTTCAGAACCTCATCAGCGGTTCGAGCGTGACGTTTGAGGAAGTCATCCGGCGCGCCCCATCGAACTGGTACGTCGAGGCGAACGAGGCGCTGAAGCTCGGGCTAATCGCGGGGGTGTTATGACGCAAGCGACGAGAGCAGGTGATGCATCGGCCGGCATCCGCGGCGCGGAAGGCGTCGAAGGCCCTCGGCTCCAAGCGAGGACAAACTTCCGCTGATGCCAAGCGAGACGCACAGGCATGAGCAATCACATCAGAAATACCGCCCCGATGCTGGCGAGCCCACGTTGTGGCGCCAAAACCCGTTGCGGCGGCGCGTGCCGCTCGCGGGCGGTACACGGCAAGAAGCGCTGCCGCGTGCACGGCGGCGCACAGGGATCCGGCGCGCCAAGGGCAAACCAGAACGCGCGCAAGCACGGCCTGTTCACCAGGGATGCGATCGCCGAGCGAAGGCAGGTTCGGGAGTTGTTGGAGGAGGCGCGGAAGCTGTTGGAGGGGATGAAGTGATTCTGTTTTTCGCGTGCCACAGTCATCATCGTGGCGATGAATCGGGGACCACCATTGCCGACCAGCTTTGCAAAGACGCAATTGATTTGAGATCGTCAGCGGGGGCAAGGATCACCCAATTGCCGCCGCTCGGTCGCTTAGTTGATCCGTAACGAATGGCGTCGAATCCGGCGGCTGGGGCGCAGTCTGCAACGAACCGGGAGAAGATATATTCGCGTCGGACCCATCCTTCCCTCGAGTGCGGGGCCGACAAGAGCGCCAACTGGGCAAGCGCTTGAAGCAGCAAGAGCGCGGCGTCTCCCGGTACCCCCTGATCCTTAAGCGCGATGCAACGATGAGCGCTCGTGAAGAACGCGCGTTCTCCGTTCTCGCTGGGGTTATCACAACGGAGGAGGAGCCGCCCTGTTGACAGTTAAAGGGAGGTCTTGCCTGAAGGAAATTTGGAATTCTTGCACATATCCTAATGCTGGCGGATCAAAAGCCAACTGTTCGGGATTTTGTAATCCCTGGTCCTTCGAATTGGCCAATATTTTGATGCGGTCGGTCCTGATAGACGGCGACCATTCTGAATAAAATCCAGAGACCCCTTTCAAACGGACAGCTCCACTCGTCGCCACTGGGAGCTTCACGAGAGTCATGACCTGGTCGAATTTTTCCGGCGATAGGTAAATGTATATTTGAACCGAGTCAGGTTGAGTTACATCCTGAAAGTCCCAGTCAGATGTGTAGCTCGGACTTCCCCAGAGACGACAGGACTCCCGTACATCACCCGCCGCTTTGTAAATGAATAAGCCAAAATGCTCTATCCGACGCTGAGTGCCGAACAACGAATATAGACCAGCCTTTCTCATCTCCATCGAAGGACGCAGCTTTCCATGCAGAGCTTCTGCGATCTCAACTGTTTGATTTCGAGAATTCTCCTCGTCCAGCATGTCCCCACCTGCCTTGATCTCAACTCCGTAGGTGGAAGTTAATTCAACCACTTCAAAGTTCAGCCCCCATTCCCACGGAATCTGATCTCCGCCAATCTGTTTTCCGTTCTCATCGAATTCTTTGATCGACCAAGAGTACAAACTCTTATGCTCCCGCTCGGTACTGAGCACGACCCGATTGTCTATGTGATATTCCATGAGAATTGCCTGTTAGATGTCAAAGCTGCGATCGTTCAATTGAAAGGACTTGCTTTCATCTAGCCTACGCATCAGAGGGCGAGTTTATACGTCCTGTCATCTCGAACTTTCTCAAGGAGCGCGACTGCTTCCTGTTAGGTGACACTGTTAAGATTTTTCTCTTCAACTTCCTCTTGGCCAAGTTTCGTAATGTAGTATCGACTTCCATCGTCCTGAACGAATGCCCTATCCAATCCTGAACGGCGGGTACGGCGCGCGGAGCGAGGCAAGACGGCACGCTGCGCTGCCAGCACTCTACTTGAGCCGCTCAACTGATGTGAGAAGGCGCCTGAAGATCAATACGATGAGCAGCGCTCCAAGGAAGATGGCGACGGCGCCGATGCTGCCGGACTTGAAGCTGCTTCCTAAAATGTTGATCTCCGTATCGCTCGTGCTGCCGTGCCATACGGCGAAGCCGCCCAGCGCAAGCAGCACCAAACCAATGATGAACGTCGTCCAGACGACCACGGTGTGGATTGGATGTGCTTGAACAGGCACGGCGCGAGTAGGCTCAGGAAGCGCCATCTTCATAGGCGCAGGTTGTCGGTCCTTAAGATACGCAATGTAATCGCGCACGAAAGGAACTATGAGTTGGCGGGTCATGTTCGCTAGGTTTGAGGTGATGTTATTGCCGTTGTAGTAGAACTGGTGCGAAATGTTGCTTGGCATGTCGTCATCCTTAGCCATTTTCTCGATGAGCAGGATCACAGTGCCAAGTTCCTTCTCATGGTCGGCGGGCCAACTGAGCTTCGCGCTGCCGACCCAGCTTCCCTGTGTGTCGTTCGCAGCCTTGAGCCAAGCTTCAAGGTCAATGCCTTGGGTTAGCTGTTGTGTAATCGGCTCTATTTCTGGATTGCGCAGCAGGCGAGCGAGCTTCTTTATCGTCTCGCCATAGGTCTGGAAATCAGCGGCGATTAAGTCGAAGGCCGCATTGTTGAGTCGGCGGTATATCGCGGCTTCATCACCCATGTCCTGCTCCGTCGGCGTCTCCATACGCGCCGTTGCCGCGCGCTCGATCAGCTCTTCGCGGTACTTCTTTTTTATTTCAGCGACCCACGTTTCAACGATTGTGTTGCCGCGATAGGCGCCTAACTTCCGATCGATGGCTGCTTCGACGTTAGCGATCGCTGATTCCACACTGGACGGATCGGCTGGATCGAACCGCACTTCCGCCAGATCACCATCGAGCGCGGCAATGGCCTTAGCTGCATCGTCGAATTCGCGAGCGACGTCCCCAAATCCAGACATTTTAATCGGCATGATTCGTAGCGATCCGTTGCCTGAGGCTGGCTAATCAAAAAGTCCATTCACGATGCTAGTTCTGCACCTTCACATGCAGTGCGCCACCCTCATTGATGATCTTCCCTAGACCCTTCAATATGTCGGACTGTAGCACCGTTGGCTCTGGCCCTATTTTCACTTCGATTGGGAAACTGGCTTTCCCTCGCATTATCGCGGCCATGCCAATCTGTATCGCGTCGGCATCGTCGCCTCGCGCTCCGAGCGCTTTGGGGAAGTAAATATTCTGCATTTGTGCAGCGTTGAATTTGTAGCCGACTTCGTTGCCGATTGTCGTCAGAAGTTCGATCAGAAGATCCGCGCGCTTTTGCAGCCAAGCATCATTCATTGGACCAGCGCTCAAGTGCCTAAAGTAGGTCTCCCAAACATCCATGACCTTCTTCCTCCCGTAGAAGTCGATCGGGACGGCGTTGAGCGCTTCGACGTGCGCGGTGCTTAACGCTGCCGCGCGCGTGGCCATCAGAGTGCGGAAGATGGCGAGCATTCGCGCCCTCTTTTCCCTGCTAGCCTCCAACCATTTCTGTGCCTGTACCGCGAAGATCGGTCCTAATAGCGTGGCGGCTGCGATTACGATGTCGCTAAATTTTATGGCGGTATCCATTTCCTTCCTCGCCCCAAAAGCCCATGCTTCGGGAAGCTTGGAGCTATTGAGGGCGGATCAGCAAGGTAGAGCGACGGCGTATCCCCACCTAAAAGTTGCTCTGGTTCTTGTAAGTTGCTCAGTAACCCCTATGTTGAACTGGCATGATTTTCAGCTGATTCTTTATAGTCGGAGGAGTGACCGCGGGGCACCTTGACCGGACCAGGACACAGGCTAACCCACCCGCAACACTGCTGGCCTACTGCGTGAACCGACTACCGTAAGGGACCTCACGCACGGGAATTGGAGACACCTAATGGGTGTATTCCTCGTTCTCGAAGCCAGTCAGCCGCACGGTACGTCCTACCGTATCGGCTTCGGATGGACCTTCCATCCGACGCTGGTTTCGATAGTCGCGGCACTGACGCGGTTGTTCTAAAAGGGAGGGCACCTCGGCAACGGGGTGCCTTTTCTTTTGTCGTCAGGGAAGACAGTTTCCAACCGGGTTTGCCTATACCCGGTTTATACTTGGCGATGGTTGGGAATTAGCGGTCAGGTTTTAGTAAGCTATTGAAATCTTGGCGCGCCACCCAGAACAAAACTGCGAACTCTTATGTAACCGAAATTACTATATTAATCTTAGTCGCCTCAAAACGGAACCGAGGCTCGTCCACGGAACGTCCAGATTTGCACGTTGCTGCCGATGCCGCCGAGTTCGGCGCCAAGAGCGACGGTGGCCTGGTTGCCGAGGCGCGCTGCCAACCCTCCCGTTACACGCGCGGACCAGCCATCGAGCAGCGGGACGGACGCGAGCGGCACGGCCCCGGCGAGCGCCAAGGCGGCGGCATCATCGCCGGTAAAGTAGTAATCCGCGTAGACCCCGGCATAAGGCGCGAGCATCACGGCGGCTCCGGTGAGCCAGGGATAACTGAGCTTGATGCCGGCCGAGGCGCGCCCCGTGAAAAAAGTGCGATCGGCCTGCACAGTGCCGAGCGAGTCCGTATAGGCGTTCTCCCGCTCCCACAGCGCATAGAGCTTCGCCGAAGGTTCGATATCGAAGCCGTAAGTCGTGTAGTTGCCGGTCAGCCCGCTCGACACCAGCCAGCGGTGGCCGCTAAAGTTGCCCGTGGCGGTGCCTGCGGTGCCGTCATAGCCGATGGCGGAATACGCCGCGGCTGCGTCGAAGCGCAGTCCCGGCGCGAACCTCCAGCCGAGGTATGAACCTAAGGTCCAGCCATCGCCCTTGAGGTGCCCGCTCAAGGTATCGGACCGGTAGTCGAAGGTCTCGTAGCCGCCGAGCGCACCGACCAGAAGATTCGGTGTGACCCTGCGGGTAAGGCCCAGCAGCGCATTGATCTGGCTGCCGTAGAGAATCGGTGTCGATGTCGACGAGCCCCAGCGATCGATGCCGCTGCCTCTGACATCCGCCCACAACAGCCAGTCCTTCGGCGCGACGTAGCCAGACGCGGGCGCCTTGGCGGGCATCGCATTGCGATTGATTGCCGCGAAGGCGTTGTCGACCCGGGATGCGCCCTGCGGCAATTGCGGCTGCGCATAGCTGTTGGCGCCGCCCGGCAGGCCGCCGCCGCTGCGCCCGTACGATCCATTCCATCGATCCGACACGTCGGCGCCTGCGGTTGCGGCCTGCGGCTGATCGGGATCGGCGGAGAAGTTGAAACGGATGCTGCCCCCGCTCGGCGAGACCAGGCTGCCGCCATCGCTGAAGCCCTCGGAGATCGCGGTGTCGATCGCGCCTGCAATGGCAGCGCCGGAGTTTTGCGCCACGGTCTTGGTTGCGATGATCTGCAAGGCCCGCAGCTTCAGACTGTCCTGTGGCGTGTTCACCGCCTGCAGCAGCGCTGCCGACGTGCTGGCCTTGAACGTGCCATTGCCGGCATAGGTTGCGGTGATGGTATGGGTGCCGGCCGTCAGCGCCGAGGTCGTCAGGCTGGCAACCCCGCCGGCCAAGGTGGCGCTGCCGATCGCAGCGCCGCCATCGTCGAATCTCACCGTGCCGGTCGGCGTATCGCCCCCGCTTGTCACCGTTGCTGTGAACGTCACCGCCTGTCCCGGCGTGCTGGGATTGGCAGATGAGACAAGGACCGTCGACGTCGTCCCCTGGGTCACGGCCTGGCTCAGCACCGATGAGGTGCTGGACGTGTTGGTGGCATCGCCGCCGTAGACTGCCGTGATCGCATGGGTTCCGGATGTCAGCGCCGATGTGGTCAACGTCGCCAGTCCGCCAACGAGGGGGCCGGTGCCCAGCGTCGTCGTACCGTCCATGAATGTGACCGTGCCGGTGGGCGTGCCGCTCGTGCCAGTCACGGTTGCGGTGAAGGTGACAGCCTGTCCCGGCATGCTTGGATTGACCGACGAAACGAGGACTGTCGCCGTCGCCGCCTGGCTCACAGCCTGGTTCAGCACCGACGACGTACTCGACATGTTGTTGGTATCGCCGCCATAGACTGCCGTGATCGCATGCGTTCCGGTGGTCAGCGCCGATGTGGTGAACGTTGCCAGTCCGCCACTGATGGTGCCGGTGCCCAGCGTCGTCGTGCCGTCCTGGAACGTCACCGTGCCAGTGGGCGATGAGCCCGACACTGTCGCGGTGAAGGTGACGGCCTGTCCCGGAAGGCTCGGGCTGGGTGACGCAACCAACGTAATGCTGCTGATCGCCCTGGCGATGATGATGTCCTGGGTCACCTGGCTTGCGGCCGCGACGGTGGTTCCATTGCCGGCCTGATCGGCGGCCACCGTGCACGTGCCTACGCTGATCATGGTCACGATACCGCCGAAAACCGTGCAGACGCCCGGGGTCAGCGAGGAATAGGTTACCGCCAGGCCGCTGCTTGCCGAGGCCAGCGGACTGACCACAAACGTGCCGCCGCTGACAAAGGTCCGTCCCGTCTGGGCGCCGAAGGTGATGGTCTGGCTGATCGGTCCGACTGTATAATTATTTGAAACGGCGGTGCCGATGCCGGCTTCCAAGCCTAAGTTCACCACCCCGGACAGGTCCACAACGACCTTATTGGTTGGGCGCGGCGCACCCGAAATTGCATTGAGGTCGACGGTGTAGGTGATGTTGTCCGAGGTTGCGAGATTGCCCGCGGTCGCACTGGTGAGCGTCAAGTCATGGAGATCAAAGCCGGTCACGACTTCGGAGAACGAGATTGTCACCTTCGCCAACCCACCATACGCTATTCGATCCGGGGCAACAGTGACAGTCGCTGTCGGGGGCGCCGCATGGGCTGACGTCGTAACGGCAAAAAATGCGAAAACAATCAGTGCGGCCAGCTTGATGCTGCCGACAATGCGACCAAACCCAGACACAAGGCCCCCAGCACGTCTTCTTGCGATATTCCCAGTCAGTCGCAATTGATCGCATACATGTCGGGACGCGTCGAGCGCAAATAAATGCGCGCCGTCCCGCGGGCGCATGGCGGTGACGGCCGTTGCGGCGTTATGGCGCTCGATTTCTCACAGGACACTGTTCGAGGTCACAATCGAACGACCGCTCGGGCCGAACTCGCACGACCTGGCCGCGATCAAGGCTCGCCTTCCATTGTCGTTACCGCCATGTCGATGGCGGAGCCTGCCACCTGGCCAGCGAACGTCAGGCGCGTTCGCCGGCTGCCCGACGCCGAGCCGCAATCCGTTCGGCTTCCTCGGTCAGCAGGCGGCGATCGGGCTTGTTGGTCGCCGACACCGGAATCGCGGACCGGAATTCGACGAAACGCGGATGCGCGAAGGCCGGTCCATTGTCGATCGTGAATTTCTTAATCGCGGCCTCGTCGACCTTGGCGCCGTCCTGCGGCACCACGAAGGCGAATGGCAGCATGCCCTTGATTTCGTCGGGCACAGGCACAACCGCGGCCTGGTGTATACCCGGCATCCGCTCAATCAGCTTTTCGACTTCACCCGGCCAGACATTCTCGCCGCCGACCACGAACATGTCGTCGGCGCGCCCGAGGAAATGGAAGAAGCCGTTCTCGTCGCGGCGCATGATATCGCCGGAGCGATACCATCCGTCACGCATCACTTGAGCGGTCTTCTCGGGCTGGTTGTTGTAGCCCTCCATCAGCATCGGGCTCTTCATATAGAGTACGCCCTCGTCCGGAGATGGACCTTCTCGAAGCTCGGCCAGCGCGCCTGGCACCGGATAGCCCAGTGCCGTATCCGGCCGCGGCACTCCGTCGGGATGCGGACCGAACACGCCGGGTCCCGCTTCGGTGGTGCCGTAAGCATTGCTGATCGCTGCACCCGGGAAGAGATCTTGGACCTTCTCGATCAACGACTTGGTCAGGGGCGCCGATCCCATCATCACGTTGGTGACCGACGAGAAATCGAGCCCAGCGACGAGGTCGCGCTCACGCGCCAGCATCGCCATCATGGTCGGCACCGATGTCAGCCAGGTGACCCGATGTTCGGCGATCGCTTGGGCGTAAAGCCGCGCATCAAAGGCGGGTAGCAACACCATCGATGCTCGGGCATGCAGCGCCGTCTTGACGCTGATCGTCGCATTCATGTGGAACATCGGCGCGGCGACGATGTAGCGGTGGCGCGAGCGATCGCCGGCTCGTGCCGCGGCATCCAGCGCCCACATCTGCGACGCGTGCGACAGCAGCACGCCCTTCGGCATACCCGTCGAGCCGGAGGTGTAGAGGATCGTGGCGATCTCCCGACCCTTCGGTTCGAACGCGGTGAATGGACCGTGGTCGAGCAGCGCTGCGTAGCCCTCGGCGGTATCGAAGTCGATGCCGAGCAGATGATCCGGCACCAGTGACGCCCGCTCGTGATCGTGGAACACCGCCCGAAGGTCGGCGTCTCTCACGATGTAATCGACGGTTTCCCGCGCCAGCTTGAACGAGATCGGCACCGCGACCATGCCGGCCCGCATGATCCCGAGATAGGCCGCGATCATCGGCGCCGAATTCAGCGACATGATACCGATGCGGTCGCCCCGCTTCAGCCCCTTGGCGAGCAGGCCGCGCGCCACCGCATCGCAAGCGGCATCAAGCGCAGCGTAGGTGACTTCTTCAGGCCGGTCGGGTTGACGAAGATCGATGATCGCGACCTTGGCGGGGTCGTTCAACGGATCGAAGCAGCAACCGAGGTTACGAGAAGGCCAGGACATCAGTTCCACTCCTAAGAAACTCAACGCGACGATCGCCGATGCGCCCTGTCCGCCGAAATGGTGTAATCGCGGTGCTGGGCGACAAGGCGGCCCCGGCGAGGTCCGCCGCTGAATGGCCGCCACGCTCGGAAGCCGGAAATGTCACTTCTTAACCAGCGGGCAGGCACTATCCGATAACGGGCGGAACGCCTGATCGCCCGGGATCGTCTCAAGGATCTTGTAGAAATCCCACGGCCCCTTCGACTCCGACGGCTTCTTCACCTCCGCAAGATACATGTCATGCACCATGCGACCATCGATCCGAATGTGACCATCGTGCGCGAAGAAGTCGTTGATCGGCATCTCGCGCATCTTGGCCATCACGGCCTGCGCGTCCAGCGTACCGGCCGCAGCGACCGCCTTGAGATAGTGCATCGTTGACGAGTAGTCGCCGGCCTGAGTCGAGGTCGGCATCTTGCCGAATTTCTCCATGAAGCGCTTCGACCAGGCGCGGGTCTCGTCGTTCAGATCCCAATAAAACGCCTCGGTGAGCAACAGTCCTTGCGCGGAGCTGAGACCGAGCGCCTTGGTGTCATTGAGATTGATCGCAAGACCGACGACCTGCTGCTTGCCGTCGCGGCCGATGCCGAATTCGGCCGCCGACTTGATTGAATTGATCGTATCGGCGCCTCCGTTGGCCAGCGCGATGACGTCGGCGCCCGAGTTCTGCGCCTGCAGCAGGAACGACGAGAAGTCGCTCGTATTGATTGGATGTTTGACCTCCGAAACCACGGTGCCGCCCGCCTGCTCGACGAAGCGCCGGCTATCGCTGGCGAGCTGGTGGCCGTAAGCGTAGTCGGCCTCGAGGATCGCCCACTTGTTCTTGCCGCGGCGGACGACGGCATTGGCCGTGCCTCGGGCGAGCGCATAGGTGTCCCACGTGTAGTGGATGCTGTTCGGCGTGCACTTCTCATTGGTGATCACCGAGGTGCTCGCCCCGTTCACGATCGCAACGCGGTCCTTCGACTTGACGAGTTCCATCACGCCGAGCGCCACCGCCGAGTTCATCAGATCAGCGAGCATCACCACGTTCTTCTCGTCGATCCACGCGCGTGCGAGCGACACGCCGACATCCGCCTTGTTCTGATGGTCGGCGGAAATGACCTCGATCGGACGCCCAAGCACCTTGCCGCCGAAATCGTCGACCGCCATCTTGACCGCGACCACCGCGCCCGGACCGGAAATGTCAGCAAAAAGGCCGGACATGTCGGTGAGCACCCCAATCCGCACCGGCGAGGTATCCGCCGCCTTCTGCTGAGCTGACGCGCTACCGATGCCCAGGCTCGCGATGCCGAGTCCCGTACAAAAAGCGGCCGTCGCGAGCCGCCTCATCACAATCCTGAGGCAAATGTTCTTCATAGTTCCTCCAACATCGCAGTTATCCGGGTTCGCGCATTCGCGTACGAACCCACTTGAAAAGCTCTTCACGAAAGGGCGGCGGCGCGACGTGACCCTGCATCATCAATCAACGCATCATCAATCAACGGACGAGTCGCGGCGCGGTTCATATCTTGACGTAGTTGAGCGGCAACGCAGTGGAGTATTTGATCGTCTCCATCGCGAAGCTCGAACTCACATCGAAGAGTTCCGCCGCGTTGATAAGTCGCTTATAAACGCCGTCGTATGCCGCAACATCCGGCACGACAATGCGCAGCAGGTAGTCGACCTCGCCGCTCATGCGATAGAATTCGGTCACCTCCGGAATCTTCGCAACCTCGCGGGCGAACGCCGTCATCCACTTGGTGTGGTGCTTGTTGGTCTTCAGCGTCACGAATACCGTCACCGGCACGTTGACCATGTCTGGATCAAGCAGTGCAACGCGGCGGCGGATGATCTTCTTCTCGATCAGCGCTTGGATCCGCCGCCAACAGGGCGAACTCGACAGCCCTGCCTTTTCGGCGACGGTCGCGAGCGGCATCATCGCGTCCTCCTGCAGGGAACCGAGAATCTTGAGATCGATGCGATCCATCAGCGTCCTGTCTCCACCAACGACCATGCACTGAATTTACACTCAATGCACTGCACAAGAGGGAACGCTGAAGATGCCGCAGCATCTTCGCAGCAGCCATGCTCGCCATGAGGCATGCGAAAGTGGATCTTTCGGCCGGCGGCGGGGCTAGGCAACAAGAAATCGGGATCGGGATCCGTACTCATAAGCGCTGGCCGCCACTCGCTTCAATGGTCTCGCCTGTGATCCAACCACCCTCACGCGACGCCAGAAACGCGACGACCGGTGCGATGTCGCCCGGCTCGGCAATCCGGCCGAGCGCAACGGTGTCGCGGATCGCGCTGCTGCGCTCCGGATCAGACGCGGCGGGGTTGAGATCCGTTGAAGTTGCGCCCGGTAGCACCGCGTTAACGGTGATGCCGCGCGACCCGAGATGCGCGGCGAGCACGCGGCTGAGTGTCGACAGCGCCGCCTTGGTCGGCGCATAGACCGGCATGGTCGGGAACGACAGCCGCGCCGCCATTGATGAGATGTTGATGATGCGGCCACCGTCCGCCATGACCGGCAGCAGCTTCTGAATCAGGAAAAACGGTGACTTGAAGTTGATCTGCAGTATGCGGTCGAAGTCGGCTTCGCTCACCTGCTCGATGGTCTTGCGGTCGTCGATGCCTGCATTGTTGACGAGAATGTCCAGCAACGGCGGATCGCGTTCCTCGCGGAGCTTGCCAATCAGCGCCTCTGCAAGCTGGCTGGCGCCGGTTGGATCGGCGAGATCCGCCGCGACAAGGAAGCCGTCACCACCTTGCGCACGAATCAGCTCGAGCGTCTGCCTTGCCTCGTCGCTTCGGACCCGATAATGAACGCCGACGACAGCGCCGTCTTGTGCCAGCCGGACAGCGATCGCTCGGCCGATGCCGCGGCTTGCGCCGGTGACGAGAGCAATCCTGTCAGCGAGCAGCTTCATCACGGCCCTTCACTTCCGGGCGTTCTAGATCGCATAGGTCGCCCGCCCGATCGCGATCAGAGCGCCCTTCACGTCGTGGACGTCGACATCGGCGACGCCCACGGTGCGGCCGAGCCGGCGCACTCGACCGGTGCAGATCAGCTCGGTATCGATCGCTGGCCGGAAGAAATCGACGCGGAAGTTGATGGTCGGCAGGCCGCGGCCGACGAACATCACAAGCGCGTAGTCGCCCACGGTGTCGATGATCGACGCGATCGGACCGCCGTGCCACTGCCTGGTGCCGGGCTCGCGCTCGAACTCCGGCCGCATCGGCGATTTCATGACGAGTTCCTGCTTGTCGGCATCGAGCGCGGTCACCGTCAGTCCGAGAAACGAGATGAACGGCGATTGCTTCAGCATCGCCTCGATCTGACCTTGATCAAGCGGCGTCGTCATGGCGTCACCACGACTTTGCCGAACACGGTGCGGTCTTCCAGCATCCGCAGCGCATCTGCTGCCCGCTCCAGCGGGAACGACTTGTCGATCAACGCGCTCAGTTTTCCGGCGGAAACCAACGCGAACAGGTTCTTGATATCGTCCCGCTCCCAGCCGTTGGAGCCACGGATCTGCAGTTCGAATGTCCAGATCACCCGGAGGTCTTCGGCTGGATCGTAGCCGGCGGTCGCGCCGCAGGTGAGGATACGGCCGCCGAGCTTCAGTGTGCGCAGCGACTTCACCCAGGTGTCGCCGCCCGTGAAGTTGACGACAACATCGACGCCGCCGTTGACGGACGAGCCGCTGCCAACGCGCTGCGGCCGGCCGTGACGCTGGCGCACGACCTGCATGAAATCTTCCTCGGTGTAGAGGATGACTTCGTCGGCGCCGACTTCCTTGAGCCGCCGCGCCTTCTCTGCCGAGCCCGCACAGGCGATGACATAGGCGCCGGCAATCTTGGCGAGTTGCACGCAGCACACACCGACGCCCCCGCTGGCACCGAGGATCAGTACCTTCTCACCCGCCGAGACCTGACCGTTGGTGGTCATCATGCGGTGCGCAGTGCCGTAGGCAACCGGCAGGGCCGCCGCGTGCTCGAAGCTCACATTGTCGGGAATCCGGACAAGCTGGTGCGCGGGCGCCTTGCACAGCTCCGCGAGCCCGCCATTCATGGTCTCGCCCATCAGCCCGCCCTCGACGCGATTGAGCGGATCGACGAGCACACGGTCGCCGACCTTCCAGCCCTCGACCTTGGAACCCACCCTGACGATCTCGCCTGCGACATCAAGCCCCATGATCAGGGGCAGCGGGACCTTGATCCCCGGCATGCCGCGGCGGGTGAAAATGTCATGATAGTTCAGGGACGTCGCTCGCACACGCAACAAGACGTGGGCCGGGCCGATGTCTGGATCGGGAAAGTTCGGATCGAAGGTGAGCTTGTCGAGTCCCCCATGTTCCCGCAGGATCATCGCACGCATTAGAACTTCCTCCCTCAGGCTGCGTCGGCGCGACCGAGCGGCCCATCGCCGAGAGCGAAATCGACCGCCGCATCCGCGTGCAGCAGCGTCGAGTCGAACGCCGGTAAATCAAGGTTTTCCGGCCGGATCAAGAGTCCGATTTCGGTGCAGCCGAGGATCACGCTGTCCACGCCGGCGGACCGCCCGCGCCTGATGACCTCCATGTAGCGTTGCC
This sequence comes from Bradyrhizobium elkanii WSM2783, assembly GCF_000472865.1. Taxonomy (GTDB): domain Bacteria; phylum Pseudomonadota; class Alphaproteobacteria; order Rhizobiales; family Xanthobacteraceae; genus Bradyrhizobium; species Bradyrhizobium elkanii_A. Next base: position 294,125 of record NZ_AXAP01000001.1, on the reverse strand, counting down.
GCGAGGACTCACGAATGATGCCGCAGCACAGTTCGGAAAAGATGATGTCATGCACCGCCGCGCGATCATCGGCCTCCGGCACGATGGTGTCCAGCCCGTGCCGGACGCTCATGCGCTCGCGATAGAAATCGTGCTCCATGGTGTAGCGGGTCGCCAGCAGCAGCGGCCGGCGAACGCCGGCCGCCTTCAGCTCATGTGCGCATATGTCGATGATATTCAGCAGCGGGACGCGGATCGCCGCCTGCACCGTGTCGGCGAGCTTGTGCATGGTGTTGGTGCAGATCAGCACGCAATCGGCCCCGGCGGCCTCGAGCTCGCGCGCGATCTTCTGCAATACGCCAGCAGCGCCGTCCCAATCGCCCGAGGTTTGCATCGCGACGATTGACTCGAAGTCGACCGAGCGCATGACGATCTCGGCGGAATGCAGGCCGCCGCAGAGGTTGCGAACCTGCTCGTTGAGCCGGCGATAATACACCGCAGTGCTCTCCCAGCTCATTCCGCCAATCAAGCCGATCGTCTTCATCATCAATCCTCGCAATCCGGTTGCTGGCGCAACCTCCGTCGCCATGATCGCAAAGGGTCATGCCAGTTGCCCACGCGATCAACGATTGATCGAACTCTAGCACCGGCAACCGATCGACTGCTTGCGTTGTTGTACCCTCCGAGCTTCCATTTTGGAAGTTATTTCCATTAATGGCGCGCTGCGCGGCATCTAATTCTGAATTTTGTGCCATCCTCGCAGATTATATCCAGATAGCCCCAACGCAAATGGACCGCGTTCACCGAGTATTGCAAGTCGGGATTGGATTCTTCAGGATTTTTGCGGGTCAGCATCACAACCTACCTGCAGGGTCGGCGGCCTGAATGGGTTGAGTCGCAAAAGGTCAGGATCGGTAACTCATGGCAACTTGTCGGCGCGATAATGGCCACAGGGCCGACCCTTGAAGAAATGAAGCGCGAACGCGAAGAGCAGCAGAGCGCTACCATGAAGAGGAAGCGCGCCGATACGAAGCCCACCGCTTGCGAGACATCGACGAGAAGCGCTGGAACAAGTTTCGTGAGTTATGCCGTTGCGAAAGCGGAAGCTCTCAATCCGTTTGGCGGGGGCGCTGTGGGGATGTTTGAGACCATTGCGAAGGTAAGACAGTGGTCATAAGTGTCGCCCGTTCACGACGGTTGCCCTGGCGCCGCGCATTAACCCGAAAGGCTGAGAACGGCGAAATTCTTTGTGTGAGGAACTCGACCTCTGCTTGCTGCGCCGAACACGACCGGTCTGTCTCGAGGGATTGAACCTGCCATGCGGAGCCTTGAGTCGAATTTCCGCGTTTGAATGGACACTCGCCCTCACGAAATTGAGCCGGAACTCATTAATTTTGCTCACTTTTGGCAAGTTGCGATGGGGCGGCCGAAATGACAAACTTTGCAGGCACAATTCGGCCTTCCCATCGTATAGAGTGGCTTTATGAAGCCCGCTTCTTCATCCCCCTCGAAGGATCAAACTCGCGACGACAAGGGCGTCCAGTTCGGACGCTACAGCATCTTCCCGAGATTACGCCTACTCTTGCGCGAGGGTGCAAAGGTCGACATCAGCACGCGCGCCTTCGATGTCCTCTGGGTGCTCGTGCAGGCCGACGGCGAGCTGGTGTCAAAGGACCAACTTATCGATACCGTCTGGTCGGGGGTCGTTGTCGAAGAGAACAATCTTCAAGCCCAAATGTCGGCGATTAGGCGAGCGTTAGGCCCAGATCGCGGCATGATCCGGACCGAGTTCGGGCGCGGCTATCGACTGGTCGCAGAAGAACGGACGCCGCATTCCGAAAAAGGAGCGTCGGAGGCGAAGCGATCGCCGCCGTCAAACCTGCCACTTCCCTTGACCTCACTGCTCGGACGCGCCGTTGACCTTCGCGAAATCGAGCGATTGTTCGACAAAAGCCGTCTCGTCACAATTACCGGCACCGGAGGAGTTGGGAAAACAAGAATCGCTCTTGAGCTCGGACGACGCTTGGCCGGACATTTTCAAGATGGCGTCCACTTGGCAGAAATCGCCAAGATCTCGGAGGACGAATTAGTAGGCCCAACCCTTGCGGGAGCACTGCAGATCCCTTCCCCCGACATCGAGCGCGCCGATCGGATCGGCTTCCTGCTGTCGGGTCGTCAGCTTCTCCTGATCGTTGACAACTGCGAGCATCTTGCTGGACCAATCTCCAGGAACGTTGAGACGATTCTGCGCCACGTCCCTATGGCTAAGATGCTGATTACCAGTCAGGAGCCTCTTGGCCTCGATGGCGAACAGATCTATCGCCTTGCGCCCCTCGCGGTTCCGCCGGCCGACACACGCGACTTGGGTGTTGCGATGGCATACCCAGCATTCGAGCTCTTCGCAGAGCGCTCGTCAGCGAACGTGCAGTCGCTCGATCTTGATGTGGAGGTCGCGAGTGCGATTTGTCAACGCCTCGATGGCCTGCCCCTCGCCCTAGAGCTCGCAGCGGCTCGCGTTTCCACGCTTGGAGTCCGAGGCGTTCTCGCCGCACTTGATGATCGCTTCAACCTGCTGACCGCTGGTCGTCGCACGGCCTTATCGAGGCATCGCACTCTCAGGGCCACTGTCGACTGGAGCTACCATCTTCTGGACAGCGACGAGCAGCGACTATTTTGCCGATTGGCTCTTTTTGCCTCGAGCTTCGACGCCCAGGCGGCAAGAGCCGTTGCAGCGCCCGAGAACGATGACCCGTGGTTCAGCCTTGACCTACTCAGCGGCCTCGTAGGGAAGTCACTTCTTCTCCTTGATTTAAATCGCGCTACACCGAGATATCGGCTCTTGGAAACGATTCGGTTCTACGCGCTGGAGAAGCTGGCAGAACGCGGTGACGTTGACTTGAGCGCGGAACGGCACGCAGCCTACTTCGTTGAGATCACTCGACGCGCGTCGGACGACTGGAAGACGCTTCCGACGGAGGATTGGCGCGCAACCTACGAAAATGCGATCGATGACATCCGTGCCGCTCTAGACTGGTCTTTTTCCGCGAAGGGAGATATGCGGATCGGCGTAAGCATGTTGGCATGCGCAACTCCCTTCTGGATTCAGCTGTCATTGCATGATGAATGCCGACGGCGGATTACCCAAGCCTTGGACCGTCTCGCAGACGCCCTCAATCCGGACGACGAGATGGCGCTTATGGCGGCTCTTGGAACGGCGCTCAGCTGGGCAATCGGTCCGGTCATTGAGACGAGCGCTGCATGGCATAAGGCTCTTACCCTCGCTCGGGAACTCCGCGCCAACGAGATCGAACTGCAAGCTCGATACGGACTTTGGCTCTACAATCTCAGGTCGGGTAGCTACCGCTTGGCACTGGAGCACGCGGAGGAAATGCTCCAGTTATCTACTGCGTCTAATGATTCGGAAGCGCAAGCGGTCGGCCGACGCATCTGCGGTGTCGCCCAACACTTTCTCGGCAATCACGATCTCGCGCGGGAACTTATCGAGAGCAGCCTGCGCTGGTTCGATGTCAACCGCCCTCAGCAGGCATTTCGGTTCGGCATCGATCAGCGTATCGCCGGGTTGTCGTTCCTATCGCGTATACTTTGGGTCCAAGGCTTCGGCGATCAAGGCAGGGAGATGTCGGCTGCCGCGGCCGACGAAGCGCAAGCGCTCGACCATGCCAACACGCTCTGCTGCGCACTTGCAGAAGGCTGGTGCACTGTGCACGCTCTTGACGGCGATTATGAAGCTGTTCGGCGCGAGGCAAAACGCCTACAACACATTGCGCGCGAACATGGATTGGGCTTTTGGAGCACCTACGGCGACCTCTTCGAGTTGTGGGCTCAGGTGTGTGATGAGGGGGAGGTACCTGTCTCGCGCCTAGCGGCAGCCGTGGCTTCCGTTGAACGGCTGGGCTTTGATCAGGAGTACTCCACGCTGTTCAGCGACATCTTACTCACCGCACAACGAAACAAGTGGGATCCTTCCGCTCTTCGGCCGATCTCATCGGTGCTCCTCTCTCGATGCGAGAGCGATTCGTCCTGGGGCGAACCAGAGTTTCGCCGCGCTGGCTCGCACCTCAATAATTCCCCTTCCGAAGCCATTGCCGGCCTCAGAAAGGCTCTGTCGATTAGCCATCGACAAGGGGCAAAGGCTTGGACCTTGAAAGTCGCCACCGATCTGGCCACCATGCTGGCCAGCCAAGGGGATGATGACGAAGCCAGGTCGACGCTCGTGGCGGCGCTAGAGAGCTTTCCTGCCGCGACCGCGGGGAGAGATCTGGCTGCAGCACGCGCCCTCGCGAGCCGTTTGGGACTTGATCTTTCGCGTTAGGCGCTAATCAGTTCTCTTCATTCTGCGCCGGAGACCTCGTTCGTACTCCCCCAGATCTGGGATCGATCGCCGGGCAACACCCGTCTCGAGGGCTGCCTTCATCACCGCTATTGGTACGGTATAGATCAGCCTCGGGTCGAACGGTGTGGGAATGATGTAGTCACGCCCAAACGATAGCTTCCTACCGTACGCACTCTCCACCTCATCAGGCACCGCACTGCGTGCCAGTCCAGCCAAGGCCTGAGCGCATGCGATTTTCATCTCCTCGTTTATCGCGCGCGCCCGGACGTCCAGTGCTCCCCGGAACAGGTATGGAAAGCAAAGAACATTGTTGACCTGGTTAGGGTAGTCGGAGCGACCGGTCGCCACGATGGCATCAGCACGGATGGCCCGAGCTTCCTCGGGGGTGATCTCAGGGTCTGGATTTGCAAGGGCGAAAATAATCGGGTCTGCCGACATACTGTCAACCATCCGACGGGTCAACGCGCCTTTTACAGACACTCCGATGAAAACGTCGGCGCCTTCGACCGCCTCCTCCAGCGTGCGGGCAGTCGTGTCTGTCGCATGTTCGGACTTCCATCTATTCATTCCGTCAGTACGGCCGCTCCACACTGGCCCCTTCGAATCGCACAGAATGCAATTCTCCCGGACCGCGCCCATGAACTTCAAGAGCTTCAGACATGCGATGCCTGCTGCTCCAGCTCCATTGAGCACGATCTTCACGTCTTCGATCTTCTTGTCAGCCAGATCAAGCGCGTTGATAAGCGCTGCGGCACAGATCACCGCCGTTCCGTGCTGATCATCATGGAACACTGGTATATCCATTGTCTCTCTCAGCCGTTCTTCGATGAGAAAGCACTCAGGAGCCTTGATGTCCTCCAGGTTCACTCCGCCAAACGTCGGCTGCATGAGGCGGACCGTTCTTACGATCTCATCGACGGCTTCCGTCTCAAGCTCGATGTCGATCGCATCGACGCCGGCGAACCGCTTGAACAAAGCCGCCTTACCCTCCATCACCGGCTTCGACGCAAGCGCCCCCAGGTTTCCCAACCCTAAAATCGCGGTACCATTCGTAACTATGGCGACCATGTTGCCCTTCACGGTGTAGTCGTAGGCGGTGTCGGGCCGTGCGGCGATAGCCAAGACAGGAGCGGCAACGCCCGGACTGTACGAAAGCGACAGGTCCCGTTGCGTTAGCATTGGCGTCGAGGACACCACCTCGTATTTTCCGGGCCATGGCTCGAGGTGATAGTTGAGCGCCTCGGCGTCAGTGATCTCGTCTCTAATGATCAAAATTTCCATTCCTTCTTCGCCATCGGCAACAGGCTGATCCCGGGAAGCGCGAAACAGCCTTCAAAGATCCCGCGCAACCTGCCGACGTACGATCCACTCGCGATCAGTAGCTACCCTGGTCGAATGCCACGAACTGCGATTTTTGCGGCGGACCGAGCGGAGGGCCGTCCGCCCATCCGTCCGGCTACATGAAACGATCGGCGCCCCCGGACGCCTCGATCGTGTCGCCCGTTACAAAGCCATTCCTGTCCGAACTTAGAAACGCTGCGATCGCGGCGATCTCCTGAGCGGTTCCCGCGCGGCCCACGGGGGTACGCTCAGCCGAAATTCGCGCAATGACTTCGTCGTCCGACAGAGTGCTAAACTCCTGCCGCGCCCGTCGCACAGCCGGGACCATGTTGTTCGCCCAATTGTCCGTGGCGACGGCACCGATCCCTATCGCGTTCACGAGTATGCCGTCTTTTGCCACTTCCATCGCCAGTGACTTCGTCAGGTTGTTGATGGCCGCGCTAAGAACGTGCGAAACGAACAACTTCGGATTGGGGTAAATTCCCCCGATGGACGACATGTTGACGATGCGCCCCCATCCAGCCTTTTGCATATGAGGGATCGCCGCCTTGCACATCCTTCGCATCGACGTCAGCTTGACGCCTGTCATCTCTTCCCAATCTTCCTCGCTCGAATTCATTAGGCCGCCGGCATGGGCACGCCCCGCATTGTTTACAAGGATGTGCAATCCGCCAAACGCCTCGATCGATTTACCGACGATGAGCTCAACTGACCCCGGCTTCGCCACGTCTGCTGCCAGCGAGGCGACTTTCGCGCCTTTACGTCCAAGAAGCTTTTCCGCAGCCTGGTTCAATCTGGCTTGGTTTCGAGCCACTACAAGAACGGACGCCCCGTTTGCCAAAAGCTCGTCCGCGACGGCATATCCAATGCCTGCGCTCGCGCCGGTAACGATGGCAACTCGTCCTGCAATTCCAAGATCCATGAAATCCTCCTGATGTCAGTTCAGCATGTGATGTTAGGCGGGAAGAGCTTTGCCTCGTGTCTCGGGCAGCAACAGCAACGCCGCGATGGCGAGCACGTATAGAGAAACGAGCGACAAGACGGTGGCCTGATAACCTCCGAGCGTCGAGAACAAGAAGGCTGTCAGGATTGGCAAGGGGAAGGAGACCAACCGTGCAAGATTGAACACGACGCCGGATGCCGTCGAACGGATGCGTGTTTGGAACAACTCCGGCAGATAGATCGGCATCCAGGAAAAGACGCCCAGTGTAAAAACACCAAGAACGAACACGCAGCAGAGCGCGATCAGCAGACTCTGGGGCGCGAGATACATTAGCAACCCAGAGGCGATCGAGCCTAAAAACATCAGCAGCATGTATGGCTTTCGGCCGATCGCGTCAGCAATAAAGCCGGCGGCCACATATCCGATGATCGCACCGCCGTTGTACACCAGCGCGCTGATGCTTGCCCATGAGCTCGCCGTCAGGCCTTGCTTGGCGGCAATTGCACCGATGTACGGTCCGGTGAGCGCCGAGATTCCGTAGAATACCGAGACGGTAACAGTGGCGATGACAAGCGCCGCGAACGAATGCGTCAGAACTCGTCGATCGTCGAACATTTCAATGAGACTGAACCTACGCTTGGTATGACTTGCTTCATTACTCGCAGCAGAGCCGTGGACTGCCTCCAACCACAGTTTCGATTCGCCGACCTCTCTCCGGATGTAGATCAGGAAAAATGCAGGCAATACGCCAATCAGGAACATCCAACGCCATGCATCGGCGCCACCGTAGGGCTGGATAAAGAGCCACAGTCCCGCGGCAAGGAAGAAGCCGAAGCCGTATCCCGATTGCATGATGCCTAGTGCTTTTGCTCGCGCCGAGGCAGGCCACGTTTCGGCTACCAGTGCTGTCCCCGTGCTCCATTCGGATCCCAAGAACATGCCGGTGAGAAACCGAAAGGCGATCAGAGCGGTCAATGAATGGCTTAGAGCCGTAAGGGCAGTGAACGCGCAGTATCCCCCAATGGATATCATGAGCATCTTCCTCCGGCCGATGTAGTCGGCCAGGATGCTGCCGATCGTTCCACCGACCGCCCAACCCATAAGTGTACTTCCAAGCGCCGCACCAACGGCCAACCTCACTTCATCCGGCTTCGGGCTGTCCAACAGCGTCAGGACCGCCGCTCCTCCAACCAGAATCAGGGTGCTCGTTTCGAAACCGTCGAACATCCATCCGATGAAGCTGCTAAGCAGCGCTCTCTTTTGGACAGGCCCAATTTCATTCGGTTGCTCTATCTGCATGTATTCCCTCCTATGATTTGACACTGCAGCTCTTGGTGACTGCTCGCAGATGATCGTTCTGAGAGGAGTTGCCCTCCCAGTCCTTGTGTCGTCTATTGCTGTTACGAGCTCGGCGCGACGCTGACGTCGGCCGGAAGCGCGCTCAGTCCAGCGCTCCGGTGCGCATGCGGCGGTTAAAGACCGGCAATTTCAACCCGAACACCTCGAAGCGGCTGAGTATGAGGAGAAGAAAGCCAGAGGCTCCCTCTCGATTCAGGCGCCCCACATCACCAGCCAATAGCGCAGCGCGCTCTTCGTCGCTGAATGGCATAGATGAGACGGCAGCCTCGGGGCTCTCGAGAATCTGCCTTCGGAACTCCCTGTCGTGCAGGACGCGGCGACAGAGCGTATGGATGAGATAGATGTTCATGGCCGCTCGCTCCTGGTGTTCCAAGCGGCAAATGCGTTACCAAGGGCAGGTTGATTGATGAGGATTTGGGGAGGGCTTGCACCTACAATCCCCAGGGCAATAATCCAACTGAGAAGCTCTCCCGCCACATTACCCGCTGCGAGCATTCTCGCCTCAGTTGCCTGGGCTATCAGTTCATCATGCTCACACCGCGTGATCCGATCTAGCACCCATGATGCCCAAGGCGGATCAGGAATGCCGAACGTCTTGTCTACATCAACCCGCGGCCCTCCGATCTCGAGGCTGAGTGACCCACTGGCGACGATCGCAACACGAACGTCGCTATCCCAAGTACGGATGGCGGCTGCAATAGCGCGCCCTAATGCATAGCATCGCCTCGAGGTTGGCAGGGGCGGAACCACGCAATTGATGAAGATAGGAACGATCGGCAAGTTCATTGCCGGCGTCAGAAAGTGCAAGGGCACCAATGCGCCGTGATCAATCTCGAAATCGACTGATGAGGTAAAGTCGAACCCCTCTTTAATCAGATGAGACAAGACGTATCGGGCCATGTTCGCCTCGACCTTAAGGTCGTACCACGGCATGCCAGGGGTTTGATCGTTGGGACCTGAGGTTGTCTCGGCAATTCCGATCGCAAATGTTGGCCAAATATCAAAGAAGAACGTGTTAAAGTGATCATTGTTGACGGTGAAGATGACGTCTGGCTTTGCCTGATCCAGATGCTGCTTGATCTGACCAAAAAAGCGCGACGTCTCAGAGCGATCGCCATTGAGCTGAACCTCGGCGACGAAGCTGGGCGTATGCGGCACCGCATAGACCCCAACTAGCTTAGCCATGATCCCTTCACTCCTCCCGCTATGCATCTTCGTTTTTCGCCACGAGCCATGGCGTCTCAACATACGCATCGGTAGGCGAGCCGCGTCATCAGGGGCTAGTAGACCGCGCTTCAGATGTCTGAAATCTTTCACTACGCCGGTTCGTGAGAAGCCACCCCGCCGCGAAAACCACGGTCACAGGACCAAGGCCCCACAAAACCGACGCCGAGCCCCGCCGCCGCTGCGCCGCAACAAGGATCACTCGGCACGACGCAATCGTTGGACTCGTCACCGATCTCGCAATGGTGGTTGGACGACCATTTGCGCTTTCGGAGCGTCAGAGAAGCTTGGTTGGCGGCTTGCGCCGCATTCGAAGCGGTGCCGAACTATCCCTTACGATTGCTGCGAAAGGCGGTTCCCGCGCGTGATCCACACGGCAATGGTGGGACCGACGACTGCCACTACGCAAAGGGCCGAAAGCACGGCGCTGATCGGCCGCGTGACAAAGATCGTGAGATCCCCGCCGCTCAGGAACAGCGTTTCGCGCAACGCCTTCTCGAAGATCGGTCCGATCACTAAGCCGAGAATCATCGGGGCGAGATCAAAACCGATCTGGCGCAAAACCGACCCGACGACTCCGAAGCCGACCAGAACGCAAAGGTCCCAGTAGCTGTTTCGCATCGTGTAGACGCCGATGAAGCTGACGGCGAAAATGAAGGCGATCAATGTGTATTGCGGAACGCGCAGCAGCCGGACCCACATCCCGACCAGCGGCAAATTCAGGGCGAGCAACGCCACATTTCCGATATACATGGACGCGAGGAGGCCCCACACGACGTTTGGGTGTTGGGACAGCAGCAGCGGCCCGGGCTGTATGCCTTGAACGATAAGCGCCCCGAGCATCAACGCCACGTTCGGCGTGAAAGGAATCCCGAGACTCAGAACAGGCACCAGCGCGGAGGTTGCGACCGCATTGTTCGCCGCTTCCGGCCCGGCAAAGCCCTCGATCGCTCCCTTGCCAAACTCGTCCCGGTGCTTTCGGGCGATGGCCTTTTCGACTCCGTAGGAGGCGAAGGTCGATGTGAGAGAGCCCGGGCCGGGCAACAGTCCGATAAGAAAGCCGATGCCCGACCCTCGCACGATGGCTGGCCATGCACGCGACCACTCGCGGCGCGTCGGGATCATTTCCCGCAAACGCACGGTGGTGGCACGCGGAAATCCTTCGTTCGAGGCGAGGACGTGGAACAGCTCGCTCAGTCCGTACAGGCCCAGTGCGACCGGTACGAGATCAAAGCCCAATGCCAACGTACTCGTGTTGAATGTAAAGCGCGTGTCCCCACTGACGGCATCGACGCCGATCGTCGCCAGAGCCATGCCGATCAAAAGCATGACCATGTTCTGGGCTGGATCGTTTCCAGTGATGCGCACCAGCGTCAAACCGCCCAACAGCGCCAGAAGGCAGAACTCCGGAGACGAGAAGCGCAGCGCAACGTCGGCTAGCAGCGTGGTGAACAGGCTGAGCCCGACAATGCTGATCGTTCCGGCGATGAACGATCCCACGGCGCAAATCATCAAGGCAGCGCCGGCTCGTCCCTTTCTCGCGAACTCGTAACCGTCGATCGTCGTGACAATAGATCCGCTTTCGCCTGGGATTCTGAGGAGGATCGCCGTGGTCGATCCGCCGTACATGGCACCGTAGTAAATCCCGGCCAACATGATCAGACCGGTCACTGCGGAAAAATGGATCGTGATCGGCATCAGGATTGCCATCGCACCCAGCACGCCGAGACCTGGCAGAACGCCGGTGGCGGTGCCCACAAGCGCCCCGAGCAGTGCGGCCGCAATGTTCACGGGCTGGAGAGCCACGGCGAAGCCGCCAAGCATGTTACCGAGCAGATCCATGGTCAGCCCCTGAAAATGACAGTGAGAAGGGAGCCGAACGGCAGCGATACCTTCAAGCCCAATGAGAAGACAATCCAGAACGCAACAGGTGTTGCCGCGCTGAGAACGACGGCACTCGTCCATGGTGCGCCGGCAAGACGTCCCATCAACAGGAGGAAGATCCCGGTCGTCAGGAAAATCCCAAAGAAGGGCAGCCCGACGATGAACATCACGCAAAGGAAAAAGGCGACCCCGACGCGCAGCGCCGCGCTGCCCCGGGGCCAGGGACCGAGATCAGCAGATACGCCGCGGTTACGAACCGTCACCAATGCGCCGAATAGCACCCAGCAGACCGCCACCAGGACGGGTACGGCGCCGACGCCCGTTCCCGGTGGGTCGCCCATCGGCAGTTCGATGGCCTGATAAAGATAGAACAGTCCCGCGACCGTCAGGATGAGCGATGTGAGCCTGATTCCGGTGGTCGATGCCGGAGCATTGGCCGCTGTCGAAGCCTCGGTCTTCATGACTATCGCCTGGTCCATCTGCGGCCTACTTTCCGCTCGGAGTCGATGGAGCCGTGGCGTTGAATATCTCCGTGAACTGACGGGTCATCTTCTCGCCATCGGTGAATTGCACCTGAATGTTCTGAGCGGTGAGCACCCGCATAAAGTCGGGATCGGACACGGCCTGCTTCACGGCCTCGACGAGAACGCGACGTTTGGCCTCAGGAATTCCCTTCGGAGCATAGACCACGTAGTCGCTGGTCGTGACGACGTCGTAGCCCAGTTCCTTGAACGTCGGGACATCCGGGTTCGAGCTCATCCGCTCGGGACCGAACACCGCCAGCGGACGCGCTTTTCCGACTTCGACCTGGGCCTTCAGCCCCGGCCAGGTGAGCGCCGCAAGTTCGGTGTTCTTTCCGAGGAAGGAGGCAACGCCGTCCGCATCGCCGCTATAGGGGACGAACCTCACGTTGATGTTCGCCTTCTTGGCGAAAGCGTCCCAAGTGTACTGGTTGATTCCGCCCGCAATGCTGGCGACCTTCAGCTTCCCGGGGTTCTCCTTCGCGTACTTCACCACGTCATCCAGCGTCTTCAACGGCGAGTCCGCCTGAATGCAGATGGTGTTGTAGACGATGCCAATGCCGCCCAGAATATCGTACGTGCTGGGGTTTCCCCAGGACAATCCCTTGACCGTATGCACGGCGATCGTCATCGGACTGTTCGTTGCGACACCGATCTGGTATCCGTCCGGCTCGGCCGTGACCACGGCGGTGACACCGCGCGTTCCGGCTCCCCCGGCAATGTTCTCAATCGCAACCGGTTGCTTGAGCGGCTTTTCAAGTGCTCGTCCGAGCGCGCGGGCAATCGCGTCCGATCCGCCGCCAGCGCCGTAATTGACAGTCAGGGTGACCGGCTTCGTGGGAAACGGGTCGTCGGCAGCTTGCGCGAGAGACCCGGCAGGGGAAAGACTGGCAGCGATGGTCATTACAACTAACATGCGCATCTTGAGTGATCCTCGAATTGTCCGACGAATGATCTAAGGCCGGCTATCGACCAAGCGCGCGCTCAACTCTGGACGCGCAAGTTCGCCCTTATCCAGGAGCCGTTGACCCAAGATCAGCGAGTGTAACGATATTTTGATCATTACTTGTGTACAAGCACAAAACTTGTTCGCAAGCGCAAAACTTGCAAGCAGTGCCTGGCGATTTTGAAAGCGCTGTGCCGTCCCGTCAGCGGGTGTGCATGAGTTCCGCCGCATGCATCGACGAGACAAGCGGGTCGACAACGCCTATCTCGCCGGTCAAGCGTCCCTCCACCAGGGTCAAACACCCGACACCGAAGCGGCCTTCATTGTGGGTTCCGTTTCCATGTCGACCTTAAAGCCCTTCGCGGACAAATCGCGACCGAGGGTCTCTGGAAGCAGAAGAGAGGCGATAATGAACACAGTCGCAGCAGGAAGGGCCACCGCAACCATGCCGTTGAGCAAGCTTCCACCGAAGTGAGCGGCCGCAAGAGGCACAATCACAGGCGCTATGCTGCCGAGCCCGCGACCGCCCATATAGAACGTCGACACCGCCGTCGCACGCAGGTTGACCGGATAGAGCTCGGATATCCAGACACCGGTCACGCCCAGCGCCACATTGCCCATGCCGAAGCCGATGTAGAGCCAGAACATCGGCCATTCAGTCTTCGATCCGGCGTAGAGCTGGCTGCCCCAGACGGCCATACCGACCAGAGACCCGACCCAAAACAGCGCGGGCACAAGCGCTCCGAAGCGGCGGCCAGCCCTGTCGTTGAAAAAGCCGTTCGCGAGATAGCAAATGCCGCTGACCACGGAGAGCAGAACTGCCGTCGTGCGAACAACATCACCCGGCGTATGCATATCCCGCAGCAGCAGCGTCGGAATAAAGGAGACGACGCTATAGTAGCAGAGCATGTAGCTCATCAGCCATACGAAGGCGATGACGGTCTGCCGTGCCAGCCCGTTGCGGAATAGATCCGCAAGAGGAAGTGTACGAGCTTCTGCAGTAGCCCGGCCGGCCTTGCGTTGCGCCTCATACTCCAGCCAGATCTTGGATTCAGGCATGAAGAAGCGAATGAAGATAATCAGCAGGATGGGTACGCCGCCACTCAGCAGGCCGATGCGCCAGCTCCACTCGTCGCTAAACGTCGCAATCAGCCAGATGCCAACGATTGAAGCTGTGGATGACGCGATCACAGCACAGCCTTGAAGGGCAGCCGCACCAAAACCGCGGCTGTTCTTCTTCCAGGCCTCGTTGAAGAGCACCATGCCGACGCCGTACTCGCCGCCAAGACCAATGCCGGTGATGAACCGTAGCACGGCAAGGGACCAGTAATTCCATGCGAACGCCGAAACGATCGCGGCAACCGAAAACAATGCGGTTGTGAGTTGAAGCGAGGTCTTTCGGCCAAGTCGATCACCGATGACGCCGAATAGCGCTCCGCCGATGGCCGATCCGAACAATGTGAGAGCTTGCAGCGAACCGACCTCGGTCAACGATAACGACATCGATCGCTGAATCGCAGGCAAGAGGAACGGAAATATCAGAACGTCGTAGAAATCGAGTATGTAGCCCAGCATCGCTGAGATCATAATCGAATACCGTTGCCCCGGCGTGTAGTCTTCCGAACTCGAGATGGTTGCCGACATGTGACGCGTTTCCTGTTGGAGGATTGAAGTCGATAGACGTGCCCGAGACGCTTGCCGCGTCTTTGAGAGTCGAAATGCGACTTTGGCATCGTTGGGAGTCGCGAACGCGGCTCCGGTATCATTCGGAGTCGCATTCGCGACTCCGGGTTGCGTGCTTGATGTGCAGGGCCTAGCGGCCCGGCGCCCTCAGCTCCGGATAAGCAAACTCGCCCTTGTCGAGGATGTGGATATCGTCGAGCCACAGGCTGCAGCCGCGAAGCGGGATGTCCAAATGACACGGCGTGTCATTCGTACCGCCGAGCTCCGTGTTCGGCCCCGTCGAGAACAGGACGTTTCCGTAGAAGGAGAGCGCATTCATGATGTGCTCCGACGACAGCTCCTGGGAAGCCGCGATGTGGTGCCAGGCGGCACGCTCGTTCGACCCCCAGCCGATATGCGAGATCGCCCAGCCGCGCGGATCGCCGAAGCTGTCGATATAATTCTTGATGAGCAGCGCGTCGGTGCCTTCGCCCTTGAGGTCGACGATATAGCCGTCCTTGATGGTCAGCGTGACCGGCGACTGGATGTAACGCTTGAACGCGCAGAGGATATCACCGGGCATCAGCACCACCGTGCCGTTGACCTCGCCGTCGGTCGCCTGAGTGAAGGCAAAGCCTGACGGGAAGTGATCCCAGCGCCCAGGCTCATCCGTGTATCCGTATTCGGAAATGACCGGGTATTGCTTCAGTCCATAAGTTACGTCCGTTCCGCCCGGCGACGTGATCCGCATTTTGCGGGCCGACTGCAGGAGGGTTCGAGAGAGCTCCGTTCGCCGGCGCAGATCTTCAGTCGGGAACATCTTCTTGAGGATGTGGAATGGCTCCATCACGCGCAAGATGCGCGTGCCCGCTTCCTGAATTTCGAGCTGCTCACGAGAGAACAGCAACCCCAGGAGATCGATCACCATATCGACGCGCTTGAGCGTATCGATCGCCGGCTGGTTGCCCGTGAGCGCGTGCCGGCCCTGCAAGCCCGCGACCTTGCCCTGGCCGTATTTGGGCACGTTGAGATGAAAGGTCGTTGCGCCCAGGCTCTGCGCGGCCAGCATGAAGGCCTGGGCGTATTCCTGCTGATCCTCGCCGCCGCTCAGGACCGCAACGACTTCGCCCTTCTTCACCTTGCAGAGTGCCAGCTCGGCCTTGAAGAGCTCGAGCATTTCAACATCAACGATTTGTCGGGACATCTTCACTGATCTCCTGTTTGCCGAACCTAGACAAGCGGCCGTCGAACCGATCGCGCGGTCGCGCTAGAAGCTCTTCAACGATCGAAAGGAAGCCCTCGGTATCGTCGATTTGCATTTGGTGACCGGCGCTTCGCAGCATCCTGATCGCGATTGACGGCAGCAATCCGCGAATTTCTTCTTCATCTTCGGGCAGAATGACCCCTCCCCGCCCCGCGACGATCAACGCGGTCGGAACGCTGAGATGGGCGAGGTCGCGATGAATGTCATCGTGATGAAAGCCCTTGTGGCTCTCGATCAGCGCACGCTCGTCGCAGGTATGCATCCACTCGGCCCGGGTGCGGATGTGCTGCTCGGGCCACCGCGGAGCAGAGGGGCTTCGCAGCGCCGCGTCGGCTTCTCCGCGCTTCGCGCTTCCAAGCAATTTGAGAAGCGGTTCGACCGGAATCGGATAGGCGCGACGTCCAGGACCTGAGACCGGCGGGTCGACCAGTATCAGTTGCTCCATGGACGATGGGCGGCAACGTGCGGCGCGGATCCCGATGCGTCCACCCATCGAGTGGCCCAGCAGCGCGTAAGGGCCCATTCCGAGCTCTTCAGCGAACCCGATGAGGTCGGATGCGCATGCGTCGAGCGAATAGTCGAGATGCGGGCCGCTTTCGGAAAGGCCGCGACCGCGGACATCGAGCACGAAAACGTCGTGTCCGGAGCACAGACGCTCTGCGATGAAGGCCCATTGCGCCGCAGTCGTCGAGATGCCGGGGACAATAATGACCGCCGGCCCGGACCCGCCGAACCGCAGATAATGCTGCCGAATGCCGTTGGCACGCACATGCGCGCCGTAAAGCAATCCGGATGCCGCGGCGCCGCTCACGTTCTCTCATCCTCTGTGTGGTCATCCGACAGCGCGTGAAGCCGCTCGATAGCGGCCTGCGTCGGCATGACGTCCGCGTATTTGCTGGCGATATCGAACAGGTTGACGGCGTGGGACGTGGGCGAGCGGTCGTAGACGGCGTCGCTCGGCACAATTGATTTGAAGTTCAGCGCGCACGCATCCACGACCGAGGCCCGCACGCAGCCGCTGGTCGTGCAGCCGGTCACCACCAGCGAGTCGACGCCGGCACCGATCAGATACGTCGCAAGCGGAGTGCCGAAGAACGCGCTTGCCTGAGTCTTCGGCAGGAGCAACTCGCCGGGCTCCGGAGCCACCTCGCGGACAAAGTCATAGCCCTCAGGCGGGATCCGCATGATACCCGGAATCTTCGAGGAGAACGCGCCCTGGTCCTGGCCCACCTTCCGTGCGACATGCGGGAAAATTACCGGCCACTTCTTCTCGCGAAACAGCCGCACCAATTCGGCGATGTGTGCGATGGCGTGCCAACCAGCTTCGCCGCAGCTAGTCGGGTATTGCTTGATCGCTTCGCGGATCGGCATCGGCCGGTTGCCGACCGAGCGATACTGCACGTCGATGACCAGCAATGCCGGTCGTTTGCCGAATCCCGCCGCGCCACCCAGCCCGGCGAGGGCATAGGTCTCGCGCTCGTCCAGCGGTATCACATCGTCCCAGGGTTGCTTGGTGCCAGTCACTGTTGCGCTCCAGCGGTCACAATCGTGAGCATGTCAGTGAAGCGGTACGGTGGTCGCATCGTACTGGTAGATCCAATCGTACCGCGCAGCCGTCGCTTCCGGCGCCCACTGGGTCTTGATGTAGTCACCTGCCGTTTCCGGCTTGCACAGCGCCTGATTGTGGAAGATCGGCAGCATGCCGGCCGCGGACTTCGTGACCATGGTGGTGCGATCGAGCCGCAGGCCCTGATACGTCTTGAATGCCACCGCGATGTCATCGGGATTCTCCTCGAAGCAGCGGGCGAGGACGGATGCATCCTCCAGGGCCATGTTCACACCTTGCCCGAGGTACGGCAGCATCGAATGGCAGGCGTCGCCGAGCAGGGTGATGCGTCCCTTCGACCACGTACCCAGCGACGGCCGCACGAACAGGCCCCACTTGTTCAGGGTATCCACGTTCCTGACCAGCTCGACGATGTCCGGATGCCAGCCCTCGAAGTCCTTCAGGCAGTCCTCGACCGAGCCCTTCTCCGACCAGGACTCGAGCAGCCAGTCGTTATGGTCGACCTGGCCCGAAAAGGTCATCATGACCGTGTTCTGCCAGCGCACCGGGTAGGCGGTGACGTGGGCGGTGGGCCCGATCCAGGTTGCCACCTCGGGTTCGCGCTGATGCGGCGCGAGGCGGTCGACCGGCACGAGACCACGCCAGGCGATGGCCTTCGTGTACTGGCTCTCGATGTTGCCGATCAGGCCAAGACGGACCTTCGAATGAGCACCGTCTGCCCCGATCAGGGCGCGCCCTTCGACTTCGGAGCCGTCAGCGAGCTTGGCCCGGACCCCTTCGTCGTTTTGACTGAACCCGACAACGTGGGCGTTCAGATGAATGGCGCCCGGCTTCAACTGGCGCACGCCGTCAGCGAGAATCTTCAGCAGGTGAGCACGCAGCAGCAAATAGGGCTGGTTGCGCGCCGCGTCGGAGCTGCGGTTGTAGAGGGGCCACCGATCACCGGTGTTCCAGAGCCGGATCGAGCGTCGCTCGGCTGCGATGCAGTTCTGCTCGACCTGTTCGGTGAGGCCGAGATCCCGAAGAACGCGCACGCCGTTCATGGAGATCCAAAGACCCGCTCCCACCTCGCGCAACTCGGACGCTTGCTCAAATACATCACAATCGATGCCGCGACGAAGCAGCGATAGCGCCATCGCCAAGCCGCCAATGCCGGCGCCGGCAATGAGGACGCTTGATTTATTGACCTGTTCAATGCTCATGACATCTCCAAACGATAATTGCGCTGTCTCGCAACGGGTTAGGCGGCATCTTCGGAGACTTGCTCGGCGGCAAGGCTCCTTACGGCCTCGAAAATCTTGGTGTACCCGGTGCAACGGCAGAGGTTGCCGTGCAGGTAGTGACGGATTTGTTCGTCGGTCGGGTGCGGCGTCGCCTTTAGCAACGCCGTGACCGCCATGATGAAGCCCGGCGTGCAGAAGCCGCACTGAAGGCCCCCGTGAAGCACGAACGCCTTCTGAATCCGTGACAGGCCATCGGGCGGCGTCACGCCCTCGATGGTCGTGACCTCGCGCTGATCGACATCGACGGCGAGTGTGGTGCAACTCGAAATCGGCTCACCGTCGAGCAGAACGGTGCACGCGCCGCACACCTCCATGTCACAGGAACGCTTGGTTCCCTTCAAGCCAAGGCGATCGCGGATAAGGTCGATCAATAGCGTATGGGTTGGAACGTCGATCGCGATCGCCTGACCGTTCAACGAGAATGAGATTGGCAAGACATCTGTCATTTCACGCGCTCCCGGCCGCGGCGATCGCTTCTTCCGCGTTTCGCAGAAGCAAGACACCTGCAAGGTGCCGCTTATAGTCGGCGCCGCCATGCCGATCCTCGTTGACTTCCAGCTCACCCAGCGCCGTCGGGAGCACCGCCTCGATAGCCGGGCGGACTTCGGCGACGGATATGCCCTGGAGGACATCTTCGATGGCCTTCAAAGGCTGAGGTCGAGAACCGAGCGCTCCGACCCGCACACGGGCGCTTCTGATCGTCCTTCCGCCGGAGCCCAGCGACCAGGCCATCGCGACATTTACCGAGGGCCTCTCACCATGCTTGAAGCGCCGATAGGTCACAGGTCCGGTCGGGCGCGGAAACACAATGACCGTCAGTACCTCATCCGGCTCCCGCACCGTTTCCAGCTCACTCCGGATGAAATCGTCAGCGTGAACGACACGCGTGCCGCCGGGGCCATTAAGCACCAGCCGTGCGTCCAGCGCCGCGAGCATCGTCGGCGGATCGGCGTGGGGCTCTCCGAAGCACAGATTGCCTCCGATCGTTCCGACGCTGCGGACCCTGACGTTCGCGACGTTGGCGCAGAGCGAGGACAGCGCCGGCACATGCTCGCGAATAACAGGATCACCGGCGATCTTGTTGTGCGTACAGCGCGCACCGATTTCGATGTCATTCGCATCGTTGAGAACAATGCGATCAAGTCCAAGGATTCCCTTGATATCGATAAGCCGGTCCGTATGGATGACGCGCATCTTCATCGCCAGCAGCAGTTCGGTTCCGCCGGAGTAGAACATGCCGTCGCCGGACTCTCGGACCGCACGCACGGCGTCGGCGATCGTCGAAGGCCTCTCGAATGCGAAGGGTGAAGGCAGCATGATCAGGCCGCGCCCAACATTTCTTTGAGCCGCTTCTCGAACTCCTCGAAGTTCTGATCGACGCGACGCTTGATGACGCCGAACCCCATAGTCGCGAGGCGACCTTGCACGTCGACCTTCGCGTCCACCGCGAATGTGGACCCCGCCCCTTCCGGCGTCACGGTCACGTCGAGAACAACCGCCAGCCTCGTCCCGGTGATCTTGTCGCGACCCGTGGCGCGCGTGCGGACGTGAGACGGCTCCGTTATCGATTCAACGATGATGTCGGCCGGGACCTCGAGCTTGAAGGGGCCGATCTTCTGTTTGACGGTCGCTTTGTAAGTTGCAAGCCGCTCGATTTCCTCGACGTTTTCGCAGCCGGGGATGCAACCCGATATGCGAGGGACGTCGAGCAGCGTGCTCCAAAGCTCCGCCGGCGTCGCTGGCACGACCATCGACATATTGAATTCCATGAATTCAGCTCCTCTTCTGCAGGGCGCGCCATACCTTTTCGGGCGTCATTGGTAGGTCGGTGATCCGAATGCCGTAGGTGGAGAACAGCGCGTTGGCGATCGCTGGCGCGACCGGAAGGATCGCCCCCTCGCCCATTCCCTTGGCGCCGCCTGGACCAGGACCGTCGCCGTTTTCGACAAGGATGGTGTCAAACACGGCAGGAACGTCGGAGATGCGCGGTATCGAATAATCGATCGGCGTCGCATTGATCGGCTGGCCATCCTCGAACTCCAGCACTTCATAAAGCGCGTGTCCGAGGCCCATGATGGCAGCCCCCTCGTCCTGCCCTTCCGCCGCGACGCGATTGATCACGCGGCCGACGTCAGCGGCGCTGGCATATCGGGGGACATGGATCTCGCCGGTGTCTTCATCGACAACGATTTCAGCGAGGCCCGCGGAAGTCTCCCAGAACAGAGGGGACTCGACCAGGGCGCCGTTCTTCGAGCGCGGCGTAATCGCACCGCGGCCGATGACCTCTCCCGAATCGACACCCAACGTGCGGTGAAAAATCTGATGGAAAGTGAGAACCTCTGATCCGGTCGAGACACCGCCCTCAACAAGCGACAGGTTCTCCCGGGGAAGCTCCCAGACGTCAGTAACCATTTCGAGGATCTGATCAGCCGCGTCGAGTGCGGCATTTTCGACGGAAAGGCCGACGACAACGGTCGATCGGCTTGCGCCTGTGCCCCAATCGTAAGGGGCCACGGAGGTATCGGTGCGCAAGACGGTTACCGCCGAGATCGGCTGCTTCAAGGTCTGCGCCGCGATCCGTCCCATGGTCGCGTGCGCCCCCTGGCCGACTTCGATGCTGGAAACCGAAACGAGGATCGACCCGTCGATCTTGAGACGTACGATCGCGTTACTGATCGGCGTATTGGCGGGATCGGTTGCGGCGACTGCCAGTCCGCGCGCCTGCCGGTTGGACGCCTTCACCTCCGATGCGAACGACTGGGTCACCCGGCCCATCAGATCGCTCATATCCATATCGAGCGGCCGCAAATCGGGGCGGATACGTTCTCCGCGGGACGCCAGGTTCAGCAACCGAAACTCGGCCGGATCCATGCCGATTGCCGCCGCGACATTATCCATGTGCGATTCTTTGGCCCAAACAGCTTGCGGCCCCCCGATCGAGCGGAAAGCCGCACCTGGAACGGTGTTCGTGTAGACCGCACACGCCTCGAGGCGCAGATTGGGCACCACGTAAGGGCCGATGATGCGATTTGCCGAATTCGTGGCGACGGCTGAGCCTGTGTCGGAATATGCCCCGCCATCGAGCAGCAGTTTGGCGGTCTTCGCGAGGATCCGCCCCTTGGCGTCCACCGCCGTTCGGATCGTGATGTCGGCGCCCAGCCTTCGGCAGGTGAGCATTGATTCAGTCATGGATTGGGCAACGCGAACCGGGCGCTGCACCTTCCACGAAGCGGCCGCAACCAACGGCTCGATCTTCACCGAGGCCTTGCCGCCAAAGCCTCCGCCGACAAACGGAACGATGACGCGGACCTTGGCCAACTGCAGTCCGTAGAGCCGCGACAGCACTTTCTGAACAGCGGTCGGCGTTTGTGCACCTGCCCAGACCGTCAGGGAGTCCCGCTGGAAATCCGCAATGACCGCATGCGGCTCCATTGCGAAGTGAGAAATCGCCGGGAAGGTGAAACGGTCTTCGTGGATGTACGCCGCGGCCGCCTCCGCGCCGTCAACGTCTCCGACGTTGTTCCGGTAAGTATGGAATATATTGCTGTTCTGGGTCGGCCGGGCCCCGCCCTTGAAGTAAAAGTCTTCGAGATTTTCGTGGCGCTCATGGATGAGCGGCGCATCTTCCGCAATGGCTTCCTGGATGGTCGTTGCGCGCGGAAGCTCCTCGTATTCGACATCGACCAATTCTGCGGCATTTTCCGCGATCTCGACCGTCTCCGCGATCACTACGGCGACGGGTTCGCCCACATATCGCACACGGTCGGTGGCGATGATCGGCCGATCCTTAAGCACAACGCCCCAGCAACCGAACGAAGCGACATCTTCGCCGATGAGCACGTCCACGACGCCGTGCATCGATCGTGCAGCGTTCGTATCGATCGAAACGATGCGGGCATGAATGGCCGGCGAGCGAACCACAAACCCATGCAGCATTCCCGGAACCGTCAGGTCGGTCACGTACTCGGCGCGCCCCGTGACCTTCTCAATCAGGTCGGGTCGAACGGAACTCATGTTGTCAGTTGCCGACATCCGCAAATCCGATGGTATCTGGATGCCTCCGCCGAAGATTGCAGGGCCTGCTTGGCTCCTCACGAAAGCAATCCGCGGACGCTAAGCCATTTATCACTCGTATGCAAGTGCTACGCTTGTACACAACTGATGAGATCGTGTGGATCGGCCCGAGAATGGAGACAGGGCGCGACAAGTCGCTTGCACCCAATGTTCTCCGCCGCGCGGTTTCAATCCTTCGATGTCCTAGATTTCAGCGCCCGGAAGACCGATGCGCCGGAAAAGGGGCAACCATCGCCGAAGCGCCTCGACGCGGCAGAGCGCGATAAGGCAGACTGAGGTCGAACAAAGATGGATTCCTGAGTTCAACGAATGTAGACAATCGACCAGCGCCGAAGACTTTCGGAGCTGAACAGTCACACTCTTCTAAAAATGAGCTCAGGCAACGTACCGCGAGGGGACGAAAGTCGTGCAATCGAAAACAAAGGCGCGCTCGGCGGAGAAGCTGAAGCAAGCTGTACAGTCCTACAGGCTGGATGACGCACCGGGCTTCTTATTGCGCGTCGCGCTCCGTACTCACACGTCCATCTTTGCCGCGAAGATGATTGAAGAACTAACTGCACCCCAATTCTCAACGCTGGCGAAATTGAGAGAGGTCGGACCTTGTTCTCAAAACCACCTAGGACGGCTGATTCACTACGACTCAGCCACAATCACCGGCGTTATCAATCGTCTCAAATCACGCGGCCTGATCAAGAGCTCCAAGGATCCCTTGGATCCAAGACGGCGGGAAATCGATTTAACTGAAAAGGGCACGCGGGTAGCGGATGCCGCGATCGAGACTGTTGGTGAGATTTCAAGCGAGACATTCGCTCCCTTGACCCGGGAAGAATTTCGAACGCTTACCGAACTCCTCAAGAAAATCATACGCCGCTGAACCGGCAGTGGTCCACATTGACGATCATCGATGAGCCGAATCGTTGGCCAATCGTTTCAGCCGACTGCGGTGAGACAAGATGGCCCGGCGATGGAGCCGGGCCAAGTAAAGGGAGGAAGCGAAAGATGGTGATCTCTCGCGAAACGCCGAATGCGGATTTCGATCGAAGACAGCTCAACGAACGATCTCAGCAGCAGAACTATCAGACATTCCGCACAGCATTTTGTGCTGAAGACGATGCCACTGCATAACTTTTCCGGCATCTCCATCGCACAGATCTCAGTCACATACCGACTCCGACACTGCCACGCGAAGATATTCTCTGAGTGGCTATCCTCAATTGTTTCTGCGTAGCGTGCGGATAATCTTTGTTCTGAAGCGCGCCAGGTCGAAGAAAAGTTTTGGCACTCTCTTAACCGCAACCGCTTTGCCATCGATTGCGAGATGTAGAACTCGGACCAATCTAGCGAGACCGATTTCCATAAATGCCTCCCGAACATGTAGGTCATTGGCTATCGTGAGCTGGTTGTTCACTACGACGATGGACGACGCTAGATTAGGCTCCCTCTCCAGAACGAAGTCTCGGCATGCTGCCGCAAACTCCTCCTCCTGAGCGCTCAAAGGTATGCTGAAGACACTCCGAGCATCTTCCGCCATATTCCGGGTCCTTTATGCCAGCCGGCGGCGGGACAGCCGCATGCCGCCTTTCGCTTTTCGATTTCTAATGGCTCACGCGCTTCGGCGCTTTCTTCCCGCTCGGCAACACGTCCATGCAAACACCTTCATAGATTTCCGCAGCCATGCCTATCGTCTCTCCAAACGCAGGATGCGGATAAATGGTCTTGCCGGTATCAATCGCATCGGCGCCCATCCCAGCTATATCTCTCCGATCATGTCGCCAGCGTGCGGGCCAACGATGACGCCGCCGACAATGCAATGCGTCTCCTGGTCGAAGGTCAGCACTTCGTCATTCCACGATTGCGCATTGGCCACCTTGATCGGCGGATCGATGTGAACGGTCATTCTCGTTGGTTCCAGCGAACTCCTTCCTTGGTAGCATTGAGTTGCACGGCATGTTTTGCCGAAGATCCAACCCATCTGACAGAATGCGCAGCTAAAGGGGGCGCGCTATCGCCTATACCCGGCATTCTCTGCCGCACCGCGCATAGGAACAGAGCCGATAAGAACTCTTCTGCACGGAGACGGGTGAAACGCGCCATTCTGCCACGGCCGGATTCGCACGCATGAATTGCAGTCGCTTTCGTCGCGCAACTGGGTGGAGGCTCTGTCAACGATCCGCAGGCAGGATGCCAAGCGGCGACCGCGACCACCAGGGACCGATCGCCTCGCGGCCGCGCGCCGGACGGGCCGCATTCAGTGTTCTGCCGCGAAATTTTTCCTCCGCCGCACTACTTTTCCGTGACGATCATGTTTCAGCGAGCTATCCTTTGAGGGGATCCTTCGCCTTATCGCCGCCCGACAGATTGGAACTGCAGTTTCAACGAGTGAATTCGATGCGCAAGTCACCCGCTTTTGAAACGGATGACGGCTTTGCCCGAATGAATTTGCCGGACCTTCGGATCAATTACGATCCGATCGATCCAGACCAGTTCGACCGACCAGTCGTCTCCTTCTGCCTCGAGACAGGTCAGGACAACGACGAGCTACCACTTCATTCGCACAAGAAGGGGCAGCTGGTGGTCGCCTCTCATGGATCGGTCATGTGCCGTGTACCGGGCGGATTATGGATCGTTCCGCCGCAGGGTGCCGTATGGATACCCGCCGGCGTTCTGCACAGCAACTGCGTGTCAGACAACGGAAAAGTCTACGTCGTCTTCATTGATCCGCAGGCAAGTACGCTTCCAACTACCTGCTGCACATTCACGATATCGTCGCTCGTCCGCGAGTTGATACATCGATTGTCCGTATTTCCGCCCTTGTATCCGATCGAGGGACCGACAAGTCGACTTGGGCGCGTATTGCTCGACGAACTGGTGCAGATGTCCACCGAACATATGTACCTACCTATCTCCTCCGATAGTCGACTTCAGCATCTGGCCGCCTCCCTTCTCAATGATCCTGCCGATCGGAGTACGGTCGAGGAGTTGGCTGCTCGATATGCGATGAGCGAGCGCACATTCGCCCGTCTGGTATTCAAGGAAACCGGGCTGACGTTCGGGCGCTGGAGACAGCGGCTCCACATCTTAGTTGCGTTGCAGCGACTATCGGACGGATCTTCCGTCCAGGCCGTGTCACTCGATCTGGGCTATGAAACGCCTAGCGCCTTCATAACCATGTTCAAGAAGACAATGGGTAAGAGCCCCCGTCGCTTCCTCGCTGAGCGGTCCAGCTTCGCCAGCCGGGAGCCGTTCGTATAACGCGATAATCGGAGAGTCAGAGAGCTCGACCATCGAAGAGCTGCGGCCCCGGCGCGATTGTCGGGGCCGCATCGCATCTCTCGTTTACCGCGCGCTGAACGGAACCAGCGGATACTGCAGTTCCGCCTCCGCAACGGCCCGCGGCGAGACCACACGGGGCCTTCCATTCTGGGCCTGCAGCATGGTTATGTCGCTTCCCGTATTCTGGCCGGTAGCATCGAATTTGACCTTGCCGCTCGACATCAGGAACGGCGTCATGTCAGTCACCTTGAGCGCAGTATGGATTGCGGCAGACTCCGGGGAAGCTGCGCGGGTCACCGCATCTCCGACAATCTGCACGGCTTCGAACGCACATCCCGCGTTTCCATCGAACCAGTCATTTGGATAGTCGGCGGCGAACCGCTTGAGAATGGCTTCGGTGTCCGGTGCCTTCGGGTTGCACCACAAGCCCGTCGCGATTCCGCCGTCGCCATATTTGCCCAGCGCGTCGTAATACGCTTTGTCCTGCACGCCGTTGGAGTTCGGCGAGAAGATCATCTTGGGATTCCACCCCTGCTTGATGCATTCCCGGATGATCATGATGGCGTCATTGACGCGCGTCACCGACACAAGCGCATCGGCCCCCGACGCCTTGGCCTTCGCGACCTCAACCGAGAGGTCCTTGGCCCGCTCGTCATACGGAACGTACTGAGCGATCTTCACCGGAACGTTCTCTTCCTTCCAGGCCTGATCGATGCTTGCCGCGGTCGATTGGCCCATCGTGTTGTTGAGATGTAGAACGGCAACGCTCGTCGGCGGATCCTTCAGCGTCGACAGGACCGACTTCAAGTCGGCGAGAGACTTCCTGACGATCGTCAGCGACGTGGGGTAGTAGCGAAAGACCTGGGTGAACCCTTGCGATGTCACCTGGGTCGCGCTTGCGATATGCACCACCATCGGAACGGCTGCGGCCTCCGCGGCCTGAAGCGCCGAGATGGTTGCTCCTGAGTCCCAGGCTCCAATGAGTACCGTGCAACCTTGCCTGATGAGGCCTTCGGCGGCGATTCGCCCGTTCTCCGGTCTGCTCTGCGTATCCGCATGGATGATTTCGATGTCGATTCCGAACTTCTCTTTGGCGAACTTCGCACCAACATTGATACCACGCACGCAAGCCTGTCCGGGGAACGCCAACACACCGCTGCTGGGCATGATCGCGCCGACTCGCACCTTGGCGGGGGTCGCCGCCTTGACCGGCCACGATACAAGCCCGGCAGCGATGGCAACGCCACCGCCGAGTACGGTGCGGCGCGTTATCCCGTTTCCGATGCGATTCTTCATGTGATGTCCCCTTCTGTTGACTGCAATGAATATTGAGACGGTTCGGTAGGAAACTTTATGGACAACCGTGCGCGTTGAAGCTCGAAAGCTGCTGCGAGGCGCGCCCGACACGTATGATTTGCGTAAGCGGCAATGGTTCAGATCACATTCCCATCTCGGTCTTGATCAGGTTCTCTTCGGTGTCGTCGTAAAGCGTATCGATCAGCGACCGGTATCGTTCCATCAGTTGCTTTCGGCGCTTTTTTCGTGTCGGCGTCATCACGCCATTCTCCGGAGACAGCTCCTCCGGCAGTATTCGAAAGGCCTTGATTTGCTCGGCTCTCGCCAGCCGGCTGTTTGCCTTGGCAATCTCGCCTTCAATCATTCGGACGACCACCTCGGAATTCGCCAGGTCCGAATACTGCGCGATCTTGAGATCGCGCGATTTCGCCCAATCCATCGTCGCGGTCGCGTCGACTTCGATCAACGCGGTGAGATACTTCTTTCCTTCTCCAATCACCGCCGCTTCGGAGATGAACGGACTATGTCGGATCTCGTTTTCGATCTGGGTCGGGCTAATTGACTTCCCGTTGGAGGTATTGATGATTTCCTTCTTGCGATCAATCAGCTTGAAAAGCCCGGTCGGCCCGACTTCGACGATATCTCCGGTATAGAGCCAACCGTCCCGCAGAGCCGACTTGGTTTCCTCGGGCTTATTCCAGTATCCAACAAAGAGTCCCGGTCCGCGGGTGATCATTTCCCCGTCTTCAAGAACCGCTGTCTCCCACGCCGGATCCTCCAAAGGCACTCCGACGGTACCGGCCTCAGGCCATTCTGCCATCTGGACCAGGTTGGCTCCGACCAGTTCTGTCTGGCCGTAGCACTCCTTGAGCTGAAGTCCCCACAATTGCCACAGAGACATCAATTCGGAAGGCATCGCCGCCGAAGACGTGAAGGCAACCGTGAGTTCTTCGAATCCGACTTCGGCAAGCAATGGACGGAATATATGTTTCCGGCAGACCTCGAAGAGCCCGGATATGAAGGGGTCTGGCTCACCACCAGCCTGACGATCATCAAGCGCCTTGCGGGCGATCTTCATCGCGAATTGATAGTCCTGCTTCTGCCTCGCAGATCCGGAATGAACCTTGCTGAGGATCTGCGTGGCAAACCGCTGAAAGAACCGCGGCGGCGCCATGAAGTAGGTCGGCCTGACTTCCCTGATCGTTTGAGCGAAATCCGCGCTCGTCTCGCCAAAATACGGAACCATTTTTGCGATCAATGGCATTGTCGTGGCTTGCGCGCGCGCAACGGTATGCGACATCGGCAGATGGACGACAACGCGATGCGTGTCGGTGCGCATGCGCGTGGTAAACGTCGTCACGCAGTGCGCGCCGGCGAGCAACGAGAGATGGGTCAGCATCGCACCTTTCGGGAAGCCTGTAGTGCCGGAGGTATACCCGATGCTCGCCAGATCACTGGCCTTGGCTTTCGCTGCCTGCTCCCGCAAAAATGCGTCGGTGTCGACTGGAGCCGTTCCACAAAATTCCTTCAGGGAGACGACATTTGCCGCTCCGCCGGCCCCGTTCCATGCACCATCCAGCATGATGATCTTTTTCAGCTTTTCAGCCTGGCCGGATCCAAGGACGATGCCCAGCTGAAGCTCGCTGCCGACGAAGGCAAAGGACGCTCCGGAATCGCTCAGATAGTAGCCGACTTCTTCCGGCGATGAGGTAAAGTAGACACCGACCATTACTGCGCCGGCGCAGATCGTCGCCATGTCCGCAAGCAGCCACTCCTGGGACACGTCCCCCATGATGGCGATGCGGTCGCCGCGCTCGAGCCCGGCTTTCTGCAGGGCGACCGCCAGGCTCGCGACCCGATCCGAATACTGCTTCCACGTCACGGCGATCCACTCGCCGTGACGCTTCTGATGATACGCGACCGTGTCCGGGCGTTCCGCTCTTCGCGCGCCCAGAAGCTGCGGAATGGTCACGTCGACGAGTTGAGCTCCCGACGTAAGGGATTCGACGTTCATCTTATCGCTCCGCGAAGCGCTTCCGCTTCTCCGCAAATGCGGCTACAGCCTCACGACGCTCTGGCGATGCGAAGGTAAGCATCTCCAGCGCGGCCGAAGTATCGAGAAGCAGGTGTGCGTACTGCTTGATGATCTTGTTGACGCTGTATTTCGTCCAAATGATCGATTCCTGCGGGCCCCCCGCAAGCATCTCGGCGTATTCGATCGCAGCGTCTTTGACGTCCCGGTTCGAAATGACTTCGTTGATCATCCCCATCGACGCCGCCTTCTCTGCGGAAATGAAATCGCCCGTCATGAGATAGTGTTTCGCGCGCACAGGCCCCATCAAGAGAGGCCAGATCACCGCACCACCGTCGCCCGCGACGACGCCGGCGGTTACGTGCGTATCAGCAAATCGCGCGGTCGGGTTTGCGAAGATGACGTCGCAAAACAGGGCGAGCGTTGCGCCAAGCCCGACGGCAACGCCGTTGACCGCCGCGATGAGCGGCACCTCGACTTCGAGCATATTGCGGATAAGGTGACGTCCGCTCCTTGTCGGCGACGGAAGCTTGCCCTTGTCGAGCGACTTCTGATCGCCGCCCGAACAGAAGCCGCGTCCCGCACCGGTCAGCACGATCGCACGGACCGACTTGTCCTTATCGAGATCCACGAAGACCTGCTCCAGTTCTTCGTGCATGTCCCAATTGATCGCGTTCAGAATTTCCGGCCGGTTCATCGTCACGACGGCAACGCCGCTGGCGCGCTTCTCGATGATCAGATACTTGTAGCCATGCTGTTGCATTGGTCTTTCCCTTTTATTTCTTCTGAGGCCGCATAGCTCGAATTTGCCCGAGGATGTCTTCCGTGGGCCGCACGACGTTGTTTCTGTCGTTGAAATGGGGAATCACATAGCGCCCGACCATCTCGATCGCTTCCATGATCTTCTCGTGATTCACCGAATCCAGATGAAGAAGCACCTCGTCGATCCCGAGCGCCTGGAACTTTTCGATCTGGCGAATGACGGTGTCGGGGCTTCCGCAGACCGTCGTCGCGGAGTGGTTAAGCAGGTAGTCCCAGTCCTTTGCGGCACGTTCCATCGCTGGGACGCTTTCGCTCATGTACGCATAGTCATCAGCAAGTTTCGCCAGGCGGGGATACGCGTCGGTGGAGATCCTCGCATAGTGCATCAGAGGCTCAGCGTAGTCGTCCTTCGCCTTCTGGTCCGTGGGGCCGATGCCGAAGAAGAGCGGAATGCCGATGCGAGGACGCTCAAGCGGGCCGAATTCGTCCCGTCTCCAAGCACTGCGATACGCGTTGATCAGCCTTTCCTGGATTTCCCATCCTTGGTAGATATTGCTGCTCATCACGGCCAGCCCTTCGGAGCCGGCCCAGCTGTGACTGCGTTCGCTGGTCGCGGCAATGCCGATGACCGGATGCGGCTTCTGAACCGGCTTCGGGACAAGCATTCGCGGTGGAATCTGGTAATATTTGCCCTCGAAAGTGAAGATATCCTCGCGCATCGACTTCTTCAGAAGCGCGAGACCTTCCTCCATCTGCGCAAGCGTTTCACTTGGATCGACATTGAACGCGCGCATTGCGATGGTCGTATTGGCACGGCCGCCGTAAAACTCCATGCGGCCGTGGGATAGGATATCGGTGACCGCCAATCGCTCTGCCGACCGCAAAGCATGATTGATCCTGTGCGGCATCAGGGTAACCGCGGACCGCAGCTTCACGCGCGATGTCACTGCGGCGAGGTAGCCATACACGACTTCAGGCGCTGAGCTCGAGATGCCACCGAGCGCTACGTGCTGCTCGGAAAGCGCGACGCAGTCGAACCCGACTTTTTCCGCGAGGCGCACCTCGTCCACCAATTCATGAAGTCGGCGAGCATAGCTCTGCCCGACCTGGGTTTCTTGCTCCGACCAAAACCCGAACGTAAGTGCCATCTTTTAAATCCTCTGGGAGATTCGAGATCGGCACAGCGTTTCATAGGCGGAGCAACATTTTCGTCCGAATGCTGGTCGTCGTTACATAACTTTCCAAATTTTGTGCTGTAAGCAGCCAGACTACGCTCCCGTCCCTGACCAACACTTGTTGCGGGCCGCAACGTCGTTTTCCTTCGCTGGCAGATTCCTGTGTTGGCGGCACGCATGAGGTGCAACCGGCGTCAACTTATTTGCCGAACGAGGCGGCCAGAAGATCTGTTATCGCCTCAAGGCATCGCTCGCCGATTTCGACGGTCGAACCATGCGGATCGCCAATGACGCCGTTTTCCGTGATCGACCTGATCCCATTCTTCCACATGGAGTGAAGCTGCTCTTCAGATAGCGCGCCTAGATGTCCCACTTCGAACCGATCCAGCCGCACGCTATCGGGGCGGAGACACATCATGAGAGATGTCTCCGCTATATCGGCATGCCCGCCGACTGCATTCGGGTCACCTCCGGCATCTTTAACGGCGCTTCGCCACCTGTCGATCCAAGCGATAGAGTCACAGAATGCGTCGATCTCAACATCTTTCGGAACCGCGCGCCTCAACCGAGGAAGAATGTCGCGCAGGACGGGAAAGTTTCCGATATGTCCGGAGAAGAGCAGAATCCGCCTGAAACCATGCAGCGCGAGACTTGTGCAGTAGTCCAGGCAGATTGCTTCAAACGTTTCCGGTCGAAGGGAGATGGTGCCGGGAAAGACAAGATGGTGAGCTGAACAGCCGACCTTGATCGTAGGGGCTATCAGGGCATTGCCAAGATGCCGCGCCACTTTCGCCGCGAGCGCGTCAGCGTGATCGGCATCCATGCAAAGCGGAAGATGCGGTCCATGCTGCTCGACAGCGCCGCATGGGATTAGGACCGTCGAACTTCCTTGCGCCAGGGCAGCCGATACCTCCTCGAAGCTCATGAACTCCAGGCGGATTTCTTCAGGAGATGCCAATGCGGTCATTCATTCCTTCTTTGAATTCTTCGATAGAAAGCGGGCACGCGCGTCCGCTGAACTATTCTCGGTCAGATAAGCGTTGAGATCTTCAATCGTCATCACCTCGAGCGAGGCGTCATCCATTTGTCCTGTCAAGTTCAACGAGCGCTTGATCGCGGCAAATAGCTTTTTCTCCTTTCCGCGAAGATGCTTGCATACCTCCACGGCACGGCCCATCACTTTCGCGGTGGTTGTGATCTCGTTGATCGCGCCAATTTCGAGCGCTTTCTGCGCGTCGACTAACTCGCCCCAATAGAGCAATGCTTGTGCTTCACGAAGCCCCAGCTTCTGGACTGCTTGCCGCATTCCTTTGGCTGCGGGCAAGAGGCCGTGGTTGATTTCCGGAAACCCGATCTTGCACTCGCGATTTGCGACGACGTAGTCGGCATGAAGAAGAAATTCGAACGCCCCTCCGACCGCATACCCTCGCACGGCACATACGACCGGGCCTGGATATCTCTCCATCTCGCAAAGAAGCGCATGGAAGACCCTCATGCGGGGTCTAGATATTTCGAGGCCGGCCACTTCCTTTATGTCGCCGCCCGCACTGAAGAATCGATCACCTTGACCCGTCAATACAATGCCTGGCGGCGACACTTGAGTAGACAATGCACGAATAGTGTTCAGCAAGCGATTGATTAGTCCGTTATTCACGGCATTTGCTGGTGGCCTATTCATGGTCAGCGTGACTATGTCGAGGTCGCGCTCGATTATGAGGTCGTCATCGTTTTCCATAGGGAAAGCTTAAGCGACATGCCTCCGAATTGATTGCTGTACACCGTTTCCGTGTCAGCGCATATCGACACAAACGGTCGCTGGAGCGCCGTATCGCGGCATTTTCTGCTCCGGCTTTCCGGCGTTTCCGCCGACCTGCAAAGCCGGTTAGCCATGAAGGACAGAACCGGTCTCGTTGAGCGGCCTGATACCGGGAGGGCGAAACGCTCACTACATTCCGAGATATGCGCGCTGAATCTCGGAATTGTTCAGCAGTTCGTGGCTCGATCCGTGGAGTACGATAGAGCCGTTTTCCAGGACGTAGCCGCGATTGCTCAACGCGAGAGATTTTGCGACGTTTTGTTCGACCAACAACACCGTTATCCCTTGCTCGTGCAAGGACTTCACTACTCCAAACATCACGCCCGTCAAAGCGGGCGACAGTCCAATAGACGGCTCGTCGAACATGACTACTTCCGGCTTCGACATGATTGCGCGTCCAATAGCCAACATCTGCTGTTCGCCGCCGGATAACGTCCCGGCAAATTGTCGCCTACGCTCTCGAAGCCTCTCGAACAAGTGATAGACGAACTCGAGCGTTTCGAGGTGGTTGGCCTTCGCGCGCTTAAGCGATCCGCCCAGGAGCAGATTTTCTTCGACAGACAGGCTTCCAAAAATCTGTCGACCTTCGGCGACCTGCGCAATGCCGAGTTCGCAGATCTCCCACGGCGGCATCCCGGTAATCTCAACGCCGTTCATCTTCACGACACCACTCGAAGACGGAACGATGCCTGAGATTGATCTGATCAGCGAAGTCTTTCCCGCACCATTCGCACCCACGACACAGATCAACTCGCCCTTGTGGATCTGCAAGGATACGCCGTTCAAGGCATTCGATCCGTCGTATGCGACACAAAGCCCGTCGATCGATAAAAGCGCCTCGTCAAGCATGGAAGCCCGTCCCCAGATAGCTTTCAAGGACCCTCGGATCCGCGACCACCTCTCTAGGACTTCCTTCCGCGATTTTGGCGCCATGATGAAGCACTACGACGCTCGACGCGATTTCCATCACGATCCGCATAACGTGCTCGACGAGCAGGATCGTTAGTCCACTGTCGGCAAGTTTCTGCAGTACGCGGACCACTCCCGCAGCTTCGGTGGGTCGGAGGCCCGCCATTACCTCGTCCAGCAGCAGTAGTTTGGGTCGCGTCGATAGCGCTTTGGCCATCTCCAGCATTTTCCGGTCCGGCAGCGTCAGCTGGTCCGTCCTAGCATCCGCTTTGCCGGCGAGTCCAACGCTTTCGAGAGAATCGTATGCCTTCGATCTCGCCTCGTTTACGCTCTTGGTCCAGCTGAAGGCTCCGACCATTGCGTTCTCGAGTACTGACATATCCCGCATCGGTCGCACGATTTGGAATGTTCGCGCGATACCTATCCTGCAGACTATTTCAGGCGGTGTATTCTCGATCGAACGCCCCTCGAAGAACACCTGCCCACTGGTCGGCCTCATGGCGCCGGCAACGAGATTGAAACATGTCGTCTTTCCTGCCCCGTTCGGCCCGATCAGCGCGGTGATACTTCGGGCTTCCAGTGCGAAGCTCACGTCGTTCACCGCGACCAG
The DNA here is from genome assembly GCF_000472865.1 of Bradyrhizobium elkanii WSM2783. GTDB lineage: Bacteria > Pseudomonadota > Alphaproteobacteria > Rhizobiales > Xanthobacteraceae > Bradyrhizobium > Bradyrhizobium elkanii_A. The sequence goes on along the minus strand of NZ_AXAP01000001.1, from coordinate 259,851 downwards.
CCCCCCGAACGATCGGGAGAGGTTCTTTACCTCGAGCAGACTTGTCATTTTTCGGCCCTCCTCGGTTGCGGGAGCCACACTCGGGACGGCACCTGAATTGCCTTGCAGAGCCGGACGATCGCCGGCCAAATGCCGTCGGGTAGGAACCAGATCACCAAAATCAGAACGATACCGTACGTAATATTGTTCAGCCCCGGGATCCGAAGACTGTCGCCGAGGGCGCTCATCAAATGGTTCAGAGGAATAGCCGTGAGCGATCCGACCAGCGGACCGAACGTCGTGCCTAAGCCGCCGACCACGGGCCCTATCAGGACGTCAACGGAGAGTCCCATGCCCATAATCGAATCTGGAAATATCGATCCTTGCACGAGTGCTAGAATTCCACCACCCACCGCCGCCGTCGCCGCCGATATCGAGATCACGAGGATTTTGTGCCGGAATGTGCGGACGCCGAGCGCGCGTGCAGCCCCGTCATCATCCCTCATTGCGCGCCAGACATATCCGAAATACGATCGCGAGATAAGTTCAGTTCCCACGATCCCTAGTGCCGCCAGAGCGAGAGCGATAAAGTAGTAGAAACGCGCATCTCCTCGAAGCATCGAGATTTCGATTGCGCCGGTTGGCGCAGGAAAGAACAGCCCCTGCATTGCGCCAACAAACTCCCAGCCACTGAACATAATCCTGGCGAACTCCGCGGCAGCAACCGTCAGCAGCGCGAAATAGATTCCGCGCACTTCGAACCGGAAACTCAACCACGCCAGCACCGCGCCGACGGATCCGGCAATGAACATTCCGACCAGAAGGCCTATCCACGGAGAAATGCCGTACTTTACATCGAGGACGCCCACTGAATAAGCGCCTAGGCCGACAAATAGGGCGTGACCGATCGATAGTTGCCCACCGATCCCGAGCATCAAATTCCAAGATTGCCCCAAGAAAGTGAAGAGCAATACAATCGTCATCAACGAGATGACGTACGGGCTTGCCAGAGCACCGACTAAAGCGAGGACAACGAAGAGCATTGATCCAGCGAGCCACCGTCCCATTTCAGTCGCACCATCAAATCTCTTTTGCACCAAAAAGCCCTCTCGGACGGAAAATCAGGATGATGATCAGGAGCGCATAAGGAAGCGCCGTCTTCATCGACGGAGCGAACATCAACGCCGCGATTGCCTCGGCGACGCCGATCACCAATCCACCCAAGAGTGCTCCACTGAAGCTGCCGAGGCCGCCGACGATAACCGTCACGAAAGCCAGCAGAGTAAAGTCGACAGCTAGATATGGTTGGGCGTCGAACAAAGGAGATATCAATGCGCCGGCTACGCCCGCGCAGGCCGCTCCGACACCAAAGGTCACCGCATAGACCCGAGGAATGTTTAACCCCACGATCAGGCCGCCCAACCGATTGTCTGCGGACGCTCGCAAAGACCGACCGAACGATGAAAACTTCAGATACGCTCCTAACAAGGCAATGAGCAGGCCCGCAGTCGCCGCCGCTTGAAGTCTCGCCAGGTCCAATGTCACGAAACCGAGCGATACGGTTTGAAACGACAGCTGAGAAGGAGTCGGGCGCGGATCCGGTCCGAACGCCACCAGCAGCGCGCCGCTGAAGAGCAGCGACAGACCGATGAAAACAATGAACTGATAGTGATGGGGCCGGTTGACGAACCGCTTTACGATCAGGGTTTCCAAAAAGTATCCGAAGACGAACATCACGACCGCCGCGATTGCGGCCGCGACAATGATTGGAACGTCCCAAAGGCGGACCGCCCAATAGCCGATGTAGACGCCGAAGACGACCATCTCCCCGTGCGCGAAGTTGACGACCCGCATGACGCCAAAAATGATGGTCAGGCCGAGCGCCACGAGGCCGTAGACGAGACCGAGCAGAATGCCACTCGCGAGAACATTGAGCCAAAGCGACAACATTAGCGGACACTGAATGGTACGAGTGGATACCGCGGCTTGAATACGGCGATGCTCAAACCCGCGACGACTTGCGGCTGGCTTCCCTTCGCTTGAATCGAACCGACTCTGGCGTTGTTGCTGTGGCCGCCTTCGTCGACGTCTATCGTCCCCCCGTACATCAGAATTGGCTCCATGTTGGTCGACTTGATGGATGATCTCCCGCGGATAACCGCGTTCGCGACGATCTGCATGCTTCGAACGCAGATCCCGGGCTCGGGCCCGACATAAGAAGGGTACTCGCCGGCGGTCGCTTAGCGCTTAGGTACAGTGAATTCGCCATTCACATAGACAAGAGGTTCGAGATCAGCGTTTGTCGCCTGTGCAACCACCTCGCCGATGAAAATCGTATGACTTCCAGCGTCGTACGAATCGGAAACCCGGCAATCAAAGCTACAAATTGCCTGGATGAGACTTGGCGCTCCCGTAGCGAGTTCGCGCCACACACCTTCGCTGAAACGTATATCGCCTTTGCTCCCGTCTTGCCCCGCGAATTTCTGCGCCAGCGCAACGTGATCTGCCGCGAGGATATTCCAACAGAATGATCTGCTCTGCTTTATCGTATCGTGGGCGCCAGCCGACTTATTGACGCAGACGAGCACGCTCGATGGCTCGGTCGACAACGAACAGCCCGCTGTCAGCGTCAAGCCGTGCCTGCCCGGCTGCGTACCCGTAGTTACGATAGACACGGCGCCCGGCACATTGCGCATTGCGCTGCGGAATTCTGTGCTGCTGAACACCGGGGTTTCTTGACTAGGCATAGGCGACACTCGGAAGTTCATGGTGATAAATAGCCCCGTCACATAGAACTGAAGTCATTCAGAGGGTTGATCTGACGCCCTACTCGCGACTTGAATGAGCTGGATCGTATTATGTTGCGGGTCCCTGAAATGGGCCACCCGGCCATGCGCTCCCATATCCCGGACTTCACCAAGCACCTCAGCCCCCTCCGCCCGCGCGCGTTCGACAGCCATTTCCAAATCATCCACCTCGAATACGAGGACCGCATTGTGAGACTGCTCGGACACGGATTCAGCCGGGCTTGCGATACAAAAGGCAGCTTTCTCTCCTACGAATTGGATCCACTTGCCACGGTCAGCGAAGCGGATCGTCAATCCGAGAGCCTCGTAGAACTTGGCTAACCCTTCGGGTTCGACGGCAGTAAGATAGACTTGCTTAAGCTTCACTTTCTCACTCCCGATTCCGAACGGGCCGTCGATCTGCGATCTCTGAAAACTTCAATCGTCCTGCAATTGTGACGCCGCTTTCTCAGCATTAATGCTCAAACAGTTTGTCGCCCACCTAGCTGATCAGCATTTTATGCCGCAGCACACAGACTTTAGCATCATTACGCACCGGCGCGCGCGGCGAGCGGAGGCGATTTATCTCTGCTGGGTTTCGACCTGTTTCGATCGCAAATGCGCTTGCCATACTTGATGTCATCGCATCGCCGGCCATCTCGATGCTGTTCCCTGGACACTTATCGATGCTTCCTGCTCTTGGACTGAGCAAATCGTCATTGCTTTGTGCAGTACGCGCCTATTTTTTCGACTTCTCACGCACCAACGCGAACAAAGCGGAACATGCCAGCGACCCCAACCACATCCTGTCGAACCAGAACGTCGTGCAACTTCATACGCTGAAAGCCGGAGTGCTTCGGTCGCTTCCTTGGTCTCGACCTTCGCCTGGATCCGCGGAAAGCAAAGCGCGAATTTCTCGTAGCTCCTGCAGGATGAAATTCAGGACCGCGCGCGTACGTGGCGCAAGATGCCGGCGCGAGGAGTAGACCAGGCTGAACGGAATGTTCGGAGACGGGAAGTTGTTCAGCACACGGACGAGCTGGCCGCTGCGCAAATCGTCGAACACGTCGACCAGCGCGAGATGGGCAATCCCGTATCCGCTTCGTGCAGCCAGATGCACGGCGCTCGCGTCATTGGCGAGAAATCCGCCCGACACGCGAAATTGCTGGGCCCCCTCATTGGTCACGAACGTCCACATGTCGGAGTTCTGGTTGCTGGCGTGGACGATGCAGGTGTGCTGCGCAAGTTCCGCGGGCAAGCAAGGCTCGCCGTGCTTTTCGATATAGCTGGGCGCGGCCACGGCAACGCGTGAAAATGTGCCGGCGTGACGAACAATCAATGATGCATCTGATATCTCGCCAAGACGCATCGCAAGATCGAGACGCTCTTCGATCATGTCGCCGATTCGATCGCTCACCACCAATTCGACCTTCAGCCCCGGGTGATCCGCCAGTAACTCGGGCAGACGTTGCGCCAGAAAGCGACCAGCGGTACCCGTCACGCCAACCCGGACCAATCCGATGGGAGAGGTACTCTGTCGTCCCACAGCCGTCAGCATATCCTCGACGCCGTCCAATATCGGTCTTGCAAGGACGACAAGCATCTGTCCGTCATCGGTGAGGCTGATCTTTCGCGTAGTGCGATGGAATAAGCGAACGCCAAAACGCTCTTCGAGCTGCGAAATCTGGCGGGCGACCGCAGCCTGGCTTACGTCGCGCTCGCGCGCCACGGCCGAGAACGAAAGAACTTCCGCTACGCGTACGAAAATGCCGAGGCTACCGAGAAGGTCCATCGCTCGTATACCTGTTCTAAGGCCCCGGTACCTTCAGACGCGCTTTCTCGAGCCCTTCCTCAAGAGAGAACAGTTTTCCACTGAGCTCACTTTGCAATTGAAGATTCGAATTGACCATTCGGGAAATAAGAACGCGCATTTGCATCTTGCCTCAATAGATGGCGCTATTCCCTACACTTCCGCAGCGGCGAAAGGACTAAGTTACCTTGCCAAATCATCTCCAAATATCGACAATTGCGGACATGACCGTGCAGTTGGGTTTTTCTGAATTCGATCCGGACGATTGTCCCGTCGCGGCCACTGCCGTTCGAATGGACGTCTTAGATAACGATAACGAGACGCCGATCCACAGTCACAGAAAAGGTCAGCTCGTTTTGGCACTCCGTGGTGGAATCACCTGCGACGTTCCAGGCACTCGCTGGATAGTACCTCCGCAGTCCGGCGTGTGGATCCCGGGCGGCCTTGAGCACAGCAACAAGGCAACAGCAAACGCGATGATTTGCCTTCTGTTCGTCGAGCCGGATTCAGCGGCCCTTCCGGAAAGATGCTGCACATTGTCGATCAGCCCGATGGTCCGCGAGATGATTCTCCGGCTCGCGGTCATGCCGCGACATTATGATCCTGACAGTCATTGTGGTCGGCTTGCCAGAGTTCTGCTTGATGAATTGACCGTCCAGCCGGTCGAGGATCTTTCGCTGCCCATTTCCGGTAACCCAAAACTTCAGCTCATAGCCGACGCTCTGACCAGAACTCCAGCCGATAGATCTTCATTGGCTGGATGGGCCGATCGTGTAGCGATGAGCGAACGATCGCTTTCTCGGCTGGTCGAGCGGGAGACAGGTCTGACCTTCGGACGCTGGCGACAGCAAATACACCTAATGGTCGCGTTGCGGGAACTCTCCGGTGGCGCGATGGTCCACCAGGTTGCAGCCACGTTGGGCTACGGCTCTACCACTGCATTCATTACGATGTTCAAGAAGGCTCTGGGGAGATCTCCTGCCAAATACTTTCAAGAACGCTCCGAGCAGGCGTCAGTGGCAGATTAAGACGATTGCTTTTTATTTCTTCTATCGGTCGCAGGATCCGCCTTTTGTGTTCGGACTCTAGCCGTTCGGTCGCAGGCGTTTGAGCACGCACACTTGTTTTCGAGTGGACGGCATCCCGCCACGGGTTGCCTCATGCCTGCACGGCCAGCCCTGAGAAATTGACGGTTTTTCGATATAAGTCGTCATTTTGTCGAAATTTCACGGTCGCAACTGCGGTTAGCATCTCTGTCATCGAGATGTCACCACGCGGGATAACGCGCGGGGCCGGGCCTCGATAAAGCTACCGCTTGCCCTGGGAGAAGACGAGATGACAACCACGGCTCTCGACAGGATCGACATAAAGATTCTGAATGAACTGCAGCAGAACGCCGACCTGACCAACGTCGAGCTTGCTTCCCGCGTCAATCTTTCACCGTCGCCCTGCCTCGCCCGAGTTCGTACGCTTGAAAAGCTCGGGGTGATAGATCGACGAATTGCCGTACTGGATCCGGCGGTCCTCGGCATCTGCGTTACCGCCTTCATCCAAGTCAAGCTTGAAAAGCAAGTCCAGCTATCACTTGAGAACTTCACGCGCACAATTGATCGCTTGAGCCAAGTGATGGAGTGTTACCTGATGACGGGAGACAGCGACTATCTTCTCCGCGTGATGGTGCCCGACATCGAGGCTCTTGAAGACCTCATCGTCAACAAGCTCTCGCGCATACCGGGTGTTTCGAGCATTCGTTCAAACTTGGCTTTGAAGCGGATTTCTCACAAGACGGTACTTCCTATCGACTCAAACCAGCCAGTTCAGATCAAGTCGTGCAACCTGGCTTCCAAGCGCATCGAGAGGCCGGCTAAGCCACAATACGACGCAGCCCCTCAGACGAGGATCGACGCGGGCATGAGCATCGAGACGTCGCGCACCCTTGATCATAATGCAGCCAGCTTTTAGCGACATCGTCAATCCATCGCTTCAAAGGTCTGTCCGGATTCGGGATCGAGATCGTTCGAAACGAAGAACTTTGATTTCAATCCTCAGGGGAAGTGATCTTAAAAGACGGCTGGTCGCCTCATCGGCAATCTTTGACGGTGCTCGATCGACCGAGCAACCTAGTGACGGAGTGCGATCGGGAACATTCCTCGTTCGTGCGATTGGCTGGCGGCCGTCGTTGAAGATATCTCGATGCCGGAAAGAGCGCTCGATCTCGTGCTTCGCGCTCGGCACCGGATCTCTCGCCGCTGCAGGATCTAGTTGAACTGCGGTTCCGCCGCCCCTTCGCCCCGCTTGTTGACGCGATCGGAAAAATACCGCGCCGGCGATTTGCCGAGCGCCTTCTTGAACATTGTTATAAATGCGCTAACGGAATCGTAGCCGAGAACTTCAGATACCGATTGCACAGACTCTCCCGCGGATAACCGCTGAAGAGCGATTATGATGTGGAGTTGTTGACGCCAGCGACTGAACGTCATGCCGGTCTCGGCGACGACGAGGCGCATGAGCGTCCGTTCGCCGAGCGCAATGGCCTCGCCCCATTCTGCTACGGTGCGGCGATCCGCAGGATTTTCCATCAAGGCATCGGCGATCGCGCGTAGTTTTGAGTGGCGCGTAACTGGAAGATGCAATTGCTCGGTCGGCATCTCGATGAGCTCGTTCAGCAGAACCACGACGATCTGAGCCGTTGGTCCTTCCGGATTATAGAGGGGCGGCAGCGTCGCCAAGCGATGGATTAGTTCGTGCAGAAGAGGGGTGATCGACAGCGTGCAGCACTCCTTCGGAACGGATGCCGCATTCATGTCTACGTATAGGAAATAGATGCTGGCATTGGCGGTCGCTCGATTGCTGTGCGGCATGCCGCCGGGGATCCAGACGCCGCATCGCGGAGGCACCATCCAAAGTCCACTGGGGGCCTCGCACGTCACGCCACCGCGGTGCGCCAAAACCAACTGTCCTTTCCGATGTGTGTGGATCGGAACTTCGTCTTCCTTCTCCTGAGTATCGACCATGAGCGCAGCGACCGGACGGTCCAGCGCGTCCGGATCCAATTCACGGTAGTATTGGAGGAGAGAGCCACGCATTGTCATAACTTAGCAATTATTTGGCAAAGTGGCGAAATTCCTGGCGCGCTGCAAGTCCTATCGTTCGGGTGCTTCACGGACCCGGCGTAGAACCATGACACGAATCACTCTGTCCCGAATTTTCGGAGACATCGCATTTCCAGGTACCCTCGACCCCAAGTGGGCGCTGCTATCGGCCAATTCGTTCATTGCGGCGATGCTCGCAATTTATCTGGCGTTTCGTCTCGGCCTACAGAGACCCTACTGGGCAATGCTCACCGTCTATCTTACTGCCCAACCACTCGCCGGCGCGGTCCGTTCACGGGCCGTTTACCGTCTGCTCGGCACACTGCTCGGCGCCTGCGCCGCCGTGGCGCTTGTTCCGATCTTGGTCGATCAGCCGACCTTGATGACCGTTGCCATCACGGGCTGGGCAGCGTTCTGTCTGTACGTCTCCCTTCAAGACCGGACTCCCCGCAGTTACGCCTTCATGCTGGCGGGATACACGGCGACGACCGTCGCGTTCTCAAGCGTAGCTGCTCCTGATTTGGTTTTCGACGTCGCCTTGGCACGCGTCGAGGAAATCGCGCTCGGGATCTGCTGTGCAACAGTCGTCCATACGCTGCTGTTTCCGAGCGATGTCACAGGCGCCCTGACCAAGGCAATCGATGCTGCGGTTCGTGATGCATTCGCTTGGACGGCGGATGTCTTGCTGGATCACACTCCAACGCAAGGAAACTCCGCGCGCTGGCGGTTGGCCGCTGACATCACCCACTTCGAAGTGCTATCAACCCACCTCAGCTACGACACAGCCGCGACAAAGCCAGAGCTATGGGCGATTCGTGCCTTGCAGGACAAGCTCGCGCTCGTGCTGCCCATGCTAACGGCGATCGAAGATAGGCTCGCTGCGCTCGGCGAGCGACGCACGCCGGAATTGGATCAACTTCTCTCGCAACTCGGCGAATGGGCGCGCGATCCAATTGATTCGCGGCTGAGCGCGACCGAGTTGCTCCGCCGATGCGCGGAATTTGACGCTGCACTGCCCGCTGCGCAAGACGAATGCGAAAGGCTTCTCGCATCCAGCATGATCGCCAAGTCGGCGGCGTTAATCGAAGCACTGGCTGCAACCCACGAACTGTCCGCGATCATCCATGGATCGCAAGTTACTTCCAACCCGACAACGGCATCTCGCCCGAAAGTCCGCCGCGCCAAGAGAACTCTCCATCGTGACCAGGGGCTCGCTGCCTTGTCCGTCGTCGCTCTTTTCGCGGCCGTGCTTGGCTGCAGCGCCGTTTGGATCGCAACCGCCTGGCCGGAAGGTGGCATCGCCGTGCAGATAGCCACGATCGCCGCAGCGCTCTACAGCAGCCTCGACGATCCCGCTCCGACCCTGATGTCCTATACGATCTGGACAGTGGCGTCGCTGCCGATCGCGGCCATCTACCTGTTTCTGATCTTCCCAGCGATCGACGGATTTCCAATGTTAGTAGCCGCGCTGGCTCCGCCGTTCCTCATCATCGGTTATCTGCAGGCCAATCCGCGCCACATCCTCAAAGCGTTGGCCCTCGGCCTCGGTCTGATCGGGGCGCTTGATCTTCAAAACAGGTTCTCGGCCGACTTCGCTTCGTTCGCCAACACCAATGCCGCCTCACTCATCGGCCTCATTGCCGCCTTCCTGGCCGTCCGCACATTCCGCTCGGTGACCGCGAAGCACGCTGCGAGACGCCTAATCCGGCACGGATGGGTCGACCTGGCGATCCTCGCCGGCGCCCGCCGACCGATGAGCCGAGAGCGGTGGGTGGGCGTGATGCTCGACCGTCTCGGCCTGGTCATTCCAAGATTGGCGCTATCCGGCGCGGATGTAGAGGCAGAAGCCGGCCGCTCGCTGGCCGCGCTGCAGATGGGCCTGGACTTGCTCGACTTAAAGTCGAGCGTGGTGAGCGTTAACGGCCAGCGGAGCACGACTCTCGGAGATCTCCCCGCTAAGCTGTCGCACGCCTTCCGACGGTTTGCGTCGGGGGACAGCGAGCTTCATCCAACCGAGGCACAGGCGCTGCTCGCGGCGATCGATGTGGAGCTGCGCCAGCATTGCAAATCGGACGCCGCAATCCAACGAACACGGCTGCCCGCATTAGTCGGCCTACGTCGCGTGCTCTTCCCGAATGCGCCAGCTCCAACTTTTGATGAAGTTGCGCAATGAACGAAGAGATCAACATCGCAGGTGTGTTCGTGCCGACCTTTGTCGTCGCCTGCGTCTTCGCGCTGGGGCTCGGGATCACTTTATCCGCAGTGCTCAAGAGATTCGTTTCGTCAGGGATCAAGAGCTTCGCGTGGCACCCGGCGCTATTCGAATTCGCGATCTTCGCGATCCTCGTCGATATATCCTACACTTTCTTGGGGAAGTTGCTGCCATGACCGGGAGAGGCTCGATTCTGCCGCGCATCTTTGTCACCACGTTGGTTCTCACCATTGCGGCACCGGTCGCCATCGGCATGTGGGACCACTACGAAGAAGCTCCCTGGACGCGGGACGGCCACGTCAGGGCCGACGTTGTCGTCGTCGCTCCGGACGTTTCCGGCCTGGTCGAGGAAGTTCTGATCAAAGATAATCAGGCGGTTCGCAAAGGGGACGTCCTACTTCGATTGGATCCGGAGCGATTTCGTCTGGCGGTCCGACAGGCAGAGGCTGTGGTGGCAAACCGGGAAGCCGCCCTTGAGAGAGCCGCGAGCGATCGCACCCGCTATGAAAAGCTGAGCGATGGGGTCATCTCTCAACAGCAGCGCGAGACGGTCCGCGCCGCAGATCTTCAGGCCAAGGCTGCCTATAATCAGGCCCTAGCGGATTTGGATGTCGCACGTCTCAATCTGACCCGATCTGAGATCCGCGCCCCAGTAAATGGTCACGTGACAAACTTCGATCTGCGTCCAGGTTCCTACCTTCCGGCGGGTCGAGGCATCATGGCTTTGATCGAGACCGACACGGTGCGCGTCGAAGGCTACTTTGAGGAGACGAAACTCGCACGCATCCATGTGGGCGATGCTGCCGATGTCAGGTTGATGGGCGGTTCGATCCTGAGAGGAAAAGTTGATAGCATCGCCCGCGGAATCGAAGATCGTGAACGAAGTTCGGGTGCGAGCATGCTTGCCAATATCAATCCGACCTTCTCATGGGTCAGGCTCGCTCAGCGCATTCCCGTCCGGATCAAGCTCGACGTGAATGACAATGCGGATGAATTGATCGTCGGGCGAACCGTCACCGTTCAGATCGACAGCGACACCGGTCTCAATCCAGTGGTCACGTCAATGCTCGGGTCGGGTATCTCGCGCCTTTTGCGGGTGTTCGATCGGGAAGACGGTCTCGGGCGATCAGCAGCGCGTAAGCTTTGAACGAACCTACTGGCGCAATCGTACAAAGTCGTACTCCAGCGTGGAAAGGCGCAGCATGGCGCGCCACTCAGAATAAAACTGCGAACTCTTATGTAATTCAGATTGCAGTATAATGCTCCTAGGCGCCCCGCGGGAATATTCATATGCAGGTCGGCCATGCAACTCGATACCCGCTATCGTGCGTATCGCACCGTGCCTTTGCGGGTGACGTCGGAGAACTCCCCTTCGAAGGTGCGCGCTCTCAAATATCGAAAACAACCCCATGCAAAGATGCAGGCGGCAGCTAGCGCTGGAATAGCACCTTGACACGTCGGGCAAATCAGGGGCATTCCTTGATCATTCCGCAATCTTGTAAACGCCCGTCGGTCCGCGAGTAGCGGGCGCATCGGTTGCGACCTGCGGTCCAAGAATCCTCACCCGCATCCTCATCCACAATTGAAATTGCACCGGCTCCGCGCGGTGAACCATGACTGCGCGTGGCCGAACCGCGCCCGCTTGCCGCGCGCATGCCAGGGAGTTTCGACATGAACACCGCCCCAAGCCTCGCCATGCCAAACATGATCGCCGCAACCGACCCCACCAAAGCTGCCGCCGCCCCGCGGATAAGGCTCTCGTCGCAGGGATTCTCCATCGAGCATCCCGATCCGGAGCTCGGCGAACAACTCATGGCGAACGCGCTGGGGGCAACCGATCGCGACGCGATGGATGGCATCCTCCGGCAATTGGTCAGGGCCAGCGTGAGCGGCGGGAGCGCCGACGAGGTCAACCTCTCCTTCATGATTTCGATGGTGAAGAGCATTCGCCCAAGAGATTCCGTCGAGGCCATGCTGGTGGCGCAGATGGTTTCGGTTCATGTGATGGCGATGCGATGTGCCCATCACCTCGCCAGCTCTGACGACCTCGCCCAGCACGACAGCGCCGCGCGCGCCTTGGGCAGGCTCGCCCGCACGTTTCCCGCCCAGATCGATGCGCTGAGCCGCTACCGAAGCCATGGCGAGCCCGCCATCACCGTGCAGAACGTGAAGGTGGAGGACGGCGGCAAGGCCATTGTCGGCAACGTCACGCAGCATGCGAGCGTGATCGTTTCGGACAAGAATCGGGCCTCCGCCGCGCGGAAGGCGCCGAAGGCTGCTGGCTCCAAGCGACGGCGCGATTCCGCTGTCGCCAAGCGGGACGCACAGCCATGAGCGATCACATCAGAAATACCGGCCCGATGCTGGCGAGCCCACGGTGTGGCGCCAAAACCCGCACCAGTAGCGCCTGCCGCTCGCCGGCGGTGCACGGCAAAAAGCGCTGCCGCATGCACGGCGGCGCACAGGGATCCGGCGCGCCAACGGCAAACCAGAACGCCCGCAAGCACGGCCTGTTCACCAGAGATGCGATCGCCGAGCGAAGGCGGATTAGCGCGTTGTTGGGTGAAGCGCGGAAGTTGCTGCAAGCGATTGAATGATCGTCTTTCGCAGCAGCGCGCAAACCAAAAGAAATCGGCGATGCCGGGAAGGAATCCCTGCCATTCAAGCCGAGCCACGGATCAAAGTCATCGAGTGGCTCAAGATGATGGGGAACCGGCCGGCGCAAGCCGCCGACCCAAATGACCCGATGGCCAATGCAGCTTCGACTCGCTTTGGACAGAACTAGGCCTCAGCAAACTGACGCGGTGAGCGAAAACGCAAGTGGCTGCTGCGCAATTTGCCTGGGGTTGCTTGGCTGACGACGCCAGTCCATATTGTCTATTCGCTCGAAAGAGAATTTGTCGTTACGGGTTCTGTCGCTGGGCGCTCCCATGGTCAATTTGTACAAAGGTGTGGGACGAAACGACCCCTGCGGCAGCGGCAAGAAGTTCAAGAAGTGCTGTCTCAATTCACAAGGCCTGGACAAGCCGTCATCCGGCTTGCACCAAGTTGATCCTCAGGCGCGGGAAGTCGCCCGATCGCCGCTTGAGCAAGCGGAAGGCGCGATCCGTAAGTATGATCCATTCACGGAGCCGCCTGCGGAGCAGTGGCTTGCGCTGGACGAACAGGAACGGATCGATCTTGTATTGGAGTATCACCGACGCGCGGGGATCCGCCTCCCGCGCGAGCAAACGCGTTGACGCCATACAGCTTGTCAAAGCTCCTCGTGAGCCCATGCCGTTTCAGTTCGAGCCGATTAATGGGCGGGTTGTCACTAGACAATATCCAAGTCAACTTCAGTGAAAACTTCAACGATATAGGGTGCTTCAGTCAGAGAAGTTCTAAGAAGGCAAAATCGGAAACACTGCTCTTCCTTTTCGTCTCCAATCAATTTCAGCTTGGCGCGATACTTGGTGGATTTTTGAATTAGGTTTCCGGGGCTATCGTTAGCGCCGCCCCACCAGACTTCGCTGGCGTCTGCGTTACAGGTCACCACAGGCACCCGGATTTGTTGACCTTCGATTACGTCTTGCAGGTTCTGGAGCAAGACTTGGCGCGGCTTGAGCCATCCTGCCCAGCCTAACGACCTATGAAACGAACTGTACTCGACAACTATTTGGAGCTTGTCGTTACCGCCCTTAGCGTTCGCGATTAGCAACACCGGAGCCGTGGTTTGCGGCGTCATGCCTGCTGCGAGGTTGACGCTTTCAACATGATGGACGGGTGCGGGCCAAAGTCTTCGCTTGATGGTCGGCAACATGAGCGATGCGACGAGCACAATGCCCGCAAGTATGAATACCAAGCGCGCAGCATTTAGACTTAGGCCGAGCGGATCAGATGCCCACCTGATGAAAAGGCCCACCCAGTAGTCGGAACCAAAGCCAAGCAGCGCCAGAAACGCGAGGGCTATACCAGCAAGCAGTTTCGCCGCGAGTGATCCTACGAATGTCTGGAGGAATTGCTTCATTGAACCATGGATCACTGCTGCTGAGATAGCATTCAAACGCTTCCGCCGCTGAGCTTCGCATTATGAATTGCTTCACCTCGAGGACTACATACACATCATCTTCGTTAGGCTGGCAGATTGAGGAGCACCTTGAACGTGCCCTCTCCTTCTACTCGCGCTGTTGACGGAGTTGCCGCGATTGCAGAATCTAGAATCGGGTTGCCGGATGAAAAACCGCGCGCGAGTTGGTATCTGTAGTCGAACGCGAGCACCCCAACGAATGTGGCCGCTACATAGCCGGTCGCGTAGGTTGATACGGTGAACTGAAACCAGGGGAGGGGAACCGGCGGCAGCCCAGGCAGCAATTGAGCTTTCTGCCCCGGCGGAAGTTCGCCGCTCACCACGTTCTGAAAGATCGTTGGCCTTTCGACGTTTCTGGAAATGAACTCGTCCGAGCAATAGAAACTGAAATCTTCGAGCCCAGCGAGCTTGATCAGGGCCGCAAGCTGCTGATAGGGGCTCCTTACGCTCACTGAAGCCAGAAGCCGCCCATCGTCGTTCCGCTTGACTTGACCGCCGGTAACCGCTCCCACCAATCCCTTCAGCGCGTTCGCTTGAAACAGAGGATGGTCGGAATAGTGCTCGCCGTACAATACCTCCCCACCAACGATTTTTACTCCGGAAGGAAGGCCAGGCCCAAGGGGCTTATTGACGTCAGGGCGGGTTATCTCGGTGAGCCTTCGGATAGCGTCGTAACCCACGACATTGAAGAGATTCATAATCCTCTGTTCGGTTTCCTCGAACATCCAATTCAAATAGGGCTGTGTCAGTTGCCCAGTAGCGTACAGCCTAAACTCCCGCCCGTTAGTCAGTAGGAAGTAGGTCGCACTGATCTCTGGGTGAGCACAGTAGGTGTGAGCCTGCTCAACATCATCTTGAGTCAGCGACCGCGAAGGCGCTTTAACTTCTACGGCCCAGCGCCCATAGGACGTAGCATCGCAGATGTAGTCTGCTCGACCAGCCAAGGGAGGATCTTTCTTCGGCTGCTTCCGCCCCAGGAAGGCTCTGTCATAGCGTAGCGGGACCTCGGTGCGGATATTGGCAACCGTTCCATGTGCGTAGCCCAGTCGGTGCAGAAGCGGACGCACTATGATTTCGCGTACGTCCGTCTCGTTCATCGCATCGAAGTTCGGGGTCATTGGTCATTTCTCTTCACGTTGGCTGCGCTTACCGCCGCCCGGTCTCGCTGCAGAACGAATCGTTAGGTCGGTAGGATGCCCGAGAGCTCAAAGAAGCCAGCACTTCGGGGCCGCCTTCTCTTCCAGAAAGGATCAATACCAAGTCCGACAAAAGCAACGATCAAGCCAAAGAATTACATCACGGTCCATCCGCTGGGGAATAAACAAGCAATAGAGCAGCACTAAATGCGGTCGCTCGCGGAGCGAGTCTGGAATCAATGGACGCGACGTGTTTGCGGCCTCGCCAACTATGTCTTCCCAAGTTCTTTGGGTGCTCGTATCCAACACTCTATCTTCCGCGATAGCGTCTTGGCAGCGCGCAGGTCCAAAATCAACTGCATTCGGTAAACGAGTCCTGGCGTGCAGGAACCTCGTCAACGTAGGCCATAGAAGCTGGCAGTGGGACTTATAGTTGCGCCGCGCCAATAGCATGAATAAGGGCTCTGCGAACCAGGATCGGAGACGATGATCGTCCACATCGAGCTTCGAGTGCTGCACCCCAAGAAAATCGCTATATTTGTGCTCTACAACTTGACGCAAGGAATAGTACGGCCCTGCAAGATGCAACTGCGTCAGGTCGCTCGAATTTGAATGCAAGATGTCGCGCGTCAAAGTGAACAAACGTCTGTGAGGCTCAATTGTGCCCTGAAGATTGGAGAGAGCCCAAAACTCTGCAAGACAATACGGAATGATACCTTCCCAGAGAAGAAATGCGGAGTGCTTCTCTTTACAAACAAAGCTCCAGATGAAATCGGTTGTCTTTTCGTCGAAGCCGTTTGACTTATCGAGAACCGCTGCTGAAAGAATGCCTGAAATCATCTTTCTTCTGGGGTGGTAGTACGCAAACTCCCCGAAGATGTCACGGTTGATCAGCGGCCCACGTTCGTATTCCATTTTCACAGCTTGCACAAAGCAATGAATATGAGACTTCAGATTGATAGTTATCTCTTCGATGAACTGCCCGTCTCTTTTCCGCCGTCGCTTCCAGCGCGCTTGATAGCAAGCAACAGCCACAGCCAGGAGCGCATACATCTTTATCAGCTCAAAGTAGTTCGCCTGATCGATCCAGTTCGACGCTAGTACGGCTGCGATCAGGTGCAAGGCAGGGATAGCCGCATCGTTGTACTTAGTCGACACAAGCACATCGCTTAGAAGAGATACGAACTCAGCAAGTGGTAATTCATCGTCGCCTTTTGAAACAAAGATGTTGAGGACGTTGCGTTGCGTAGAGATATCAACGGGCCAGATAGTGTCTGCGGCGTTTACGATTTTTTGTAATAGCTGGCCGCGCGCGATTGTCTGCAAGGAACGAGCGTGAGGCGCCGCAATCGCCGCGTTCAGGCCAGTAATTGCCGCATAGACGTCTTCATGTATCTCGCCGTTAGTAACGAGAACTGGTGTATGCGGCGTGCCCGGCTTTATTGCTGGGTGCGAAACTGGTTGATAGATAAGCGTTTGCAATTGGGCTATTAGAGTATGCCACTGAGACATCGACAATCGTCCACCCGGATTGCCCTTCAATTGATAGGCGAACAGTTCTCCGGATGGGGACACCGCAATGACATCCTTTCCAAGCTCAAGCGCGGTGTGACTAGTATCGTGAAGGATCGTGTAGCCCTCCAACAGGAGAGCATTACGGAAGGCAAATTGGTACTGACGTTCGCCTGCACTATCCAGCCAAATTTCGATTAATTTCTCGCGTTCGGAACTCATCTCGCTTCTTTTCTATGAAGTCATCCCATCGCTTTCTTAGCGCCGGGTCATTGTCAAATTCGGCATCCAGCTTCTGAAATGTCGTCGCAATCCCCGAAGAAGTGACGATAGAGAAGTTCGGATTTCCATTTACATCGAAATCCATGTGCATACCGGAAAGTGCTTCGATGATTGTCTCATTGGTGAGCGGCTTTCCGTTTCCATCGTATCTCAGACCGGTTTTCTTGGTTACGTCGTCCATCGTCTCAAACAGATGCATCGACAGATGCTTCTCGAATTGATCGGCAATCTCATTAGCCTTTGTTAGAATGTAGCTCGCATCTACTGACTTCAATTCTTCAAAATCGATTATTACCTGGGCAGTAGCTTCCCTCATTGTCGTGTATTCTGTTTCGACGGTGCTACGCTCTATCGAGGTGGAGCGACCTTCATGGATAGCGTGAGACTTGATCTGACTTAATACGCCTCTACTGCGCGACCTAGCTTGAACGTACGCCTGAATGGCTTCGCGAAATGCTTCATCGAGTTTTGCGATTCTGGGTAACATGGCTGCAAACACCAAAGTTAGCAAAGCGCGTAAAGCAAGGAGCGAGCGAATGCTCTGGCCGTTAAATTGTTGGCGACCTATAAGCCGTTTCCGGTCAGGGCTCACTTGCTTTTCGCATTCGCAGTCGGCTTGCTAGCACTACGATCGTTCTTGGGCGTCGACCAATTGCAAGCCTCCTCGATCTTCGTTCGTACCGACGATACATCAGCGAGTTGGAACAACCCATCAGACTGGCGTCCACGAAATCCTGTAGCCCTGATGAAAAGCTTCCCACCGTCTGTCAGTAAACGAATGAACGCAACTGGCGCAGGCACAAACACGGCCTGCCCCGAAGTAGATTTATGCCACATGGTGCTGAGCGGCTGTTCGTCGTTGAGGCGCATTAGTACTGGGACACCATCACCAGAGTCGGTTATGAATGTATCGGAGGGCAAGAAAGCTGCTTCAGTCTTACGTTCCTTGCACCTCAGTACCAGCAAGGCCCCGGCAGGCTCTCCGCGGATAGCTGCTGAGACCTGAGGAGAGTCGTCGATCGGAGACCGATCTTCCTCAACGGCCCATTTTGCAGGCTCAGTATTGGGTTGAGAGCCTTTCTTATCTAGTTCAGCGCCTATCTCGTCGAAACATTTCAATCTTGCCGTGTCCGCACCGATCTTCTTGCACATGGCAAATGCCAGAGGCTCGAATTGAGCGAGCGATTGTTCGTTAGAAACAGACACGACAAAGAATACCGCTAGAAGCATCCGCAAAAGCATTGTTGCCCCACCAACCAAATCACCAGCGGTTGCATTTTGCCCACTGCTCGCGGTTTTTCAATCGGGATTTGGCCGGCGAAACAGCAATGAGCCGGCTCCGACAAAGGACGCGCCGCGTTCTATCGGCGTGCTGGTAACCTCTTATCTGAACAGTGACGCGTTCGCGTCGCTCGGCGAAGGAAGCCAGTCAGGCTATCGCAATCGAATGGATCAGATCCGCCGCGATCACGCGACATCGTGCGGTAGCTGGGCTGACGAAAGAACGGATTGGAGAAAAAATCCCGAAGCCGCTGGCAAACAAACCCGGCGCGAAACTCGATACGCTGAAGAAATTTCGCATCCTGATCCGCCACGTCAAGGACGATCTGAAGTGGCTCGCACTTGACCCTTCAGACGGAATCAAGCGCGGCAAATCGAAGGAAATCCGCGCCTGGACCGACGCCGAAACGGTTTGCGCAAGACGTTCCGTCGGTTGCTCGCCGACCAGGCGCGACCGCTCACGACATCATGACCGCGCTAGGTCATCTGACATCGGCCGAAGCTGAGCGCTACACGCGTGAAGCCGATCGTCGCCGTGGTGGCCGCCGCGCAATCGTGAAGTTGGAAGATCACTAGGCGAACAAAACTCCCCAAACCTCTTCCGTAAATTTGGGAAAACCGGCGAAAACCTAAGCGAAATCAATATGAGGGGAAGACAGCTGGCGCTCCCTAGGGGAATCGAACCCCTGTTTCAGCCTTGAGAGGGCCGCGTCCTAACCGCTAGACGAAGGGAGCGTTGCGGTCTCAGGCAATAGCCTCGAAAACCGAAAACTGCAAGCGAGCTCGGCTCAGGGTTCGCTGACGAAGCGGAGTTTTCCTGCGGGTTTCAGCGTTTTTGCATCGAAGGTGCGGATTTCGGTGGCTCCGCCTATATCGAGGGTCACCACCAGGCGGTCGCCGGCGATGCCGGTGGAGACGATGCGGGCGCCCTTCGGCAGCGCCGCCGTGATGTCGGTCGCGGCGGCAGGGCTTCCCTCCCCGCGGTAAAAGCGATACCCGACGGCGATGAGGACCACGGCCACTGCCAGCGCCGAGGTCAGGCCCGCGATCAGCATCATCCGCCGCACCCGCGCGATCAGGGCGGCCTGCTCTTGGGTCGGTTCAGGGATCGTTGCGTCGGTCATGGGCGGCTCTTTAAACATGATCTGCGGAAGTGGAAACCGGTTTTGCCGAAGAAAGTAAGCGTGAACGAAGAAGAACAGGGCGCCCCCTGCCCTGACGTCCCCTCCGGCGGCCAACGGCTGGCGGTCGTCGTTCAGGGCGATGAGGGCTCGCCCCGGCTCGACCGTGTCCTCGCCGCGCGCCTGCCGGAACTGTCGCGGTCGCGGCTGAAGGCGCTGATCCTCGCCGGTTCCGTCACGGTGAAGGACGCTCCCGTCCGCGACCCTGCTTTTCACGTCGCCGCAGGCGATACGGTTATAGTCGAGGTTCCGGAGGCGGTGCCGCCGGAGCCGAAGGGCGAGGATATCGCGCTCGACATCGTCTACGAGGACGACGACCTCATCGTCATCGACAAGCCGGCCGGCCTCGTGGTGCATCCCGCCGCCGGTCATGAGAGCGGCACGCTGGTCAACGCCCTGATCGCCCATTGCGGCGCCAGCCTTTCCGGCATCGGCGGCGTGCGGCGTCCGGGGATCGTGCATCGGCTGGACAAGGATACCACCGGCTTGATGGTGGTCGCCAAGAACGACCAGGCCCACCAGTCGCTGACCGCGCAATTTGCCGACCATGGCCGCACCGGGGAGATGGAGCGCGGCTATCTGGCCTTCATCTGGGGTGTGCCGAACCGCCAGCGCGGCACGATCGATGCGCCGATCGATCGTCATCCCTATGCTCGCGAGAAGATGGCGGTGCGCGAAGGCGGGCGCGAGGCGATCACCCACTGGGAGCTGCAGGAGATGTTTCAGGGCCGGGACGGCAAGCCGGTCGCCTCCCTGCTGGCCTGCCGGCTCGAGACCGGACGCACCCATCAGATCCGGGTGCACCTCGCCCATATCGGCCATCCCCTGCTAGGCGATTCGGTCTACGGGCCGCATTTCAAGACCAAGGCCAGCCAACTGGGGCTCGAGGCGCAAGCAGCGCTGGCCGCCCTCGGCCGCCAGGCGCTCCACGCGTACCTCCTTACCATCGAGCATCCCAGGACCGGGGAAATTTTGCATTGGGAGGCGCCTCTGCCGGAGGATTTGCTTCTCCTGAAAGGCGCTCTCGGAGGTGGCGCTATGACGCACCCCTTGAAAAACCATTGATATGACAATAGGTTATACCAGCCACACGGGGACGTGACGTCAGCAATCCTTCCCTATCGGGGGCCATTGGGTGTATTGTTGCACCTGCGTTGAATATCCAACGCGGAACATCGCAAGCCGGTCGGCTTTAACACAGCGGCCGCCTGCCGGGCCCGCCGCTATCGGGGGCCTGAACCAACTGGAGGGCGCAAGTATGGCCCGTACAGCTACGTTGCCGGTTCTCAATGGAGAATCCGGTCTTTCCAGATACCTCGCCGAGATCCGTCGGTTCCCGATGCTGGAGCCGCAGGAGGAATATATGCTCGCCAAACGTTGGCGCGAGCACGACGATCGCGACGCGGCACATAAACTCGTCACCAGCCACCTCAGGCTCGTGGCCAAGATCGCCATGGGCTATCGCGGCTACGGCTTGCCGATATCCGAAGTCGTATCGGAAGGCAATGTCGGCCTGATGCAGGCGGTGAAGCGGTTTGAGCCCGAGAAGGGCTTCCGTCTCGCCACCTACGCCATGTGGTGGATCAAGGCGTCGATTCAAGAGTACATCCTGCGTTCATGGTCGCTCGTGAAAATGGGCACGACCGCGAACCAGAAGAAGCTGTTCTTCAACCTGCGCAAGGCGAAGAGCAAGATCTCCGCGCTGGACGAGGGTGATCTCCACCCCGACCAGGTGAAGCTGATTGCGAGCCGCCTCGGCGTGACGGATCAGGACGTGATCGACATGAACCGCCGTCTCGGCGGGGACGCGTCGCTCAACGCGCCGATCCGCGACGACGGCGAAGCAGGCGAATGGCAGGACTGGCTGGTCGACACCGCGCCGAACGCGGAAGCCCTGATGGCGGAGAGCGAAGAGTTCGATCATCGCCGCCAGGCTTTGACCGGCGCCATCAGCGTGCTCAACCCGCGCGAACGCCGCATCTTCGAGGCGCGGCGCCTCGCGGACGAGCCGATGACGCTGGAAGACCTCGCCGCCGAATTCGGCGTCTCGCGCGAACGCGTGCGGCAGATCGAGGTCCGCGCTTTCGAGAAGGTGCAATCGGCCGTCAAGGGCACGATCGCCAAGCAGGAAGCGGCGCTCGAAGCCGCGCACTGACAGCACGACGAGAACAAATCACTCGGTCAAAGCCGGCGGCGACGCCGGCTTTTTCTTTGCGACCATGAACCCGCTGAACGCGCGGCTCCCGCCTACTCGCCCCACTCCCGTGCCATCTTCGCCAGGGCGCAGCCCTCGCAATAGCGGGCGTCCTTGAAGTCGATCCAGTTATGGGCGTAGACGCGCTCGAGCGGGATGTTGTAGCGGCTGCGCAGCACCTTCACCAGGATCCGCCACGCCGCGACTTGCGCCTCGGTAGGCGGACGCGTCACGTCGGGATAGTTGCCGGCGAATTCGACGCCGATCGAATTGCCGGCGACGACCTGGTGATAGGTCGGGCCGTTGTCGATATATTTGTTGTCGTTGCGGTTGGCGCCGTCGCCATGGGTCGTCACCAGCTTCTCGTCGACCGCCCAATAGACCGTGCCGTCGGTCTCGACCCACACCATCACGCCGCGCCGGCGCGGGTTTTTGGATTGCGCCTGTGCGCCGCCGCGGGCCGAGCCTGCGGGGCCCTCGGTCTGGTGCACGATGATGTTGCGCCAGGGATGGGATCTTGCGACGTCGCCCCAGGGCGCCAGCCACACCATCTTCAGACCGGGGATTTCGGGTGTGCCCGAGGATCGCGCGATCGCCGCAAGGTCAGGCGTCTGCGCGACGGCCGGCGTGACGAGCGCGGCGATGCAGAGCGCCGCCGCAAGCAGGCGAGGGTTCATGCATCAGCCCCCGTGAGGCGGCTTCACGCCGTTTTGCGCCGCACGATGTCAGGCATGTCGGCGATGTCGGGCACTATCGGCGGAGCCGGCTCGGAAATCGCGTAGCCGTCGCGGCCCCGCTTCTTGGCTTCATAGAGTGCCCGGTCGGCGGCGGCGATCAGCCGGTCCGGATAGGCGCCGATCTCCCTGGTCCATTGCGCAACCCCGATCGAGACCGCGATCGGGATCTCCTGGCCCGAGCATTCGGCCGCATCGGCCCGGCACACCTCCAGCACGCGGCGGGCGATCATCGCCCCCTCAGCCAGCGTGGACGACGGCAGCACGATGCAGAACTCGTCGCCGCCGCTGCGCGCCAGCATGTCGGCCGGCCGCAACCGGGTCTGCGCCATCAGCGCGAAATGCTGCAGGCAGGCGTCGCCGGCAGCATGGCCATGGGTATCGTTGATACGCTTGAAGCCGTCGAGGTCGATCACGAGCAGCGCGAACGGCTCGCCGCTGCGCACCGAGCGGGCGCATTCCTCGGTCAGCCGCTGCACGAAATGCCTGCGATTGCCGACCCCGGTGAGGTCATCGAGCAGCGCGAGATCGGCGACTTCGTTGCGCAGCCGGTCGATCGCCATCAACAGGAGGCCGAAGTTCCAGGCCATCGACAGGAATATCACGATCAGGATCAGCGCAGCCTGAATCCCGTTGAAATCGACGATCGAGAGATCGCCCCCGACCCGCATCAGCGCCAGGACCGAGCGAACGCCATAGGCGATAATGAGAAGAGCGCAGCAGATGGCGGCAAGGCGGGCGCCGGGATTCTGGTCGTCGCGCCGCATGATCAGCAAATGCAACGTCACCGCCGCCGGGATGATCTGTCCGAGGGAATAGATCGCGATCCGCATCGGCATGTCGTCCTGCACGAACTGGAAATAGGCGAGGCCGATGCAGGTCAGGCCGACACCGAGCACAGGCATGCGCCAGGAGATCGGCAGGTTGTAGAACCGCTGGACGCCCATGACCACGAACCAGCAGGCGAAGGTCAGAAGCGCATTGCAGCCGATCAGCAGCAGGCTGAAGTCGACCACGCCGCGCAGCATCGAAGCTGCGGCACCCGCGATCGCCGTAAACGCAGCCGCCGTCCAGAACCGCGCTGCTTCGAACTTGGGATAGCAGCGCGAGACGTAGACCCAGACCAGGCCAAGCGCGAAAAAGTTGGTGACGGATACCGTCCACAGCGTCGGAACGCTCAGCACCGCAAATCCAGGATGTGCATCCTGCCCCTTCCCACAGGTGAACGGGCCGCTCGTGACGGCTCTCTCGCGACCGGCAACATGCCGTCGTCTGGCTTAACGGAATCTCAATTTGATCGCCTATTCGGTGCTGTGGTTTTGAAACAATAAAGATCGAATTTCCGCAGCATTAACCTTACCAGCTTGACCATCGATGCCGCCGGGCGCGTGTGGCGCGCGCGGTGGAGCGTGGCAGTGCGGCGAAAAACCGTGTCAAACTGCGTAACAGTTGTGGATAACACGATGACAGTGAGGTGACAGCCCGCGGCAGCACGCCGCGAATCTGCTGAGCTTGCCAACCGAGGATGTTGCGAGGTTGGCCCTCCGCCAAGCATGCCTCAGCGTCGCGTTTCAATCCATTTAACCCTGAGAGGATACTATGGCTAAGAAAGCGAAGAAGGCGAAAAAGGCGAAGAAGGCCACCAAGAAGAAGAAGGCCAAGAAGTAACTGTTTCAGCCCGGGCGGCGGCGCGCGCTCGCCCCGCCCGGGCGCTCAACCGGAGTTGGTCAAACCGGCGGGCTTGCGGCCCGCCGTTTGATTTTGCGCCCACCGATCGGAAGCCCACAACGCGCATGGGATTATGCCCTAACGCGCTCCATCCCGCGCCAGCACCGTCCGCTCCGCCTCGCGGATCACATCCAGCGGTGCCCAGGGCTTCGACCAGAATTTGGCGCCATCGGGCAGCTGCCGCCTCAGCGGCTTGCCCGAGGTGACGATAACGCCGAGGGCCGGATTGCGGCGCTTGGCGATGTGAGCGAGCTCGACGCCGTCCTTGTAGCCGGCGAGCTCGACGTCGGTCATCATCAGATCGATATCCTCGCCGTCGCGCTGCAAAACCACCTCCGCGGCTTCGGCGCTGGCGCATTCGATCACGTCGAAATCACTCTCTTCCAGCAAGAGCCCGATCATCTGCCGCTGCATCGGGTCGTCTTCGACGATGAGCGCTCTCGCGCGAGGCGTTCTTGCCTGTTCCATGGCGCCTCCGTTCGTGGAGTTAAAGCAAGTTAAAACCTGCACCGCGATCTGGTTCAGTTCGAATTTGAAAAACTTGCGGAACCCTGTGCTACAGATGGTTCCCCTTCCTCTTTGGGAGCTGATCGCATGACTACGATCTCGGCAAGCGCGGTGGCCCTGACGGGAGCCGCCAGCGGCATCGGCCGGGCGCTCGCGCTCGAGCTTGCCGCACGCGGCGCCGATCTCGCGCTGGCCGACCGCGACGAGGCCGGCCTTGCTGCGGTGGCCGCCGAGGTTGCAAAAGCAGGCGCGCCGAAAGTCACGGTGCATCGCGTCGACGTCGGCGAAACCGATCAAATCGCGGGCTTCGCGGAGGCCGCAACCAGCGCGCACCCGTCCCTCAACATCCTCATCAACAATGCCGGGGTCACCCTGCTCGGCCAGTTCCACGAGATCGAGCAGGCGCAGATGGAGTGGCTGTTCAACACCAACTTCTGGGGCACGGTGCATGCGACGCGGGCCTTCCTGCCGCAGCTTGCGCGGCAGCGCGAGGCGCATATCGTCAACGTGTCCTCGATCTTCGGCATCGTCGCACCGCCCGGCCAGACCGCCTATTGCGCCTCGAAATTCGCGGTGCGCGGCTTCTCCGAAAGCCTGCGGCATGAGCTTGCCGCCGCACGCAGCCCGGTGCGGCTGTCGGTGGTGCATCCGGGCGGCGTCGCGACCAACATCGTCCGTAATTCCCGCACCGGCGCCGGCGTATCCGACAATGCGCGCCGCGCGCAGGCGATCGAATGGTTCGATGCGGCCGCCAGGACGACACCGACTGCCGCCGCGCGCAGCATCATCCAAGGCGTCGAGAACAACCGGCCGCGCATCCTGATCGGCAGCGACGCGCGCTTGATGGACCTGCTGCAACGCTTGCTCCCGGCGACGTATTGGTCAGTGCTGCAGCGGCGGCTCGGGAGAGAGACGGCGCAAGCGGGGACATCCTCGCGATAGCGCCGTAGGATGGGTAGAGCGCGGCGAAACCATAGCGATGGAGCAAGCCGCGCGAATGATGGGTTTCGCTACGCTCTACCCATCCTACAACTCTCGTCATTGCGAGCGGAGCGAAGCAATCCATTTCGCCACTTGCGGAAGCATGGATTGCTTCGCTTTGCTCGCAATGACGGAGAGTGAGAACCCCGCAACAATGGCGAAGAAGGACCCCCCTCACATACGACGTGATCGGATGAAAGATCGCGGCAAAGAAGCCAGGAACAACACGACACAGACGCAAAGCAGGACGATGTCCTTGAAGATGAACTGGCCGGTCAAGTTCCAGGCCATCGGGTCGGTCGACCAACTCCATTTAACGACACCGGGCGTCGTGAAGAAGAATGACCAGGTGATGGCGAACGTAATCATGCCTAACAGCGAACTGACCGCCGACAAGATCGGGCTGAACGCGCCTGCCGCAAGAAGCACGGCAATACCCAGCTCCACGACGCCGAGGAAATACGCTTCTCCCCGGATACCCAGCACCGATAACCACGAAATGAACGGACTATTGCTGATGAATTGAACAATGCCCTGCGCGGACTGCGGCGTGAACTTTTGCATGCCGAACGACACGAAGATGACAACCATGACCCAGCGGAGGATAGCCAGCAGGCCGTAAGGCCCGTCGCCCTTTTCGGCGACGTGGAATGGCGTCTTCATGTTGAAGGGCATCTTCATGTAGATCACCTCTTTCCTTGACGGACTGCACTGACGCGTTGAAGTTCATGACATCCCGTACGCATGGGCAGCGCCCGTCGTTACGGGTACCTACAGCTCCCTGATTCACAACGATGTGTAGGGGGTCGGCCGCGTTCATAGCGGTCGTAGGTGATGCTCACCGCCAATGCCAATGCAGCCTGGCGCGCGGGCTCACGCGTGCACGACGACCAATTTTCCTTTGGCCTCGTTGGCCTCCATGACGCGATGCGCCTCGCGGATCTCCTCGAAACGGAAGATCCGGGCGGGCTTCACGTCGAGCCGACCCGCGGCGGCGTCGGCGGCAATCTGCTGAAGTGGCACGTCCGAGAGCGCAAAGCCCGGGGTCCCGAACACGAAGCTGCCGAAGAAGGTCAGATAGACGCCGCTGGCCATCTGCAGCAGCGGATTGAAGTCGGGGATCGGATCAAGGCCGCCGAGCCAACCGGCGAGACAAGAACGGCCGCCGCGCCGAAGCATGGCGAGAGAATCCAGCATGACGGTATTGCCCACGAGGTCGAGCACCGCATCGATCTTCTTTGCCTCGGGGATGACCTTCGACAAATCTCGGCGCTCTATTTCGCAGCGCTCGGCGCCCAGCTTTTCGAGCATGGCGAAGCGATCGCGGCTGCGGCTCGTTGCGATCACACGCGCCCCGGCATTGACGGCCATCTTGAGCGCGGCCTGACCAAACGAAGAAGTTGCCCCGCGAATGACGAGCAATTGCCCCTTCTCGATCTCGAGATTGCGGAACAGGCAGGTCCATGCGGTCGCATAGGTTTCGGGAATCGTGGCGAGTTCGGCCCAGGGCAGATCCGATTCGATCAGCGCGACATTCGAGACCGGCGCGCGGGTATATTCGGCATAGCTGCCATTGATCGTGCGGCCGAGCCCGCCCATCAGCGCGGCGACTTTCGCGCCGATCGGAAACTCGCCGCCGGGACAGGATTTGACGAGGCCGACGCACTCGATGCCGCTGACCGGAGCAGCCTCTGCCCACTCGCCCCTGCGCATATGCAATTCGGCGTGGTTGATGCCGAACGCCTTCACCTGGATCACGACATATCCCGCCTTCGGTTCAGGCTCCGGGATCTCCTTGATCACCAGGCTGTCGAGGCCGCCAAATTTCTCGAGAACGATTGCGCGCATCGGACCACCCTTCGAAACAGACTGTTCGGGCCGCACATTTCACTTCAAGCGCGAAAGAAAATCGCGGATCACGGCGGCGATTTCTTCGCAGTGAGTCTCAAGTGCAAAATGACCGGTATCGAAGAAACGGACTTGCGCGCCCGGAATGTCTCGCTTGAACGCCTCCGCGCCTGGCAGCAGAAAGAACGGATCGTTCTTGCCCCAGACCGCCAGGAACGGCGGCTTGTGCTTGCGGAAGTACGCCTGGAAAGCCGGGTAGAGCGCGACGTTGCTCTTGTAGTCGGCAAATAGGTCGAGCTGAACCTCGTCGGCGCCGGCGCGGGCCAAATAGAAGTTGTCGAGTGAATAGCCGTCCGGGGACACAGAGGTCGTATCGGACACGCCGTGCGTATATTGCCAGATCGTCGCCTCAGGGGCGAGGAAGGATCGCAGCGCGTTGCGATTGGCCTGCGAAGGATCTCGCCAATAGGCCTGGATCGGATTCCACCCCTCGCTCAGCCCCTCCTCATAGGCGTTGCCGTTCTGCGAGATGATTGCCGTGATGCGCCCCGGATGGCGAACAGCCAGTCGAAAGCCCGTCGGGGCGCCGTAATCGAACACATAGATCGCGAAACGGGTGAGCCCGATCACTTCGGTGAAGCGTTCGATCACGTCGGCCAATCGGTCGAACGTGTAGGAAAACCTGTCGCGAGACGGCATGTCGGATTGGCCGAAGCCGGGCAGGTCCGGTGCTATGACGCGAAAGCGATCCGACAGGGCCGGGATCAATTCGCGAAACATATGACCGGAGCTTGGGAATCCGTGAAGCAGCAGCAGTGCTGTCGCATCGGCCGGCCCAGCCTCGCGGTAGAATACCTTGAAGCCGTCGACATCTGCCTTCCGGTAATGAACCTTGGTCATGAAGAGTTCCTGTCTCGTGTCGAGAGATAGTAACCGTCTTACGACGTTTTATACGGTTACTACAT
The DNA here is from genome assembly GCF_000472865.1 of Bradyrhizobium elkanii WSM2783. GTDB lineage: Bacteria > Pseudomonadota > Alphaproteobacteria > Rhizobiales > Xanthobacteraceae > Bradyrhizobium > Bradyrhizobium elkanii_A. The sequence goes on along the minus strand of NZ_AXAP01000001.1, from coordinate 231,557 downwards.
TCGGACAGGTGATACGCCGCGCGTCTTCCCTGTCCTTCTTGTCATGCTCGATATCGAGCGACGCAGCTGCGCGATACTCCTCGCAGATCGCGTGCACCCGGGCCGGATCGCGATAGGTTTCGATGTACGCCGCCCTGACATCGGGGCCGAAGGAGCCCTGGCCAAACGGATTATCGAATACCGCATCGGGCGCACCCAGGAGATATTTTTCCGGAAGCGGCTCCTTCTGGCACAGAAGAATCCAGGGCCAGTACGTCGTGGCGAACTTTGCATTGGCGCGAGCCCATCCTTCCGAGATCGGGATGACGTCAAACACGGCGAGACGGCGCACCCGTTCCGGATGATCGAGCGTGAGGCGATAGGAAACGCGGCCACCACGGTCGTGTCCGACGAGATCGAATTTCGAGAAGCCAAGCTTGTCCATCACCGTGACAAGTTCGTTCCCCATTGCCCGCTTTGAATAGGGGTAATGATCCTCGGCGGAAGCGGGCACGCCGCTGCGGCCATAGCCGCGCAGGTCGACGCAGATCACCGTGTGCTTGCTCGCCAGTTGCGGCGCTACGTAGCGCCACATCAGGCTGGTTCGCGGAAACCCGTGCACCATGAGCAGCGGGGATCCCTTACCGTAACGCCTGATGAAAATGGTGTTCTCGCCGGTATCGATTTCCGCCGTCTCAAACGGATCGGAAGCGGTCGATGCGGCATCGTCGACGGGTTGGGCGGCGGCGCGCTGCGCCAGGGTGAACGATAGTGCAGTGCCGGAAGCTGCGGTAATTGCTAGAAGCACGGTGCGACGTGCGACGTCTGTATTGTCGATCATCTGCTGGAGTCTCCCTGACAACGGCCACGGTGATGCCAACCGCGCCGACTTGACCACATGAAGTTCCCGCTCTCAGGCGTAGTAACTTGTCTGTGACGTTCTCGGAGGTTACGTCACTTCTTCTTGATATGGCTGTTCCAACCCATTCAGACCGGTCTCACGTGACCATCTTTCGTTGGACAAACGGCTTTGGTTACAGCGGACGGAAAATTTGCCAGCGCCTTCTTGCTTGCGTCGAGAGGAGCCTCTCCAATGGACAGCATCCACGATAAAGGAACCGATTGCGCTGCATGTACCTGGACCCAGAGCGCCCGGAGTTCAGCCGAGAAGCTCCTGTCCTCCGACGCCGCAGGTCGTTCGCCGCGAACCGCGCAGAACGCATTGCAGTCCACGAATTGGGATAGCCGTTCCGAGCGATGGGGTCGCCTGATGGTCGCCGCGCAAGATGGTGACAGCCGGGCCTACGAGCAGTTGCTCCGCGAAATAGACGTCTGGCTCCGTCGTTATTATGCACGGCGGCTTCCCTATCCTGTATCAGATGATGCAAGACAGGATGCGCTTCTCGCGATCCATGCCAAACGGCACACTTACGCTCCATCGAGAGCCTTCGGGGCGTGGGTCAGGGCGATTGCACGCTACAAGGGGATCGATCGCATACGTGACGCGTCTCGATTCGCCGCGCTCCCGCTCGACGAAGACATATCGACCGGGGACCACGAGGGGACCGCGGTAAGTGCCGCCACGCTGGACGATTTGCTTGGCCGGCTGAAGCCCGCGCAAGCCATCGTGATCCGCCTCGTGAAGCTCAACGGCCTCAGCATTGTCCGCGCGTCCGACGTCACAGGCCAGTCTGCGCCGCTCGTCAAGATCAACATCCATCGAGGCCTGAAGAGATTAGCTGCCCTGGTCTCCGGCGACGTCGTTGCCGCAACGACACCAGCTCATTCCCAGCAACACCGCGGCGCGCGAGATGCGAACAGCATCTAAATGGTTTTCTGCGGGTTATTGCAGACAAGCTACCAGCGGCTATATTTCGCCTTGCCGGCCTATCGATAGTTGCCGGTCTCTCTGGGACTCCTGTGACAACCAAGCGCCCGCCACCCATCTTCATCGCTGACAACCCGGGGCTGGACTTCTTGAACTCCATTGCGGTCCCGGTGGATGTCACGGTCGAGTGGCTGGCGTCGGGAGAAGATCTTCTGGCGTGGCTGAAACAGGCCGGATTGGTGCCGGACGAGGTGCTGAACGGTTTTCGCAAGAGCGCCCTTCCCGGCGAGCTGGACGCCATTGCAGCGCAAGCGCGCGCGCTGCGGGACTGGTTCAAGCCCTTTGTCTACAAACATATGGGTAAGCCCATTGGGCAGAATGCCCTGCGCCAACTCGAACCGCTCAATCAAATGCTGGCGCGCGACGACGAGTTCGGCCAGGTCGTGGTGCGCGATCGACCTAACAAGCGGCACCATGGCCATGGCGGGGTGTCCGGCCTCGTCTGGCGCCGAGAGCGGCGCTGGCAATCACCGGACTCGCTGCTTCTCCCATTGGCGCGATCGCTGGCCGACCTCGTCTGCAGCGAAGACTTCACCTATGTGAAGGCGTGCGAGGGGCCGGACTGCACGCTGTTGTTCGTCGATCGAACCCGAAGCCGCGCGCGCAGGTGGTGCAGCATGGCGGCGTGCGGCAACCGGGCGAAACAGGCCGCGCATCGCAAGCGCGCCCAGCAGGCCAAACGTTCGAAGTAGATACATCCGCCGGACGCAGGGATCCGCGATAGCGCGTCCCGCGTCCTCACTTGTCGCGCAACTGGTCAGCGGCCGTCCGGGCCGCCCGACATCATGCCCGATGGAATCTGGCGTGGCCCAAAGATCGCCTTCGCCACGTCACCGACGGCCTCGACGTTCTCCTCCACGTCCTGGAAGCACACGATCCGGCAAGGGCAGGCTTCGAGCCCCTCATAGCGCCATGGAAACGCGCCGATGACGGCGCGCTTGTTCAGCATCAACTCGATGTCGCCGCCGACGTTCTCGGCGTGAATGAGTCCTTCCTGAAATGCCTGCGAGTGAAAGGGGAAATAGTCTTCCACGACTTTTCGCCCCGAACGCTTGTGCGTGTACGAGTTCTTGCCGAAGAACTCGTCGCAGCTCATTCCGACCTTGGCCTCGAACTGTTTTGCGAGGTCGGGCCGCATGCGCCTGATCGTGGTGTTCATCGCGTGGTCGCCGGAACCGCAATCGATCCCGAACCATTTGATCTTCTTCTTCAGCATCCAATCGAGAAGCTCCTGCTTCCCTCCGGGATGCATGCAGAAATACTTCACCAGGTCCTGCTGCGGCTTGCCTTCCCAATAGCGGTGCCAGCCGGTGTGAATGATAAGGATGTCGCCGTCCTTGACCTCAACCGGCGCGCTCTCGATCATTTCGGGCGTGATGACGGCCCAATCCTCCATATGCTCGGACACATCGACGACGGCGCCCGGTCCGACCAGGAAATCCAGCGGATAGGATGCCATGTCGCCCATCCCATCCGTACCGTGCATCGCACCGTCGATGTGGGTTCCGACATGGAGCGCGGAATCGATCCGCTGGGCGACGATGTGGATCGTCTGCAGATTCTGAGCGTAGTACATCTTGTTGCCGGCATATCCGACCCAGCCGGGCGTGTGCACATTCATCAGATGAGACAAGTCGACGATCTTCATCGCGCGAATTCCTTTGCTTTAGGTTGTTTGGCTTACGCAGCCTTCTTGAAGAGCGAGTTCAGCCAGCCCTTCAGGGCCGCAAAGAACAGCGAGGTGGTGTTGAGCGGCTTGACCGCTCCAGAACCAGGCGCGAATGGCGGGGCCGACTCCGTCGATGAATCCGCCTGAGGACTGCCAACTTCGGCCGCCGCGGCGGCGTTTCTGGCGCCGAGCTCGGTCTCGGCATGTCTCACAAATTCACGGACGAGCTGATTGGCGATCTCGGTGATGAGCCCGGTTCTTCCAAACTGAGCGATCGTTCCGGAGAGCTGGACGTCGGCGAGGACATCAACGCGAGTGGCGTCGCCTTCAGGAGCAAGGGTGCACAACATCGACATTTTGCCGCGACTGGCGCCTTTCCTGTCGACGCCCTTGCCCTCGAACGCGACCTTCTTTGCCTCCTCGTCGTATTTGACCTTTGCTTCGCCTTCGAAGCTCGCCTGGAATGGGCCCACCTTGGCGGAGACCTTTCCACCGATCGAGCCGTCGTCCTTCGTACCGAGATATTCTGCTCCAGGCAGGCACGCGGCGACGCTCGGAACGTCGTGAAAGAACGTCCACACCGTGGAGAGAGGTTGCGCTACGACGAAGTTCTGCTTGATCTCCATGCCTTGCCTTGGAAGTTGTCAGAAGAGCCACGCATCTTTAACAGCATTCAAATCTATAGAGCAAAATTGAAATACACAATCCCGTTTGGTCGGGCCTGCCGGGCGCCCAATTCGTAATCAGCTCCGCGATGAAATTTCAGCATCGCGGATATTTGTCATCCAAAAATTTTATTCTTATCAAGGTGATATGAGCTATTGCATGCAGCATACAAAATGTTGTTGCCGCTCATCTTCGACTGGACCAGACTTGGCGACGTCAGGGGACGAATGAACGTCAATGGAGACGCTCGCTGAAAGTCCGCCGGCACGGGAGGGAGCAATGAGCGAGCAGGTGTCCGCCATCGGAGCGACAGGCGCCGTCAGACCGACCGGTGTGCGCTGGAACATCTTCCTGCTGATGCTGTTCCTGATCTCGATCAACTACATCGATCGCGCCTCGCTCTCGGTGGCGATGCCGCTGATCTCCAAGGAGTTCGACATCGATCCGGCGATGCAGGGCCTGATCCTGAGCTCGTTCTTCTGGACCTACGCCTTCATGCAGGTTCCCGGCGGCCTGCTCGCCGATCATTACAAGCCGCGGATCGTGATCGCGCTGGCGACGATCTTCTGGGGCGCCTTCCAGGCGATCGCGGCAGTGGCCACCAACTGGTGGGTGCTGCTGCTGACCCGGCTTGGGCTCGGCGCATCGGAAGCGCCGATCTATCCGGCGGGCGGCAAGCTCAACGCCATCTGGATGACGCAGAACGAGCGTGGGCGTGGCGCGACGCTGCTCGACGGCGGCGCGCCGCTCGGCGCCGCGCTCGGCTCGATCGTGATCGCGTGGCTGATCGCGATCTTCGATTCCTGGCGCACCGCCTTTGTCATCGCCGGCGTCGGCACGATGCTGTGCGGCGTGTGGGCGTGGTACTACATCCGCAACGAACCGCGACAGCACCCGTCGGTCAATGAGGCCGAAGCGCGCTACATCGAGCAGGCGCACGCGCTGGAAGACGCCGCCACGCCGCCCTCCTCCGGCGGAAGCTGGATGGCCTATTTCCGTTTCCGTTCGGTCTGGTGCATGTGCCTGGGCTGGATGTTCTTCAACACCACCTTCTACGGCTTGCTGACATGGATGCCGACCTATCTGTTCAAGGTGCACAATTTCGACATCAAGGCGCTCGGCGGCGCATCCTTCATCATCTTCTTCGCGGGCTTCGTCGGCGAACTGGTCGGCGGCTGGATCGGCGACACCTGGCGCAGCCGCGGCGGCGCGCCGAACCTGGTGTTCCGCACCTTGTTCGGCATTGCCGCCATCATGGCGACGGTGTCGATTTTCCTGGTGGCCTATGTCCGCGACCCGGTGACGGTCGTGGTGCTGCTGTCCTCCACGCTGTTCTTCCTGCGCTGGTGCGGGATGTACTGGGCCATCCCTTCCGCGCTTGCCGGCCGCGACAAATCGGGCTTCCTCGGCGGCTGCATGAATCTCGGCGGCAACATTGCGGGCATCATGACGCCGCTGATCGTCGGCCTGATCGTCCAGACCACCGGCTCCTACTTCCTCGCCCTGATGTTCTTCGCCGCGGCCGGCGTTGCGCTGTTGATCTGCTCGACGCTGATCGACTACAGCCGCAAATTGCCGGTCTAGCAGTATGGATCAACGGATGGCCGCGTATGATAAGGCTGCAACATGACTAGTCCGGTCCGGCTCGGCATGCTGACCCCTTCGTCCAACACCGCGCTGGAGCCGATCACCTATGCGATGCTGGCCGGCATCGCTGACGTCTCGGCGCATTTTTCGCGCTTCAAGGTGACCGAGATCGCGCTGTCCGAATCCGCGCTCCGCCAGTTCGACGACAGCGAGATCCTGCGCGCCGCCGAGCTGCTGGCGCACGCGAAGGTGGACGTCATTGCCTGGAACGGAACATCGGCGAGCTGGCTCGGCTTCGAGCGCGACGAGCAACTATGCGAGCGGATCACGGCCGCGACCGGCATCAAGGCCTGCACCACCGTGCTCGCCTTCCGCGACCTGCTCCGGCGCCGCAAGGCGGGGCGCATTGGGCTGGTGACGCCCTATCGCCGCGACGTGCAGGACAAGATCATCGCCAACTGGGCGTCCGAAGGCTTGCACTGCGCCGCCGAGCGCCACCTCTCGCTGCAGGACAATTTTTCCTTCGCCGAAGTGCCGGAGACCGAGGTGGCGAGGCTGATCGAAGAGGTGGCGCGCGAAGGCTGCGACGCGGTCGCGGTGGTCTGCACCAATATGCGGGGCGCCGGCGCCGCCGCGCGGCTCGAGGCGAAGCTTGGTGTCGCGGTGTTCGATTCCATCGCGGTGACGCTGTGGGCGTGCCTGGCTGCAACCGGCGTCGATCCATCACGCATTCGCGGCTGGGGCAACCTGTTTGAAATCCCGATCGAGACCCACGGCCAATTTGATTGACGCGCTTCACAGGACACTCGAAGGTGCGGAGATTCTTCACCGGAACGAAAACTGACCGTGACTGAGACCAAGACGACCAAGACCAGGAAACAGCCCAAATCGCGCGGCGCCGTGACGACGCTGCAACGGCGACGGCTGCGCGTGCCCCGAACCGGCCTGCACGAACAGGCCGCGACGCGGCTTCGCACATTGATCGTGCGCGGCGATCTTCAGCCGGGCGAGCAATTGCTCGAAGCCGATCTGTCCGAGGCGCTCGGCATCTCGCGCACGCCGCTCCGCGAGGCGCTGAAACAATTGGCGGCCGAAGGTCTGGTCGAACTGCGCCTCAATCGCAGCGCCATCGTCGCGCCGTTCCGCCGCGAAGAGTTGACCGAACTGTTCGAGGCGGTGAGCGGGATCGAGCGCTGCGCCGCCGAGCTCGCCGCGACACGGATGGTCGAGCGCGACGTGGAGCGACTGGAAGAGCTGCAGGAGCGCATCGAATGGCACCACGACCGCGGCGAGCTGCGCGAATATTTCGAGACCAACCAGCAGATTCACAGCGCCATCGTCGGCTTCGCCCGTAACGCGGTGTTGAAGGCCACGCACGATATCCTGCTGGCGCGAGTGGAACGCGCACGCTTCTTCGCCCTGTCGGTCCATGGGCGATGGGATGAATCGGTGCGCGACCATCAGGACATCCTGGCCGCGCTCAGGGACGGCGACGCCGAGCGCGCCGGACGGCTGCTTGGCCACCATGTCCGTCGCACCGGCGAGATCATGGCCACGACACTGGGCTCCGACGCGGATGATGCCAGCACCGCAAGCGCCCAGCCCAACATGCGCGGCATAACGAGAAAGGCCGGGCCGTGAAGATCCTGCTGCTCAATCCCAACACCACGTCAGCGGTGACCGACCTGCTCCATGCGGCCGGCGCGCAAGTGGCCTCGCCTGGCACCGAGCTGGTGGCGATGACGGCCAGCCGCGGTGTGCCCTATATCGCGACCCGGGCCGAGGCCCAGATCGGCGGCGCCATCGCGCTGGAGATGCTGGCGGAGGCCGACACCGGCATCGATGCAGCGATCATCGCCGCTTTCGGCGACCCCGGCCTGTTCGGGGCGCGCGAACTGTTCGATATCCCGGTCGTAGGCCTTGCCGAAGCCGCGATGCTGACCGCCTGCATGGTCGGTCAGCGATTTTCGATCGTGACGTTCGCCCGCGCGCTCGCGCCCTGGTATCGGGAATGCGTTGCCATGCATGGTCTCGGCGCGCGCTGCACCGGCATACGGACGCTCGATGATGGCTTCCGCTCCATTGCGGATGTCCAGGCCGAGAAGGAGGACATGCTGGTGACGCTCGCCAATCGCGCCGTCGAACAGGACGGCGCCGACGTCGTCATTCTTTCCGGGGCGCCGCTGGCCGGCCTTGCCGCCAAGGTCAGCCATCGCATTCCTGTGCCGGTGATCGATCCGATCGCGGCAGCGGTACGGCAGGCCGAGACGCTCGCCGTACTCAAGCTGCGCAAGCCCGTCGCCGGGACGTTCCGCCGCCCCGATGCCAAGGCAACCATCGAGCTGGCGGAGCCGCTGGCCGCGGTCATCGAACATCGGCCACGACATGATACGCAAGGAGAGAGCTGATGCCGTTCGACACCATCATCCGCGGCGGCACCGTTGCGACCGCCGCCGACACCTTTGCCTGCGACGTCGGAATCCAGGGCGGCAAGATCACGGCCTTGGGGCACGATCTCGGCACGGCGGAGACGATCATTGACGCCACTGATCGCCTGGTGCTGCCCGGCGGCATCGACAGCCACGTGCATTTCGCCCAGCCATCGGGCGACGGCATCGTCATGGCCGACGGCTTTGCCAGCGGCACGCGCTCGGCAGCGTTCGGCGGCAACACCACCGTGCTGCCGTTCTGCCTGCAGGAGAAAGGCCAGACGCTGCGCGAGGCACTGCGACGCTACCACGCGCTGGCGGAGGGCGAATGTCATGTCGATGTCGCCTTTCACCTCATCGTCACCGACCCGACCGAGCAGGTGCTCGGCCAGGAGCTGCCGGCGCTGGTGGAGGACGGCTACACCTCGCTCAAGGTGTTCATGACCTATGAGGGGCTCGCGCTGTCGGACCGCGAACTGCTCGAAACCATGTCGGTCGCGCGCGAGACGGGCGCCATGCTGATGGTGCATGCGGAAAATTTCGACGCCATCCGCTTCCTCACCGATCGCCTCGAACGCGCCGGCAAGACTGCGCCGCACTTCCATGCGACCTCGCGGCCGATCCCGGTCGAGCGTGAGGCCACGCACCGCGCCATCTCGCTGGCCGAACTCGTCGACGTGCCGATCATGATCGTGCATGTCTCGAACCGCGACGCGATGGAGGAAATCCGCCGCGCCCGGCAGCGCGGGCTGAACGTGTTGGGCGAGACCTGCCCGCAATATCTGGTCCTGACCGAGAACGATCTGGAACAGCTCAACATGGAAGGCGCCAAGTATGTGTGCTCACCGCCGCCACGCGACATCGCGAGCCAGCAGGCGTGCTGGGAAGGCCTGCAGCAAAAGGTGTTCTCGGTGTTCTCGTCCGACCATTGCCCGTTCCGCTATGACGATCCGCAGGGAAAGCTCGTGCCCAAGGGCCGCACCAGCTTCCGCTGGGTGCCGAACGGCATTCCAGGCGTCGCGACGCGATTGCCGATCCTGTTCTCGGAAGGCGTGGTGAAGGGCCGCATCGACCTCAACGATTTCGTCGCGTTCAGCGCGACCAATCACGCGAAAATCTACGGCCTTTATCCCCGCAAGGGCACCATCGCGGTGGGATCGGACGCCGACATCGCGCTGTGGGATCCCAAGCGCAAGGTCACGATCCGCCACGAGCTTATCCATGATGGCGCCGATTACACGCCCTATGAAGGGCTCGAGGTCACGGGCTGGCCAGTGCTCACCATGGTGCGCGGGCGCGTGGTGGTCGATGATGGCGTCCTGGTCGGGGCGAAAGGCCACGGCACCTATCTGCCGCGGAGCAAGCCTGCGGCGACGGCCAATTTCTGACGGCGGAGATCAACATGCCTTACGCAACGACGGACGACGGGGTGCGCCTTTATTTCGAGGAAACGGGAACCGGCCGTCCCGTCATCTTCGTGCATGAATTCGCCGGCGATCTGCGCAGCTACGAGCCGCAGATGCGGCACTTCGGCAAGCGCTATCGCAGCATTGCCTTCAACGCGCGCGGCTTCCCGCCGTCCGACGTGCCCGAGCAGGTCTCATCCTATTCGCAGGCGCGCGCCGCCGACGACATCCTCGCGGTGCTCGATCATATCGGCGAGCGGCAGGCGCATATCGTCGGCCTGTCGATGGGCGGTTTTGCCACTCTGCATTTCGGCCTGCGTCATCAGAAGCGGGCGCTGTCACTCTGCATCGGCGGCTGCGGCTACGGCGCCGAGCCCGACAAGCGCGAGACGTTCCGCGCCGAGGCCGACGTGATCGCCGACATGATCCGGCGCGAGGGCATGCCGGCGTTCGCCGAGCGCTATGCCTATGGGCCGACGCGCGTGCAATATCAGAACAAGGATCCGCGCGGTCACGCCGAGTTCAAGGCCATGCTGGCCGAGCATTCGGCGACCGGATCGGCCAACACGCAGCAAGGCGTGCAGAAGGAGCGGCCTTCGCTTTATGCGCTGGTCGAGGAGATGAAACGCATCACCGTGCCGACGCTGATCATCACCGGCGATGAGGATTGGCCGTGCCTGCTGCCGGGCATTCTCATGAAGCAGAGCATTCCCTCAGCCGCGCTCGCGGTAATGCCGAATTCGGGGCACGCGATCAATATCGAGGAGCCGGAGGAGTACAACCGGATCGTCGGCGATTTCCTGGCCCAGGTCGATTGCGGCCGCTGGCCGCTCCGCGATCCGCGGGCTGTCAGCAGCTCGATCACCGGAATGAAGGACTAGCGGTGGATTGAAAAAGCATGTCCTTGCCGATCGGCATGGCCATGCTCCAGCGAACAACGCGGTTGTCGCAAGTGGTGCTGCCCGTTCACTGTACCGGCATTGGACGATCGTTCGCGGCGGGACTGGTCTCGTCCCGCTCGGGCGGCAGGCGGAATTCAAATACCGCCCCACAGGGCTCGTTGGCAGATGCCCCCAATCGTCCACCGTGCGCCTCGATGATCGAGCGGCAGATCGCCAGGCCCATGCCCATGCCCTCGGGCTTGGTCGTATAGAACGCCTCGAACAGGCGGTCGGCACTGTTCGGATCCAGCCCGACCCCGGTGTCCAGCACCGCTACGCTCACGGCCCCGGATTCATCGAGATCGGACCGGATCCGCAGCATGCGCGGCCGCTCCGTCACCTCCTTCATGGCGTCGATGCCGTTCATCATCAGGTTCAGCAGCACCTGTTGCACCTGCACCCTATCGCCTACCACCGGCGGAAGTTCGGGCGCTAACTCGGTCCGCAGCAGGATGCCATGCCGGAGCACTTCGCCATGGAGCACGGCGACCGTATCCCGGATCAGCTCGGTCACGTCGACGCATTCCCTGATGGTGGCTGTCTTCTTGAGGAGCGCGCGCACCCGCCCGATCACCTCGCCGGCCCGATGCCCGTCTCCGACGATGTGCTCGAACGTCCTGCGCGCCCCCTCGAGATCGGGCGGCTGCCGGTCGAGCCAGCGCAGGCCCGCATAGCCGTTACTGACAATCGCGCTAAGTGGTTGGCTGACCTCGTGGGCGATGGAGGAGGTCAGCGCGTTTATCGTCGTCACGCGCGTGATGTGCGCGAGCTCGGCCTGGGTCTCGTGCAGCGCCTCCTCGGCCCGCTTGCGCTCGGTAATGTCAGTGATCGTCACCAATACGCGATCGAGATTGGAAGGTCGGGGCGGGAAGGTAATCGCAAAGAGAACCGTCAGTTTTTCTCCCTTCAGTGTTTGGAGAATCGTCTCGGCTGAAAAATACGGGCGCTCTTCTGCGACGGCGATCAACTCCCCGGCAAACGCCTCCAATGTTTCGGAGGTGAATACGGCATCCAGCGAGTGAAGGAGCTCATCCTTGCTCTGCGCCTTGAAGAGCTCGACCGTTGCATCGTTTACGTCGACGACCTTCGCACGCGAGATGGACTCTCGTACGAACTCCGGATGTGCTGCAAAATACGCGCGGAAGTCTGCAACGCCTTGAGCTCTCAGTTCGTCGATGGCCGCTTTGATCTGAGAGAAGTCCTCTTCCCAGATCGACACGCCCGCCATCCGGAAAATGCTCTTGTATCGTCTCTCGCTGTCCCGCAGCGCGTCCTCCGCGCGCTTGCGATCGCTGATGTCATTGTTGGTCTCCAGGATCGCGGCCGGAAGGCCACGTTCGTCCTTTTGCAGGGACCACCGACTGGCTACGATTGCCTGCGTGCCATCCTTCCTCGTGTGGACGAGCTCTCCTTCCCAGCGACCGGTTCGGAGCAACTCTTCCATGATCGCTTCGAGCGGCATGGGGAAGATCGTCTGCATCAGTTGGTGAGTGATCCTGCCGAGGGCTTCCGCCTTCTTCCACCCGTACAGCTGCTCGGCTCCGCGATTCCAGTAGGTGATGATATCCTTCATGTCGCGCACGAAGATCGTATCGTGGCTGAGGTCGAGGAGTCCTGCCTGTTCGCGCAATACCATCTCTTGTGATCGGCTTTGCACGGCGAGGAAAGTCACAACGCCGATCGTCGCAAGGCTGAGAACGCGGTTCGAAATGGAGATGGTTTCCCACGAGTCGCCGTATGGCGTCAGAAAATGGGCGAGCACCGTCAGCGCCATGCAGCCGACGGATACGAGCACAATCCCACGCGTTTGAAGAAACCGCGCAGACAGCAGCACAACGCCGACGAACAGCGTCGAGATCACCGAGGCTGCAGGGGTGATCGCGTCAAAAATGAAGATCCCAATAGCGATGGCAACGCTAAGGATTAGAGAAGTGCGCGAAATGACTGCCGTCGGCGAAGTCGCACTGTCGTCCATTGGTTCTGCTCCGGCCACCTGTGAGGTCTCGAAACGGCCATGGAAGTGGCCCCCGCAATCGGGACCGGGCATTGTTCGTTCAACCAGTCTGGCAACCTGACGCTCGGGTTTCCGGAACTACGCAGCACAGGCGCTGCTCCCACCCTCGTCATTTCCACCTGCAGCGACGGCAGTTTGTGCCGACATTTTCCTTCGCTGCAAGACCCAACAGCCTTGCCCTCTAGAGCTGGAACAGTAAAGGTCCTTCCGTAGGTTTCCGACCGTGAACGAGGTTCCCTCGAGCGTATCAAGGATGCGCGCACCAAGAAACAGGGCCGTCTCGGTTGGCGGCCCCCTTTGTTTCGGATGCGACACGTCGGAAGTCCTCCTTCTTGGAGAAGAGCCGCCCCGATCAGATTGCGCTCGCGGTAGAGCCTCTTGCGGAAGCAGGGCTTCCAGCGCCGGTTGCTCTTGGGCGGGATGTTAGGGGTGGCACCTTGCTCCTGAATCAGTTCACGGCTGCGGTCGGCATCGTAGGCCTTGTCCGCCAGCACGATGGTGCGCGGGCCAAGATGGTCAAGCGGTGTGTCGGCGATCTGCCCGTCATGCGCCTGTCTTGCCGTCAGGCCGAGCCTGATCGGAAGGCCTTGCGCGTCGACAACGACACGAATCTTGGTCGTCAGCCCGCCGCGTGATCGACCGAGACAATGATCTGCCCCCCTTTTTCCGTCGCGGCCTGCTGATGGGCACGAACGGAGGTGCTGTCGATCACAAGCGCCCGGCCAAACTCAATGCTCCGGGCGGGCCCGGCGACAGGATGCCTTGGGGCGAAGCGGAATCAGATGCTGGGCAAGACTCTCGATCCGGTCGAAAATGGCCCCCGAACGGACGCGTTGGCGGCTTCAATCGAAGTCAGCTCCTGACACGGAGCTGAAAGCTGCCCGCTCAGCGGCTTTGCTGCGCGGACCGGTAATTGGCTGCATCCGCTACACTCCTTGAAATTCAATCCGCGGCGGCTATCTGCGTGATGTTGGAGCAGGGACCAATCATGACAAATAATTCAGTTAGGCCTGCACGTGTTGACGAAGCCGAGGAGCTTACGCAAATCGCGGTTCGCGCGACCAGGAATGACGGATACGACGATGACGCGATCGTCCGCTTCATGCCCGCACTCAAGGTCAACCTTTCGCTTATTGCCGCCGGACTGGTCTTTGTGTCCCACAGCGAAGCCGGCGTACCGCACGGTTATGTGGCTGTAAGACCGACGGGAATCGGAGGCCTGACTCTGCTGGAGGGTATCTTTGTCGATCCAGCCTGTTCGCGAAGGGGCGTTGGCACGCGACTTTTTGCTACCGCAGTCGAGCTTTCGAGAAAGATGGCGGGAAATGTGATCCTGATTAACTCGAGCCCAAGCTCTGTCGATTTCTACGCCCGTCTTGGCGCCAACAAGATCGGTACCACACCGTTCGTATTCTCCCCTGAGGTACAACTATCGATGTTCGCGTTTGCAATTCCGCCTGTCCGTTGAGCTTGGCATCGAAGCTGTAGAAGCGTCCTCGCAATTGCTTTGCCGGGATCATGCTCGAAAGCGCGACGAGATGAGGATGAATCATCATCGCGCTTTAGATTATTGTTGAGCATGATCTTTTCGGAAAACCGCTTCACACTTTTCCGGATCATGCTCTAGTAGAGATTATTTTTGTATTCGTTCTCCAGTCCCTTCTTCAGAAGGCCCGTCATGCCGGGAACGGACAATGCAGCGCTTGTAAGCCGGGCTCCAAGTCCGTTGGCCTTGTTGAGCTTGATATGCTCGGTGAAGACCTTCGCGGGGTCGATGGCGGGGCGGCCGGACATTGGCCAGAGATGCGTTCGAACGAGGGCGCGGCTTTCGGACATCGAGAGGCTGAGATCGTCGATCCGTATGGCGAGCGCCGGCGTCTTGTCCTGCACCCGGAATTGCGCGCGCATCGCTTCGTCGTCGGTCATGTAGGCCGTCCCCGATAACCTCACGACGTGGGTCGAGCCAGGGACGAGCAGCGCAGCGGCGACGCGGGGCTGAGTGATGATGTTGCGAAAACTATCGACGCGACGGTTTCCCGGACGATCGGCAAACCAGAGCCGCGAGCCCTCGAGATGCGCCATCATGCCGGCTGGATCGCCCTTCGGGCTGAGATCCGCTCGGCCCTGAGCATCCGTGGTGGCCAGCGCAAGGAAACGACAATCGGCGATGAAGGTCGGGACGTCTGGCGGCACTACAGCGATCGGCGCAGCGGTCCAAAAATCCGAGCGGATCAGCGCCTTGCCGCAATGACCGTAGCATTCCTCCACCGCGATACGGATTTCATCATGCCGAACCTCGGCTACCCTTCCGTTGACCCGCAACGTCTCCGTGATGCCTGGCAGCGGAAACAGCGAGGCGAACCCGACACCGGCCCGGGCGAGTGCCGCATCATCGAGCAACGCGGTGGGTAGCCGCAGCTCGTGCGCGCTGGCGAATGCGAAGCCGGGATCGCCGCCCGCCATCGTCACCGCGATATCAGAAGTGTCACCGAAGGCGGTAAAGCAAAACGGCGAAAGCCGGATCCAGCGCAACGCACCTTCATCAAGATGGTCGATCACCTTGAGCGTCGTCGGCAGGGGCGTCTTGCCGATGATCGCTTCAAGTTCCGCGACAGTGGCGATCTGTTTGCTCATCCAATATCCACCAAGAGTTCAGCGCTTGCGCCAATGACGGTTCAGGACGGATAGGCCTTCGCGCGGTTGGCAGCATCAGGCAATTCTGACATTATATTCTGAATTCCTGCCAATGCACTTCCGCGGAAATTGGAATCGATTGGAATGCCAATCCTTACTGATCTGAGCGATCGGGTTAATTTCGTCGATCCGGATGAGGTGGCGCGCGCTGTGGTCACCTACGGCATCACGACGGTCACGACCGGCGTCGAGCTTGATTTTCACAGCCACCGGAAGGCGCAGCTTCTGCTGTCACTGCGCGGCGTTCTGACCTGCGAGCTCGAAGGCGGCCTTTGGATCGTGCCGCCGCAAAGCGCAATCTGGATTCCCGGCGACGTATCGCACAGCATCAAGGTGGCGGGCGAGATCGAAGGCTATAATGCCTTTATCGATCCCGCCATCGCCGCGAACCTGCCCGCCAACTGCTGCACGATTTCGGTCACGCCACTCCTGCGGGAGCTCCTGGTCCGGTCTGCCAGTTTCCCGATTGCTTATCCCGAGGGAGGCATGGAGACGCACCTTGTGGCCCTCCTGCTCGATGAAGTCGCGGTGGCGCCGGTGGGCAAGTTGCATCTGCCGATGCCAACGGATCGCCGGCTGCGCAAGATCGTCGACATGATGATGGCCGATCCGTCGGCCCAGGCGACGATGGAGATCTGGGCCAAGCGCGCCGGACTTAGCGAGCGAACACTGGCGCGCATGATTGCCCGGCAGACCGGCATGACCTTCGGCCGCTGGCGGCAGCAGCTCAACATCGTGCTCGCACTGCAATGGCTGGCGGGCGGCGCTACGATCCAGCAAGTGGCCATGGATCTCGGCTATGAGAGCGCGGGCAGTTTCGTCACGATGTTCAGGAAAACGCTCGGCACGACGCCGGGCCGCTATATGGCTGAACGGCAGGTGCCGCTCGCGCCTCGCAGTTCAAAGCATTAGAGCAACGCTACAGGAGCATTCTGTCGCCTTTCATGATCGAATGCTCGTTGTTGCGGCGATCACGAAGCCGTCACAGGCGCACGCAGAGATTTCTCTTTTGGTTTATCGGCGACCTTCGATTACCGGCGACAGTTTCCCGGCAAGCTACACGCCTAAGTGAATTGTGCCGGCCGCACCGTCAATCATTTCAGATGTAACCAGATTTTCGCGCTGGGTTATCGTGTCGTAACGAAGGAAAACCACATTTAGTCCAGCCAACAGTCGTGGAGTTTGTTGTGGACAGGTCTTCTTTCGGTACTTCCCTCTCAAGTGCGCCCTCAATGTGGACACAGTGGGAAAACGAGCGCGAAGTCAGACGAGCAGTCCGAGCGCTCGCTGCGCTTGATGATCAAACCTTGCGCGAGATGGGTATTCGAGACCGCTCCCACGTCGAGTTCACCGTTCGATTTTGTCGCGAGTGTTGACGAGACCGCGTGATGTCAAGAACCGTTGTTCAGCATGTGCTCTCGCGGCTGCGTGATGTCGGCATCAGCGATGTTTTTGGCGTTCCGGGCGACTTCTCCTTTCCGCTCAACGATGCGACGTATAGCGAACCGGGTCTGCGCTGGATTGGATGCTGTAACGAGCTCAACGCCGCCTATGCCGCTGATGGCTATGCGCGGATCAATGGCGCCGGCGCTGTCTGTACAACCTATGGCGTAGGCGAGCTCAGCGCGCTGAACGGCATCGCCGGCGCTTACGCCGAACATCTCCCCGTTTTCCACCTGGTCGGAATGCCGCCTACGGCCGCGCAAGCCGCGCGCTCCGTGCTGCACCATACGCTGGGCAACGGCGAATTCGATCTGTTCCGCCGCATGACCGAGCCGGTGGTCTGCGCGCACTCGGTCATCACGCCGCAGAATGCTGCATATGAGACCGAACGCCTCCTGTTTGAGGCATTCTATCATCGGAGGCCCGTCTACATGGCCTTTCCCGCCGATCTTGCCGACCGGCCCGTGCTTGGAAGCGCTCAGCCTCTCGCCGCTCCTGGAAGCGATCCCGTCCTTCTCGAGAAGGTTGTGAATGCAATCCTGTCAAACATCGATCGGGCCAAGACCGCGTGCATCCTGCCCGGCCTCCTGGTGGCGCGCACCGGCCTGCAGCGGACGATGCAGGCGATCGTTGACGCGTCCGGCCTGCCATTCGCCACCATGTTTCTCGACAAATCCGTGCTCGACGAAAGCCAGTCGGCGTATGTCGGAATGTATGCCGGACGATTGATGAACGAGGATGTGCGCCAGTTCGTCGAGAGCTGCGATCTCGTGCTCGCCATCGGCACGCTATTCAGTGACCTGAACACCGGCGCCTTCACGGCCAAACTGGACCCGGCACGGCTCATTTCGATAGGTCATCACCACACCACATTGCAGGGGCGCACGCATTCCGGCCTCGAGATGGCCGATGTGCTCGCTGCCCTGGCGAAGCGCCTCGGCAAGCACAGCAAGGTCGTCACGCCGTCTTGTGCCGACCCGATTGGCGCGGAAAGCGGCAGCGGCGACGACCCTATCACCGCTGCCGCGCTCTATTCGCGCTGGAACAAGTTCATACGACCCGACGATATCGTCGTCGCGGAGACTGGCACGGTCTCCATGGGGCTAGGTTTCGCGCGGCTGCCGCGGGGCGCGAGCTTCCACAACCAGGGGCTATGGGGATCGATCGGCTGGGCAACGCCGGCCGCGCTCGGCGCCGCCGCTGCCGCCCCACACCGACGCACGGTGCTCGTGACCGGAGAAGGCTCTCATCAATTTACGGTGCAGGAAATCAGCCAGTTTGCCCGGCTCGGTTTGAAACCGGTGATCTTCGTGCTGAACAATGGCGGCTATCTCATCGAGCGGCTCCTGGCCAAGGAGCCTGCCGTTGCCTACAACGACGTCCCATCCTGGCGATATGCCGAGCTGCCGCGGGTGCTGGGTTGCGACGGCTGGATGACGGCGCGCGCGACGACGTGCGGCGAACTCGACCAAGCGTTGCGAAGCGCCGCCGGCGCGCAGAGCGGAGTCTACATCGAAGTCGTTACTTCGCCATCTGAAGCACCGCCCTTCCCGCTCCGCCTGCGCGACAATGCGAAATCCCTGTATCGCATGTCCTGAGGCGCTCCGTCGGCCCATTCCGAGGGGCAATCATCGTGCGTTTGAGACGCGAGGATTCTAGTCGGCAAGCTGACTGAGCTACATCCTCCGGCTGTGCTTGGCGGCGTCGCATTCTCTCTGCTGCGGCGCCACAGAATGCGGGCCGCAAGGCCGCTGCCATCCGTTGTAACGCCATAGTGAGGTGGCTCAACGGAATTTTTCAGGACCGGCTGTGGAAGCCAACCTACATCTATCTTCACCAGCATATCGGTGCGGATGCGACCGCCAATGGTCCGCAATTTAGGATGTTCACGTTGTTTATCCGAGTAGCCTTAGGAGGGAATGTCATGAAACGGCTTCTGCTCGCAATCGCAATTGCCGGTATGGGCTCGCTCTTCGTTACCAACGCCGATGCGCGGTCTGCCTATGACGGCCCTTGGAGTCTCCTGTTCGTCACGCAATACGGTCCCTGTGATCCGACGTACAATTTCTCCGTCAACATCATCAACGGCATCGTCACTCACCCCAATCTGGTGAATTTCAGGGGACGCGTGGCTCCATCCGGCGCAGTCCGCGCTTCTGTGACCGTGCACGAGAAATATGCTTCCGGATCCGGCAGGCTCGTCGGTCCGTACGGTCGTGGAACCTGGAGCGGTCATTCCGGCAATGCGCGCTGCGCAGGTTATTGGACGGCCCAGCGCAACTGACCGGCCTGCGCAACACCGATACTGCCCTGCTCTGTCGGTGACGTCTGCGTCGGAACATGGCTTCGCGGAACATCAACGGCTCCGCCGGATGCCGCCTCAACCTCCCGGTACGGAGGCCGCCGATACTGGGCGAGCGCCTTGTTCCAGCAACCCTGCCAGCTTCACGCAAGGAAGATGGTCATTATATCAGGGAGCTTTCCAAAAAGGATGGATCGATGGTGTCGACGTACGCCAGCTACAATTCCGTCGTGCGCAACCTCCAGCAGTCCCTGACGCGGGTCGCGCAGCAGGCTGACGTGACACGAAGCGCCGCCTACTACAAAGAAAACATAGGCAAGATCAAAACCGTCGATGAGTTTCTGAAGAACGACCGGCTCTACCAGTATGCGATGAAGGCATACGGGCTGGAGGATATGATCTATGCAAAAGCCTTCATGAAAAAGGTGCTGGAGAGCAATCTCCTCGACGCGAACAGCTTCGCCAACAAACTGACGGACAAGCGTTTTCGTGATTTCGCGTCAGCATTTTCCTTCACAGGCTCCGATACGCCCGCTGCGCAATCGTCAAACCAGACTGACGAGATGATCGGCCTGTACACGGCATCGGTCCAAAAGCGGGTCGACGCAATCGACGAAGACACGAACTACTACAACATCGTGATCGGCCGCGTCAAAAACGTCGATGAGCTGCTGAATGACGACCGCCTTCGCACATATGTGTTCGAGGCGTTCGGCATCGACGACAGCAATTGGTCGCGTGACACGATACGGAAGGTCTTGAGCAGCGATCCATCCGATCCGAACAGTTATGTTAACACCGTTTGGGGTCCCCAGAAGGATACGATCAATGCCAAGCTCGGTCAGGCGCAGGCGGTTGCCGCCGATGCCAATGCGAAAATTGCGCAGTATATGTCGCAGCTATCGCAGCCTGGCGCCGATGTACCAGGCTTGAGAGCGAAGATTACGACCGAAACAAACCGGTTGGCGCAAAGCAGGGCAGACATATCGAGCTACCAGGACTCTCTCACCACAATCGGCCACTATTTCGATCTCGCCGGCGCGTTCGAGTTTTCGGCAGATGGAACGCTTGCTTCCGGCAAGTCCGCTCAGACCGACGCGAACCGGAAGAGCACCAACGACAAATTTGTCCTCACCAAGGGGGCCGAATATCTCGACGCGGAGGAAGAAAATGAAACCCTCGCGATCAAGCAGTTCAAGGCCAATATTTCCAATGTAAAATCAGTTCAACAGTTCATGTCCGCGCCGAACATCTATAACTTCGCACTCAAGGCGGTTGGCCTTGACCCGGAAAAAGTCTCGCCGGTCACGATCAAGGCCGTGCTCACCAGCGATCTGAGCGACCCGACGAGCTATGCCTATACCCTCCGAGACGACCGATACATACAGCTCGCGCACGCTTTCAACTTTGACAGCAAGGGCAACCTGACAACGCCCCTGGTGGCGCAGAACTCGGTTGAAGTTACGCAGATCGTCAAGGACTACATCATCGCAAAAACGCGATTTGCGAGCGCGACGGAAAAGGACAGCCTTCGCCAGAAGGCCGAGAAGGACGCCAAGTATTACCAGACCACGATCGCAGGCATCGAGAGCGTTTCCGAGCTGCTTTCGGACAGGAAGTTGGTCGATATCGTTCTTGTTGCAAACGGCCTGGATCCCACGAAGGTCACCAACGACTATCTCAAGAAGATCTTCAATTCCGATCTGAGCGATCCCAAGAGCTTCGCAAACACCGCCAGCGACTCCCGCTTTGCCGAGATCGCGGCATCGTTCAATTTCGACAAGGAAGGCAACATTGCCCGGATTCCGGCAATAGGGCCCCATAGGCGAGACCAGCTCTTGGAGACGCAGAACAACTATCTCCAGCAAACGTTGGAGGCGCAGCAGGGAGAGGCGAATGCCGGTGTTCGCCTGGCGCTGTATTTCGAACGAAAGTCCGCACAGATCACGTCCGCATACGATATCCTCGCCGACCGGGCTCTCGCGCAGGTGTTTCGAACCACCTACAATCTGCCGGATGCGATGGGGAGCATGGACATCGATCAGCAAGCAAAGATCGTCGAAAAGCACCTCAACCTGAAGGATCTCGCCGATCCGGAGAAACTTGCAGCGCTACTAAAGCGGTTTACCGCGATGTACGATGTGATGAACAACAGCAGCCAGGTTACGTCACCTGCGCTCGCCATCCTGCAAGGGTCTGGCACTGGCATCAATCAGGACACGCTGCTGTCTATCGCGCTGCTCGGCAAGCAGCGTTGAACAGCCGCAGCTCCCGGCAACATGGGAGCTGCATTCCGGATGCGGACCTGACGGACCGCTGCGATCGCGAAAGATCCGCTGCTAACGCCAACATCACCTCCCGCTGGCCCGAGGGATCGTAGGTTTCACGCAAGGTTCGCTTGATATCCAGCAAATCAGGATTTGTCCGCCGACAAAATCATGGCCGAACCAGCAACCAACGAGACCGCAACCGAAGCGACGCCGACTGCCCCGCAGCCAACCGCCACTGATGCCGGCAAGAGCGGCGCATCGCCGCCGCGACCCGGCAATAAGGCGAAGGCCACCGCCCCTCGCCCGGCCGCAGCCACGGTTGACGAGCTGCTCGCCCAGGAGGCGCTCGCCACCATGAAGCGCACCCGCACAATGCCGCGGCCAGAGCCTGTCAGGCCCAAGGCGCGTACGCCGATCCCGGCCGCCACGCTCGTCGTCAAGAAGCCGCAGCCACGGACATGGATCGCGCCGTTCGTCACTCTTGCAGTGATCGTCGCGATCTCCTCTCTCATCTCCATAGGCGGCGTCGCCTACCTGGTCCTTCGGCCCATTGCGATTACCGCAGCATCGGATGCCGAGCTTCGCAACCTCCGTGAGGCGATGTCGCAACTGCGCCGCAACGTTGCGAGCCTATCAAGCGATGTCGCGGCGAACCGCACCGCATTCGACGCCGCAAACCGAGCCGCGAGCGACCGGTACGGCCGACTGGTCCAAAGCGTCGAGCGCGTCGAAAGAGATCAATCGATATCGGCCACCAAGGTCGAACGCATGGTCGAAGCAAAGCCGCAGGTTGCACGAACCGTAGCGGCAGCTTCATCCTCCGACGTCACTGGCACTATTCAGGCGCAGCCGCGGCAAACCACGGCGCGACGAGAGATCATCCCGGGTTGGCGCGTGCGGCGCGCTTATGAGGGCGTTGCCATACTTGAAGGACCAGCAGGTGTGATCGAGGTTACTCGGGGCCAGGAGGTGCCGAACCTGGGTCGCATCGAGGAAATCAAGAACGAGAACGGTGGCTGGCAAGTATTGACCAGCAAGGGCATCGTTGCTTCCGCGCGTTGATGTTGCCACTGCACGACTGATCGTGTGATGCGGTCAGTTCGCCAGATATGCACGCCAGCGTGCATTATTCCATATGATCGATAGCATGCACTGCGGCGCACCTATGACCGCTAGCGTGCATTGAGTTCCATGTGACCGCTAGCGTGCATTGCGTGCATGCCACGCACAGCAACGCGAGCACCACATGTTTCACTTTCCGCAGACTGCACTCGCGGCTGACGATCTGCATGTCGATCGTCAGATACACGCCTGTTGATGCGACGCATGACGAACAGCAGCGCCTCTATCGAACCTATGCGACGTTTTGACGCTCACCAAAATCAAGCGTTCATCACATCGACCGATGATCTCGCGTCGCGCCACACGATGATCTCGTGTTGGCGACACCACTTCAACTCCACGGCTACGAGTGATCGATGCTTATCGAAGCGTTTTCGCAGCGTTTTGACGACGGCGGAGATGCCAATTGATGAAAAGTCCGCCTAGCGCGCGCGAAAAAAATGATCTCGTCGAAACACGAATTTGTTCCACGACGGTTCCATGACGACGATCGTCGCTCTTGGCAGAAAAATTCTCTCCCTTTGTTTCAACTTAGAGGAGCACATTGCCAAGTATTCCGAGCAAATGGGTTGAGTAAGCGTTTCAATAAAGCAACATCTACTCGCTGACGAGTTGTCTCGCAGTAGATGCCTAGTTCAATTGCTTGACGATCATACTCCACTTCGACGTAATGGACGTGATCCGATTCGACAGTGCGCGAGCTGATGTTCATTCTTGATGTGACCTTCAACAACAAGACGCTGTTCGCTTCTCGCCGCAATTTCGATCGGTTGTATCGAGACCAGACTGCAATTGCACGAACAGTGCTGAGGAACCCAAAAAGATTGCCGGGCAGCATCACGACCACGGCAACGTTCCTCGTCGCCTCAAACGGCGGCATCACCCGCGCCTGATCAAGCTTTCGAGCAAACCAGACGCGCGTGCTTCGGTCTCAGTAACTTGTATCGGGTCAGTACCTGTTGTGTTGCGTAACCAAGCGGAGCGAGCACGCCTGCTCGACTCCACAACAACTATCTAGGGCAAACAGGGGCATCCACATGTTCATCGTCATCGATGATCGGGAGACCGTTACACGCGGCTATGCGGCTGGATTCGATCGCGAAGGCGTCGTTTCGATCGGCTTCTCATCGAAAGACTTTCGCGAATGGCTACAATCCGCCGTCGGCAATGACGTAATGGCAATCGGGGCGTTTATCCTGGGGGACTGCTCGGATCGAACGAGCATTCCCAAGAGCATCCGCAACAAGTCTCACGCACCGATCATCGCCCTGAACAACCTGAAGCAGCTCCGGGATACGATCGAGCTGTTCGAAGCCGGCGTCGACGACGTCGTCCATATTCCGATCCATGTTCGCGAGATCCTGGTTCGCACGGCGGTCATCCGCCGACGAACCGTCGGTCAATCAGCCGAAACGCCAACCAGCCTGATCCGCGTTTTTCTTGACGGCCGGGATCCGGAAATCGGCGGCAGAACGCTGGCCCTGCCGCGTCGCGAGCTGCGCATTCTCGAGCATCTGGTCGCGCACCAGGGAAAGTGGCTGACAAAGACCCAGCTCTTCAATGCGACCTACGGTCTTTTCGACTCGAGCTTCGACGAAAACGTGATCGAGGGGCACGTGAGCAAGCTTCGCAAGAAGCTCCGCAACCACCTCGGCTACGATCCGATCGAGTCAAAGCGCTATATGGGATACCGGCTCGACGACTTGCGAAAGCGGTCTAACGACGAATTTGATCCTTCGAAACATAATTGAAGTCCTGAACGAGCACGTCCTGCAAGACGTCAGCCTGAAGGCGCTTGTTGACGTGCTCTCTGACCGTACGTGAAAAGTGGGCGAGATCGAATCGAGAAAGGTTCTTGAAGTCGAGATTCTCGTCGGAATAGATTTTCCGAAATGCCTCGTCCACGACGAAAGCTTCCGGCGGCACCGGAAGCTGACGAAGCACTGTTGAATCCGCCGTGAAGACGAACTGTGCAACGATGTAGCCCTGGACGCTGCCATCAGCGATCATCGGCACGTTGATCACCCTCGTCTTCTCGTAGACGAGGCCGCCCGCGTAGTCCTGCTTGGCCGCAGGCGCGGCATGTCCTTCCTTCCAGTAAGACAGAGCCAGGCTTGCACCGACGGTGACGATGCAGGCCCAGACGCCTGCCACGAGCAGCCTGACTATTTGCATCCGCCCGGCCCCATCAATGAGTATGTGCCATCCGATTCAACTTCCTGGATCGACTTCGCGATGATCGCTGAGACTTCGCGAACGGCATCGAGATGCATTTGTAGTGCGGCCTGATTTCTGACGAGGCTCGCCCGCAGGCGCGTCAGGTGCGCGACCACACGAGGGTCGAACTCGATCCCCTGTGTCACGCGCATGGCCCTCGTCAGTTCAAGCAGGCCACGATTCTTGCGCTGACTAAAGGAATCAAAATCAACTTGCGCCCGGTTCTCGAGTTTGTCCGTTTCCTCTTCAATGGTCGCCGTGAGCCGCTCGATCGCATTCAACGCGTTCGAGTTGGTTCCCAGCCATTGAGCCGCGATATCCTGCGCATCCGTCAGCTCGGGCAAAGCTTGTTGTGACAGCGCCGGCAGACCGCCTCCCTCGGAAACAATCGTCGCCTGTGCCTCGAGGATTTCAAGCGTTTGTTGCTGCTCGTCATTCTGATTCATCGTTGCGCTCATCTTGCTGCAAATTAGCCGTTACCAGCCGCGGAATTGGCAACGGAGCGCGATTTCGCGAGCTGCTTGGCAATTCCGATTCCTTCACCCTTGGCCATCTCATTGCTGATCTGTTCAGCCAGCATCGACCGCCAGATCGTGCCGGCGGTTCCTTTGCCGAAAATCTCGCTCGCGTTCTGCGGCAGCATCGACTCGACGAACGTTTGCAGGACGAACGCTTCGAACTTCCGAAAGACGCCGCGATCGGTATCTGCCTTCCTGATGATCGTGGCGTGCCCGCTGCCGTCGATCGCGGCGCCGCGCAAAGCGTTCGTGCCTTGCTCAGACGCCGTGGGTCGTTCCAGTGCACCTGTCTCGATCTTCCGGTCCATCGCCGCGGCGAAGTCTTCGCCTGCGGACGAGGCGCGCTCAAGCTTGCCAGTGGCCATGCGCTGGGAGACCGGATCCGCGGCCTCCATCACATCCAGGATAAGATCCGGTACGGGGCTGACCGTCATGCTGTGACTCTCCTCGATCATGATCCGATTAAAGGGAATCGGATCATGACCTCATCTCTTTGTTTGAGCATGATCCTCCCACGCGCTTCGCGTTTGTCGCGAGGGAAAACCGGTTTCCACTTTTCCGGATCATGCTCTAGCGATCCAAACTGGTTTCATTGGCCTGCATTCTCTCGGCCGGCCGTTTCGCCGCTGTTTCAGTTACTTCCTCAAGGACGCGCTGCTCCCGCTGCCGGAATGCCTGCCGCGCGACCGTTTCAGCCATTCGGAGCACCTGCTTCAGTTTGCGGGCCTCGGTCATCGCATGCGAGGTGATACGCTCCTTCGCCTTGGCCACCACTCCTTGTTCAACGCTCGCGGTCCTCAGATTCTGACCCGCGTTTTGCGCCGCCAACGGCGTCACTCCGATCGCCTCGTTGAACCCCTCGATGATCCGACGCTGCCGCTCCTGCAGTTCCTGCTCCTTCGCCTGGCACTCTATGAGCTCCCATTGCGCGAGACGGTGCATCTTCGCCTGGACGGCGGCGATGCGACGGATTTTGCGATCTCTCGATTTCATGCGTCGATCAACCGGCCAGCCACGATGAAAATGCGATTGTGAATTGCAGCACGAGTTCGCGACTGGTCAGATAGACCAGCATAAGGCCGCCGAAGACCACGAAAGGCAGCGAAATAAAATAGACGGGAATGCTTGGCGTCAGCTTGTTGGCGAGCCCGAGCGCGAGGTTGACAATGACGCCGTAAACGATGAACGGGCTGGCCACCCTGAGTGCCAGGACGAACGCTTGTGAAAGATGATCGGTGAGCTCGGAGAGCCCGGTCTCGCCGCTGATGCCGACCGCCGGCGTCCAGATTCGATAGGAGTTAATGAGACCGCGGAGCAGCTCCCAATGTTGACCGGTCATGAAGAACAGGACGATCGCCGGCAATGTGATGAATGGCACGAGGGCCGGCATCTGTTGACCGTCTTCCATCGTTCCGGGTATTCCGCTGAGCCCGATCGCGGATGCCGCCATCGTCGCCATTGTTTCCAGGGCGAAAAAGAACACCGCGGCGGTCAGGCCAATCAGGAGGCCGATCACCAGCTCCGACATGATCGCACGGACGATGGCCGCCATCGCGGTTGTCTCCACGACAGGGCGTACGCTCGCCTCCAGCAAGGGCGCCAGCATCAGCGTGACGTTGATGGCCATGAACAGCCGGACCTGCACCGGAATGTTGGAACGCGAAAATCCCGGCGCGATCATCAAGCATGTGCCGACCCGGCAGAAGATCAGAAATGTGGCCAGCACGGAGCCTGATGCGCTCGCGATCAAGAAATTGCTCCAAGCGACTTCACCTCGACACCGCGCGCGATCTCGACGTGCGACAACACCGGCAGGGTCGGGAACACCCGCTCCGTAATCATGCGAACATATGGACGAACTTCCGGGGGCGCGACGAGCACGACGCTTTCGCCCTGCCCCATTGCCTTTCGAACCGCGGTCGTAACATCCGCCGCGAACTGCTCGACAAGGCGAGGATCGGCGTCGAATTCCACGATCTCGCCCTTGGCATCGCGTTTGAGGCTTTGATGGAATGCGAGATCCCAGCGATTTCCGAGCCGCAGCACTTTGAGCACCCCGTTGTCGGCGAAGTCACCGCAGATCTGCTGCGCGATGCGCATGCGAACGTGCTCCGCGATAGGTTCGGCGCGGCGGATAAACGGCGCGATTTCCGCAACGGCTTCGAGAATCAGATGCAGGTTCCTGATCGAGATGCGCTCAGCAAGCAGCAGCTTGAGGACCGCCTGCAGGCCCGAATAGGAGATTTGCGACGGGCAGATATCCTCAATGAGCCGCTTGTACTCGGGGTCGAGCCGATCCAGCAGGGCCCGCATGTCCTTGTAGGAAAGAAGCTGCGCCAGATTGCCACGGATGATT
Organism: Bradyrhizobium elkanii WSM2783; assembly: GCF_000472865.1. Classification (GTDB taxonomy): domain Bacteria; phylum Pseudomonadota; class Alphaproteobacteria; order Rhizobiales; family Xanthobacteraceae; genus Bradyrhizobium; species Bradyrhizobium elkanii_A. The sequence goes on along the minus strand of NZ_AXAP01000001.1, from coordinate 204,056 downwards.
TCGCTCAAGTGGGTGAGAAGGACGGAAATGTTGTCCGCAACCTTGAAACCATCCCGTCTGACCTCTTCGAGGAACGTCTCAGGTATCCACATCGCCTTCATGCCGAAGGCCGGCTCCACCGTCTCGTCGCCCGGCACGTCCGGTTTACGAACACCATCGAAGAGCACCAGAACCTCGCCGATGCGAAGCTCATGCTGCGCCACGATAGTGCCGTGTATCTTGATGCGGTAGCTCTTCGGCCCGACGGACATGTCGTCCGTCAATTTGATTTCGGGAATCACAAACCCGTATTGGGTCGCAAAGCGGCGCCGTATCTTGCTGACGCGATGCGAAAGTTCCCCGTGCGCATGCAGCATTTGAACCGCAAGCTGGCTGCCTACGCAGAGCTCGACGTCCGCTGTCTTCAGATATTCCTTGATCGATTCTTTCGAGTCGGCCTGCGATCGTTCGCGCTCCTGCGCCGCAAGCACCTCCTCCTGCTGCCGTCTCGCCGCCTGCCGGCGGGGAAGCGCGTAACTCATGAATGCCATCACGCCGCCCAGGAAAGCAAAGGGCAGCAGTGGCAGGCCCGGCAGCATTCCCAGAACGAACATCATGAGCGCGGCCACCGACTGCGCGCGCGGATAGCCGCCGAGCTGCCTGAGCACCGTCTGTTCCGCCGATCCCCGTGTGCCGCCTTTCGAAACAAGCAGGCCAGCCGAAAGGGAGACGATCAGCGCCGGGATCTGCGAGACCAGACCATCACCGACGGAAAGCTTGGTGAAAACGTCTGCCGCCCGCGCCAACGGAAGGCCATGGTGAACCACGCCGATGACGATGCCGCCGAATATGTTGATCGCGGTGATGATCAGCCCGGCGATGGCATCCCCGCGCACGAATTTCGAGGCGCCGTCCATTGCGCCGAAGAAGGCGCTTTCCTCCTCCAGCTCCCTGCGCCGACGCTGCGCTTCCTTGTCGTCGATCAGCCCCGCGGACAGATCCGCATCGATCGCCATTTGCTTGCCCGGGATCGCATCGAGCGTGAAGCGCGCGCCGACCTCCGCGATACGCGTGGCGCCCTTGGTGATGACGACGAAATTGACCGTGACAAGAATAGCGAAGATGATCAGCCCGATGACAAAGTCGCCGCCCATCACGAACTTCGAGAAACCAGCCACCACATAGCCGGCCGCGTGCTCTCCCTCGGCCCCGCGCGACAGGATCACCCGGGTTGTCGCCACGTTCAGCGCGAGGCGAAGAATGGTTGCAATCAGGAGCACCGTCGGGAAGGCCGAAAAATCCAGCGGGCGCTGAATCCACAGCGCCACCATCAGGATCAGCGCCGAAAGCGCGATCGAGAAGGCGAGACCGACATCGATCAGGACCGATGGAACCGGCAGGACCAGCATCGTCAGGATGGCGACGATGCCGACCGCAAAAGCAACGTCGGCACCCATCCGACGCTCGCTCGGCAGAGCTGGGCTTAGTGCTTGGGCCATGGAGATTCCTGGGACACCATCATATCGGCACCTTGCAGCGCCTAGCTTGCGCGAAGGTGTTGGCCGCAGCGTCCCGCTTCAGAATCCGTGCTCGATCCGCGAGTAGAGCAGTTCGGTAAAGGCGTAAATGTGCGCGCCGATGAACGAGCCGGAGACGGCGACCACGATCAGCATGACCACCATCTTGGGGATAAAGGTCAACGTCATCTCTTGCACCTGGGTCAGTGCCTGCAGCAGCGCAATCAGGATACCGACGATCATTGCGGCCCCGACCGCGGGGCCAGAGACCACGATGATGGTCCAGATCGCCTGCTGGACGATGTCGAGAGCGTCCCGTTCGTTCATCGCTTAGCTGATCGTCAGGCCCGGCCCAAGCTGCACGTCGACACCGTTCTCGAGTGTCGCGACGGCTCCGCCCTGGATGATTCGCACAGACATGATCTTGCCTTTGATAGCCTCGCCTTCGGAGCTGGTGAATGACACCGTGCGTCCGACCAGGCTTTCGGCCTGGGCCAATGCGCTGGAGGACAGCAGCGTGTCGAGCTTGGCATTCGTCTGTATCGCCTGTTCGGTGGCGGATAGCTGCGCCAACTGACCCACGTACTGCGACGTGTCCGTCGGACTGGTCGGGTCCTGGTTCTTCAACTGCGCGACCAGTAGCTGCAAGAACTGATTGTAATCCACCGTCGCCGGCGCGGACGAGGATTCCGATTTCTTGTTCGCCGCCGAGTTTGCAGAACCCACGCCGTCAACGTTCATATCGTCCTCCTGATGTCTTACGCGACTTCGACGGGCCGCGGCAGGCCGCCGCCAGCCAGGATCAGCTGTTCGATCTCGAACAGAGCGCGAATCCTGCGCAAAGCCTCATAGTATCGTTTCGATTCGACCAGCTTCTCGATCTGCTCCAGGCCGTCCAGGATCTCTGTGTTTTCGGTGGCTGCGAGCAGCCCGGACCGCTGCAGCCGATAGACCGCTTTCGCCTCTTCGACGTCGTGCGGGCTCATGAGCATGAGCTGGACGACGAAATAGAGCTGGCGCAACGGTGTTGTCGCGTCCGTGACCTGCATGACCTGGCTCTCGAGCAGAAAAGTCACGTCATTGATCAGCTCAAGGGTCACCTTGCGATCGACCCTCAACACCGCGCCATTGATATAGATCCGCTCACCGCCGCGCAGCGAAATACAGATCGGCTTCTTCATGCGAGCGCGTCTCGAATAATGACGTTGATCTCGACAAGCTCCGCGACGTCGCAGGATTCTTCCTGCCGAATTCTATCTGCTTCCCTGATGATCCACAGGCCGATCGAGATAAGCTCGGCGCGCAACTTTTCCGGAAGCCCATTGCGGGCGCTCGAAAGGTCCTCCACGAAGAACGCCCAGAGCCTTCGAATGAACAACAGCGCCTCGGCATCCTCCGGGGGTGCAAGATCGCCGCCTTGCAGACGCCTCAGCAGATCGATCCCGTGGCTCAGGGCCCGTTGTTCCCGGGAGCGCGCCTCCCGCCCAGAGTCCTCGATTACCGCGTCGTAACTGGAAAATGTCATCTAACTCGCAGCCGGCTGGTTACTGACGGGATCGCAGATCAGAGATAGTTGAGGATGCTGAGCTGCTGAATGCGAGACGTGAGCGCCAGCGACATGTCCAACTGGTTTTTCAGGTTCGTGACGCGAACAGATGCCTCAGCCGTATCGACCTCCTCCATAGCCGTGACCTGCTTGGTGATCAGATCGGTCTGGATCTTCAGGCGGCTCGTGGCGTTGGTCGTCTGCTCCTGGGCAGTTCCCAGTTTGGCGCCGACACCGGCCAGGTCGTTGATCGCAGCACCGATAATTTCGGTCGCCTTGTCGATCACCACCTGGAACGCGTTCTGGTTGAGGTTCTGCGTGCCGAGGTCGCTCAGCATCGTGTAGGCCATCGCGAGCTTGCGAAATCCGGGCTCGTTGGCGCTGGCTGACGAGTCGATGGTTTCGGTCGTCGAGATGCGGCTCCGCATCACCTGATCGGAAGCGGACGACCAGTTTGCCCCCCAGGCCGGATCGTCGAACTGCGCCTTGAACGTGGTATCCAGGAAGTTCTGCATCGCTGCGGCGCTGATGCTCGAGACCGCCGGATCACTTTGCGTGAAACCGAAATTTGCCAGGAACGCGGCATCGACGGCATTCTTGTTGGTCGAGCCGGCCGCGTAGCCGGTGATCGGTTGCACGCCGGTATTGATGCCGCCGAACAGATATTGGCCATCCGTTGTGACATTCAGCGCCCCTATCAGGGCGTCGAGGTTGGCGCGCGACGGCGTGAGGATGACGTTGCCGCCATTGGCAGAATTGCGCGCTGCAAACAGGTCCTTCTGGAAGGATTGCGCGGTATTGATCAACTCGCCCACTCGCTGCTGCGATATGTCGAGCCGTCCGGCGACAAGAGCGTTGGTGTCCACCAGCTTGTCGAGATCGAGCAGCTCGGCCCTGAGCGTCACATCACGACCGGTGAGAGCGCCGAGCTCGCGGCCGACATCGGCGAATCGGCCTGTCGTCGCCTCTTTTGTCGCTTGTGCGATTGCGGTCTGGCTCTTCATGGCCGCGATGCGCAACGTGGTCGAGATCGAGTTGGAGGAAATGAACGTCGTAGCCATACCGTTACCTCACCGCCGCGAGAAGGTCTTTCAACATCTCGTCGATCGTCGCGATCAGCTTCGACGACGCAGAAAATGTGCGCTCGACCTGCAACATGAACGACATTTCGTCGTCCATATTGACGCCGCTGACGTTGGACAGCGCTTCCGCGCTGCGCTCAAGCAGCGTTTGACTGTAGGTCGCTTCATCGTTCGTGCTCTTGCGCTGGGCTTCCAGCCAACTCACCGACGAGCCGGCGAAGTCGATCAAGCTCGCATTCGGCTTCCCGAGAGCCGCCGGATTAAACGGACGGTTTGCCGCCATCCCATCCACAAGCTGCTGCACCCGAGTCGAGAAACCGGCGGCGCCGCTCGTGTTGTAGCGATAAGCCACGTTGCCGGAGATCGCACCGTCCCTCAGCAGCAGCGGATTGCCGCCGGCGCCCTGATCGACCGACGGGTTGACGAAGATGGTGCCGGCAAGCCCCGAGGATATCACACCCGCCGGCGGCATGGCCGGCGCTCCCGGATAGGTGAAAAGGCCGGGCACGTCGGGCAGCGCCGCCGCGGTCTGGTCGCTCTCCCTGAACGTCTCGATCAGGCCGCGCGCGATTTCGTCGAGCTGGTTTTGATAGGTGACCGTGGAATCGTCGCGGAGCGCGGCAAGGCCCGCTAGCTTTCCGCCATGGATCGGCATCACGGCAGACGCGCCGGTGACGGGCACGCCGTCAATATAGACCGCATTTCCGGTGGTGCCGGCGGTGTAAGCATTGGTCGGGGCAAGCGTGACCGATCGCGCCTTGGTCTCGAACAGCGTAACGCCCGAATCCGTGTAGATGACCATATCGTTGTTGGCACGGGTCGCGACCGTTACGCCCACCTCCTGCGAAAGCTTGGAGAGGATGTTGTCCCGCATATCGAGGTAGTCTGTGACATCGCTTCCGGTGATGGTCCCCTTGACGATCGATGTATTGACCGTCTCGAACTGGGCCAGCAGCTGGTTGATGGTCGAGACCGATGTCACCATGTCGGCATCGGCATCGGCGCGCACCGACTGAACCGTCTTCGTCGCGTCATTGAGTGCCGAGGCGACGCCCTTGGCCGCCGTTACCGCCGCTTGCGCGAGCGTGATATTGTCCGGCGCCGTCGCATATTGCTGCAGGGCGCTCTTCAGCTTGGCAAGTTGAGCGGCCGGCGACTGGTCCTGCTGCGGGTCGTCAACGGTTGTCGCCGCGATCTTCTGCAGGCCGTTATAGATCGAATCCTGCTTGGCGGTGGAAGAGGCCGCCTTCAGCACATTGTAGAACAGCCCCTGACTGGTGGCGCGCTGGATGCCGGCAACATAGACCCCGTTTCCCGGCAGCGACGCGACCAGCACATTCTTTCGCGAATAGCCGTCCTGCATGGAACCGGCGATATTGCGCGATATCACGGAAGCCTGCGCGCTGGTCGTCATGAGCGACGTGCGCGCCGAGCTGAGTGCGACCGTGAGTGACATGAGACCCCCCGTCCCGATGATACGCTGACGCCGCTTAGCGCTTCAGATTGACCAGCACGTCGAGCAGATCGGCACCGGTCTGGAAGACCTTTGAATTGGCGGTATAGCCGCGCTGCGACTCGATCATCGATGTCAGCTCGGCCGCAAGATCGACGTTGGACTGCTCGAGCGCCTCCGACTTGACGGTGCCCAGGCCGCTCCGCCCGGCGAAGTCGAGTTGCACGTTGCCGGAGTCGATCCCGACCGAGTAGACGTTGCCGGCCTCCGGCATGAGATTGTCCGGACTCGGCACCGTCGCAAGCGGGATTTTATAGGTGGCAAGCCGCGTCCCGTCGGTATAGATCGAATACAGGGTGCCGTCGGTATCGACCTCCACCTTGTCGATCGAGCTCGGAGCGTTGCCGTTGACGCTCGGCTTGAAGGCGAACTCCTTGGCGACCTGCGTCATCGCCGAAAGATCGAGCGTGAACGGCGAGCCGCCCGGGATTGTAAACGCGAGCGTGGTGGGGCTGGCCGCATCCAGCTTGCCTTTTCCGGTCGCGCTGACGTCGAAGGTAAACGTATCGGAATCCAGCGGCCCGCTTGAATAGGGGAAACCGCCGGCCGTCGATGCAGCATTGTCATACACGCGCACGTCCCAGGTGTTGGCTGCCGTCTTGAACATGTAGACGTCGAGGGTCACCTTGTTCCCGATATTGTCGTAGGTGACGATCGAGGTCTTGGACGTATAGGCGGGCGGCCCCGCGGTAGTGGCTGCGTTGGCGTCGAGATTGGCACTCTCCAGTGTCGCCCTCGTCGAAGGATTACCCTGAAGCGACCTTTGTGCGATGTTGACGACGTCCAGGCCGGTCAGACCATTGGCGACAACGTTGGGCGGACCGTTCTTGACGTTATAGCCCATCAAATAGAAGCCCGCCGCGTTGACCAGATTGCCTTCGCCATCCGGCACGAAGGAACCAGCGCGGGTCAGGAACGGCGTGCCCCCAGCGTCGGTCACGACAAAGAATCCGTTGCCCTGGATCATCATATCCGTGGCCGATGTCGTGTACTGCGGAGCTCCGGGATCGGAGATGGCATAGCGGACATTCGTCTCGACGCTGCCGGAATTGTAGTTGCCGGACCCGCTCCTCAGAATGAGCGAAGAGAATTCGGTGGCGGCACGCTTGTAGCCTGTGGTGTTGACGTTCGCGATGTTGTCGGCAACCGTCGACAGCTTGTTGGACTGCGCATTCATGCCGGAGCCACCGGTGCGCATAACACCATACAGACTCATCAATCATCTCCATTCTGAGTGAATGCCATTAAAGGCGGTCTTGCTTGCGTGAGGCTGTCTGCAGCGCATTCCTCTAGCTCAGGTCGCGCGCTCGCCGCAGTATGCGCGCGCGCCGGTCGTCCACGCTCCAAAGCCGCTCGCCACCAGGCTTCCGATCACGCTGCAAATGTAGCGCCGTTGCGCGACCGTATTGTTTGGACCTGCGTTGTAGCGGGCGACCGCCATGGTCCAGCTCCCCTCCCGCGCGCGCAATTCCTTGAGAAAGCGCGCCGCATAGTCGACGTTCTTCACCGGATCGAACATCGCCTCGACGCTGGCGAACTCGCGCCCGTGATAGTGATGGTTGATCTGCATGCAACCGAGATCGACCAGCTTGGCGCCCTTGCTCTTGGCCTCGCGGAACTGGGCAACGGCATCCCGGAGGTCGCTGGCCATGGCTGTCCTGCCGTCGATATTGAGCGCGTAAGGGTGCAGGACGCCTTTGCGTCCCGTCTCGCTCAGGCCCACTGCATACAATACCCCGAGCGGCACGCCGTGAGCACGCGCCGCACGCGCCATCTCACGCTCGCAGAGCCCGTCGGCACGTGCGAGGGTGGACAGGCTACAGATAGACAGCACCGCCACTGCGATCGACCGCAACCTCTTCATCCTGACGACGCTCGGTTGGCGTGATGAACTGGTCATGGCCCTGCTGCCTGTTGTGACGTGTCCCGGCTTGCGCATCGCTCGACTGACGCTCCGAGGCGCCGTTGTTGAACTGCGATCCGCCCTGGGGCTGCTGCTGCGACGATTGCTGGTCCGATTGTGCGTGCGATTGGCCGCCGCTCGACGTCGGATGGCGCGCACTGCTATGGTCAATCGAGGCAATTTCGAACGTATAGCCGGCGGACCGCATCGCATCCGTCAGAACGCCGCGATCCTTGCGCAGCAGCTCCGTTGTCTCTGGCTGATCCGCCAGCAGCCTTACCTCGACGGCATCGCCGGCCAGGCGCATCCTCACCGTCACCGTACCCATGCTGGGCGGATCGAGCTGCAGCGTCAGCATCCTGATCGGCGCATCCGGCCCCCGACGCATGTCCGGAGGTGTGAAATCGGGCGCAGCCGTGGGGGCTGGGGCCTGCGCCGATGCCAGATCAGGAGCGATGCGATCGACGATCTTCTGCAGTAGCGTCGGCTGGCCGACGGGCTGGAAATGCGTCTCCTGTTCGCGCACCGCGACCTTCACTGTCGGCAGGGTCCGCGTCTCGATCGCACTGACCGATGATGCAAAGCGCTGCTCGGGGACATCGACCTTCGGAGATTTTGGCTCACCCGGCGTGAGCAGCTCCGCGCGCTGCTCGACCCGGGCTTGCGACCGGGCTGGGAGCGGAGCATCGCCATCATCCCGCGGAGAGAGTGGCTGATCGAGCCTGGAAATCATGGAGCTGAGTGCAGCCTCGGGCGTACGCCATTCCGGAGCAGGCGCGGTGATTTCTCCGCCCGGTTGGTGCGAGGACGTCTCACGCGGCTGCTGGCGGGTCCGATCCTTGGGCCGACCGGCAACATGGTCCAGCACTTCAGCGAGGGGATTGGACGGCTCAGGATCCTGCGCCGGCTCCATATCGACACTTTTGGCGTCGAGCTGCGGCTTGATATCGAGCGGCTTTTGCTTCGCTCCCTGCGCGATCACTCGGAGCTGCTCACGGAAATGCCCGGCGTCACCCTTGCTGTCCTCGGCCTTCCCCTTGTGGTCCTTGGCGAGCATCGCGTTCTGGGGAGCGAGGCGCGAAGCCGCCTTGCCACCGGTGAGCTGGCGGATCATTGCCATCAAAGGGTCGGTCTTGTTCATCGAGCTCGCTCCTTCAATTGCTCTTTCGATTCGTCGAGAAGGACTTGCGCCCGATTGACGGCCGCAAGCGAGCGGCCGAAGTCGATCCGCGGGCGCATCGACGTCTGCGCCTCGCCTGGCTGGTCCTGTTGTGCCGGCGCTGCGGGGAGCGCCTTTTTGACATTGCGTCCAACCGCGAGCACTGCCTTCAGCAACTCGGCATCTCGTTCGGGAAGCCGGCCAACCTCGATCTTCTGCAGATCCAAAAGCGCTTGGTCATGCGCGTTTGTCACCACGCGCGCGGCCGCGCGATAAAAGCGCGCACGCTCGCGCTCGGAACTCCCCTCGTCCGTAAGCCCCAGCACGCGCTCTGCCGCCAAATCCGCCATTTCGACCTTGCCGCGCACCAGCGCGGTGCGCGCGATCAGCAGATACAGGGCGCGCTGGCCGGCGTCGTCGAGTTGATCGAGCAAGGCGACGAGCCGGGGAAACCGATCCGATTGCTGCACGAAGCTGAAGCGCGCGACGGCCACTGCGAGGCGTTGTCGAAAATTCCCCGCATAGATCGAATGCCGGAAACGTCGGAAATATCTCTGAGCCAGCGCTTCGAACTTGTCGAAATCGTCAACTTGGCCGGCGACGAAGATCTCGCGGCGCAGCGCGGCCTCCTCGACCAGCGTTCCAGGCATCAGCAGTCTGGCGTCATCGAGCCGTTCGATCGCGGCTTTCGGGTCGGCCTGCGCCACGAGCGCGGACTGCACCAGCGCAATTTCGGCCGCGATGGTCGGCGGCAAGTCGCGCGCATGTATGTTCCCAAGCCGTGCCTTGGCGTCCTCCGCCCGACCTTCCACATAGGCGATCGCGCCATCCAGGATCGCCTCATCGAGAACGAGCAGTTTCCGGGAGCGCAGCCCATCGACCACCTGGGGCGATCCTCCGCTCAGCAGGAAGGTCACCACGGCGCGCGAGTTTCTCGGCTCCTTCCAGACGGACGGATCAACTTTCTGAAACTCCTCGCCCAGTCGCTTGAGCAGGGCCGGCTGCGCATTATGCGCCTCCAGGCTTCCGCGCGCGATGTCATCCTGCAAAGCGTGGAGCGTCCGGATCATCTGATAGGGTTCGCGCGGCGGCGCTTCAGCCTCTTCCGCTCGGGCTGCGCCGACCAGAACGACCAGCGCGACGGCGATGGTTCCCACGCGGTTCATGGCAAAGGAGCGCGGATCAAGAGCTCGATGCGCCGGTTCTCGGCGGCCGACGGATCGTTCAGATTTTTCGGGCGGCGATCGGCAAAACCTTCGATATGGTCGACGCGCCGGGCATCGAGTCCGCCGCGTATCAGCATGTGATAAGCCATGTGAGCGCGCGCGGTCGACAATCTCCAATTATCGTATTCCGACGATCGATAGGGGCGGTTATCGGTATGGCCGCGTACAATCACCGGACCCTGGCTTTGCGATATCAAGGGCGTGATCTTGTCGAGGGCCCGCACGAGGCCAGCGGTTGGTTCGGCCGAGCCGGTGGCGAACATGCCGTAATTGACATCGTCGGTGAGGCTGATGAGGAGGCCCTCATTGCTCTCGCGGACCTCGGCAACTGGACGCGCCGATCCGAGCGGCGCAAGAGCGGCGGAGATGGCAGCCTGCAATTTGGCCGCCTCGCTCTGCACAGACTTGCTTTCGGCTTGCGGAGTGGCTGAGCCTTTATCTCCTGGAGGAGCGGTCGCGCCCTTGTCTCCTGCGGGCGAGGTCGAGCCCTTCTCTCCTTGCGCCCGCGACGAGCGATTGGCGGCCGGATCGTTCATGGAGTCATCGTCGGCGAACAGGCCAGTCGCCTTTGCCATATCCTGCTTTTCGGTCGGCGCGGGGGATCCCTTGGCTGAATCCGACCCCTGAATGGGAGCCGCTGTGGCGTCCGGTTTTCCTTCCGACGGGCGCGGACCTTTTCCTTCACTGAGCGCCGTGGCGTCACTGTCGAACGGCAGATTGCCAAGCTCCTTGCTGCCTGACCCCTTCTTTTCCAGCGGCGCCGACGACCCCATGGGCCAGTAGACAGGATCAAACGGGTCTTTGAACGCCTCGCCACCCTTCCACCCCTCTTTGCGGGTCGAATCCAGCGCAGTGCCCAGTTCCGCGATCCGCGGCGGACCGCCGGCAATTTCCGACAGCACCGCGTAAGGATCGCGGAACAGCGCCGCTTCACCAGAACGCGGCGGCGACGCCTGCTGCGCCTGCTCCTGGCGCTGCGAATATTGCGTCGACTTGCCCGGTTCGGGTTTCGGCCGCAGGCTGTCTTCCTCCTCGGCCTTGCCGGGATCGACGCGCCGGGCATCGTTGATACCCTTGCGGTCAGGGGTCGAGTCCGTCAGCTTGATCGGATTGAAGTAGTTAGCGACGCTTTCGCGCGTTTCCTGGTTGGTGGCGCTGATGAGCCACATCACCAGGAAGAACGCCATCATCGCCGTCATGAAATCGGCATAGGCGATTTTCCAGACACTGCTGTGCGATTCTTCGCCGTCGAGACTGCCCCGGCGTCGAACGATGATCAGCTCTGCCCTCTCTTGATCGGCCATGTCAGTTCAGGATCGCGAACTTCAATCGCTCCGCCCAGAGCTTGATCTGGGTTTCAAGGAAGATCTGATCGACGGTGACGGAAGCCTCCGCCACCGGAGCGGCCCGAAGCTCCACCGCAATCGCGCGCGCCGCAAGCTTGCCGCGCAGCACCTCGACCAGTTCAGGCGGGCATGTGACCCGCAAAGCCGGCCGGCGAACGTCGGAGGCAACCGACGCGAGCTGCTCGACGAAGGTGTTAACCGCCTGCTTCTGCACCGCGTTCGAAATGAACGGCTCAAGTATGCGCGCCGTCACCCCGGCGATCTTGGCTTCAAGCTGCGCGCCGGCTTCGGCGATATCGCCGGCAATCTTGGCGGCCATTTCATCCAGCAGATTGTGCTTTTCCTCGGCGAGCTGCATGCTCAGCCTCTGCCTCTCGTCGGCAAGCTTCTGCTCGAACTCGGCCAAGGCCGCCGCATAGCCGCCGGACCTTCCACGCTCATACGCCTCGTCCTCGGCGGACGGAGGCGGCGGGGCCGCCGGCCTAGGCGGCGCCTTGGGACTGGAATGCTGGGTGTAATCAAACGGAATGACGCGGCTACGAGCCTTCTGCGGCTCCGGCTGATCGAAGCTTGCCAGCAAACGCGCTACCTTCTCCGAACTCATGCTGCCGACTCCTCCTGCCTAATCCATTGCTTGAGAATCGCCGCCGCCTGCTTCTCATCGAGCTGAATGATTTGCTCCAACCGCCTCTGTGGAGCGTGCAGAACTCTTTTCGATATGTCCTGGACAAGATTTGGCGGCTCTTCCGCGAACCGCTCCATCGAGCCGCCCTCGCCGCCGAGCAGCGCCGCGGTCTCGCCCGTCTCGAGCTGGGCGGTCTCGGTCGAGCGGGAGTCGAGGATCGCGTTGATCGCGGGCCGCAGGCCGAACCAGATCAGCATTGCCGCGACGGCGACGATTGCGACGGCGCTGACGAAGGCACCCGACTGGCGCATCAGCACTTCGGTAAAGGTGACCGCAGGGACCGGCGGGAAGTCGCGCGCGCCTTCCATGAACTCGACCGCCGATACCTGGATCTGGTCTCCACGCTGACGGTCAATACCTGCTGCGGTTGCGACAAGCTGGCTGATCTCGGCGACCTTTGCTTCCACGGCCGCATCACTGGCCTTATCGCCAAGACTGGCCAGGAGGCGCGGACGATTGACCAGCACCGCCAGGAACAGCTTGTTGACGACGTAGCCATCGCTCACGGTCGTGGTCGTTTTCGACGACACCTCAAAGTTGGTAACGTCCTCGCGCCGCTGCTTCTCGTCGTTGGTATTCTTGTTACCGGACGCATTGACCTGCTGATCAGGCAGGTTCTGCTGCACCGTCGTCGGCGTCTGCCGATCCAGGCTCTGCGACGATTCCTTCTCACGGACGGCGCGAACCGATCTTTGGACGCGAGACTCCGGATCGTAGACGGTCTCGTTGGTCTGCCGCTTGTCCGTGCTGAGCTGGGTGGCGACGCTGACTTCAAAATTGTCGAGTCCCAGATAGGGCGCCAGCGCCTTGCTGACATTCTCCTGGATCAGTCGACTGACGACGCGTTGCAGGTTCGCCATGCTCGTCGGCGCCGCGCTCTCGTCGTCGGATGCAAGCAGCGATCCATCGCTGTCGAGGACAGTCACCTTGTCGGCCGCCATACCGGGGACAGCCGCGGCGACGAGGTGACGAACTGATCGAGCCGTTTTGGCATCGGCAGCCCCGTCGGTCCGGATCACAACGGATGCCGAAGGCGGCTGCTGCTCGCGCCGGAACGATCCACGCGCCGGCATGACAATGTGGACGCGCGCGGCCTTCACGCCCTTGAGGACCTGGATCGTACGGGCGATCTCGCCTTCGAGTGCGCGGACGCGGGTGACTTCCTGCATGAAGGACGTGAGACCAAGGGAGCCGATCTTGTCGAACAGCTCGTAGCCCCCGCTGCTGCTGTTCGGCAGACCCTTCTCCGCCAGCAACGTTCTTGCCTGGGCGGTCTGCCCCGGTCGCACGAAGATGGTGTCGCCCGTGGCATTCACGTCGAAAGCAATGTTCGAGTCGCGCAGCACCGCGCCGACGCGCGAGACGTCCTCCCGGGAAAGACCGGTGTAAAGCACATCGAATTCCGGCCGGCTCAGGTAATAGGCGCCGCCGCCGACACCCAAAAAAACGGCAAGGCCGACGAGCGCGAGCACCGTGAGGCGCCTGGGGCCAAGCTCGAGCAGATTGTTCCACAGCCGTTGCGCATGTTCGCGGTTAACCATCAAACCCTCTGCCATACTTCCGAATCGATTCTCGATCGTGAAGCTTGTCCGAGGGTTGCGCGGCGCGAACCATGCAAAACGGCCGCGACCAGGTCGGTCGCGGCCGTCGTAGTCACGAGGTCGAGTCTACTAGCCGCGGAACAGCGACAGGATGCTCTGGCTGCCCGAGTTCGCGATCGACAGAGCCTGAATGCCGAGCTGCTGCTGGGTCTGAAGAGCCTGCAGACGGGTCGATTCAGCGTTCATGTCGGCGTCGACGAGCTGGCCGATACCGCGATCGAGCGAGTCAGTCAGGGTCTTCACGAAGTCCTGCTGCAGGCCGATGCGGTTCTTGATCGCGCCGAGATTGGTCGCCGCGTCGGTGATCTTGGCGAAGGCATCCTGGGTACCCTGGATGTAGGTCTCGAGCTTCTTGAGGTCAGCAGCGCTGTCGGTGAGCTTCGAGATGTCCAGCGTCGCGACGCTGAAGGTTTCCCAGGCCGTGCCGGTGTAGGCGTCGTAGGTCTGGTCGAGGATGCCCTTCTTGGTGTCGACGGGCGCGGCGAGCGCGGTCAGCGTGACCGCGGCACCAAGACCGGCGACGCTGGCGTCGATCGAGATGTCCGCGTCGTTCCGGCTCTTGAACGCCAGCTTGTCGCCAGTCGCCTCGACGCCGACCGACAGGCCGTCGATGCCGAGCTTGTTGATCGCCGCTGCGATGTCCGACAGGGAGGTGTTCTTCGCCACAGCGATGTTGGTCGCCGTGCCGCCGACGGTCACCACGATGTTGCCACCGGCGTCGGTTGCAGAGTCATAGGCAGCCGTTGCGCCCGTCGGGAAGGTCTGGGCCGCGTAGGTGGTGTCCAGGTTCGCGTCATAGAGCTTGATCGCGTCCAGATTGACCGACAGCGTGTCGATCTTGACCGTGCCGCCGGCACGCGAGAACGACGAAACGACGGATTTCGAGGCGTTGTAGCTCGCGGAGGTCGAGTCGACCGAGATCCAGTTTTCACCGTTGAAAACCGCGCTGTCGGCGGTGTTCTTCAACTGCTTCTGCAGTTCGGTGATTTCGCTCTGGATCTTGGCGCGATCGACGCCGGGCGTACGGGCGGCGACCAGCTTCGAGTTGATCTGCGAGACGACGCTGACGGTGCCGTTCAGGCCCGTGTACATCGTGTCGATGGTCGCGGCGCCGAGGCCGAGTGCGTCCTGCACGGCGCTCAGAGCCAGATTGTCCGAACGCATCGTGGTGGCGATCGACCAATAAGCGGCGTTGTCGGAGGCCGTCGACACCCGGTAGCCGGTGGAGATGCGGTTCTGGGTGGTCGCAAGACCCGCGCTGACCGTCCGCAGGGTCTGCAGGGCGGTCATGGCGGAGGAGTTGGTCATCAAGCTTGACATTGATTATGTCCCTTAGTGTGAGGTGTTTATCTGGGGGACATACCGGGTTTTCACCGGTACGGCAGGGCGGCATCATGCCTTTGGGGTTGAAGGAACACCCAACCTGCCGTTCATTCGTCCTAGCATCCGAACCTTACCTAGAGCTGAACAGCAGCTCGAAGATTTGCGGTCCGGATGCCGTGCTGGCTCCCATGCCAGAGCATTTTCGGTTCTGATTCCATCAGAACCGAAGCTCTATATTCTAGTTTCGACGCGTTTTCTGCGCAGTAAGTCTACGCAATCTGCGTAAACTTGATGCTTCGCTCGAAAACGCTCCAGATCATGTTCCGATTGGACGAAATCGGATCACGATCTCATCTCTTTGTTAAGCATGATCTTCCCACGCAAACGCTGCGTTTGTGGCGAGGGAAAGCCGGTTCATGCTTTACTGAAACGATCGTACCAGGCCAACGGCGAGAAGATTCCATCCATCGATCAGCACGAAAAACAGCACCTTGAAGGGAAGCGCGAACACAGTCGGCGGCATCATCATCATGCCCATGGACATGGTTAGCGTGGCGACAACCATGTCGATCACGAGAAACGGCATGATGACCAGGAAGCCGATCTCGAAGGCCCTTCGCAGCTCGGAGATCATGAACGCGGGTATGATCACGCGCAGATCGATCCGTTGGCCGTCGGGCCGCGTCTTGAAGCCTTCGGCCGCCAGGCTTTCAAAGCTTTGCAAATCCTTCTCACGGACATGCGCCAGCATGAAATCGCGGAACGGATCGGTCACACGGGTATACGCTTCCTGCTCGGAAATTTCGTTCTGCATCAAGGGCTGAACGCCGTCCTTCCAGGCGCGGTCAAATGTCGGTGCCATGACATAGAAAGTCATGAAGAGCGCGAGGCTGATCATGACGATATTTGCCGGCGTCGTCTGCAATCCGAGTCCCTGCCGCAGAAACGAAAGCGCGACGACGAACCTGGTGAAACTCGTCACCATGATCAGAAGCCCGGGAGCCAGCGACAGGACCGTGAGCAGCGCCACGAGCTGGATGATCCGGCCGCTGGCGCTTCCACCGCCTTGCGGGATCAGCGAGGACAGATCGGGAATCTGCGCCGCCGCCGCGGTGGGGAGAAGAGCCAGGAGCAGGACGAGGCAGAAGCGCTTCATTGGATGACCAGTGTTTCGATGATCAGTTCGCGCACCTTTCCGCCCGAACGGACCGCCGCCCGCTCGTTGAGATCCTCGCGAAGATACTGCAGCCCGCGCGCGCCCTCGATTTGCGCCGCCGACACCGTTCGCAGGTAGGACACGATGTCTTCGCCCAGCCGGGCCGCGAGAAGGCTCGCCTCCTCCTCGTTCATCTGATCGGTGATGACTGACCCCTCCATGCGGACCCACGTGCCGGTCGGTGCCGCCAGGTTGGTCACTACCGGCGAGATCTTCCGCAGGCGCGCCGTCGGACTGAATGCGGTGGCGACCGGCCGCTCCGCGGGCTCCTTCTGGCTATCCGCCATCCGCTGCCCGGCGGACAGGAGATACAGACTGGCAAGACCGCCCGCCCCAGCCGACAGCACCGTAATCAGCAACAACGCGGCCAACCATTGCATCACGTTTCCCATGCCCCGCTCCGCCGCCTGACGAGCTTCGCCACTTCTGGCCGCACCATCGGCTAGAACGGCCCGACCTGGTCGTAGATCTGCTGGCCCCACGCCGGCTGCTGCACCTCCATCAGACGGCCACGGCCGCCGTAGGACATTCGTGCTTCTCCGATCTTGTCGTAGGCAATGGTGTTGTTGCGGCCGATGTCCCGCGGTCGGACGATGCCGGCAACGTTCAGAATGCGCAGTTCGTAATTGACGCGCATTTCCTGCGATCCGCTGATCAGCAGGTTGCCGTTCGGCAACACGTCGACCACGACAGCTCCGACCGAGAACTTGACCTCATCGGTGCGGTCGATCTTGCCCGCTCCCTTGGTCGACGTTTGCGAGTCGACGTTGCCATTGGCCTGTCCCTTGGGCGACCAGCCGAAAATGTCGACGAGGTAGTCGGCACTGAACTTCGTCTTCGAATCCCGCGACCGGTCGGTCTTGTTGTCGAAAGTCGCCTTGTCGTTCATGGAGATGGTGACGGTGAGGAGATCACCGATGCGTGCCGCGCGCGGATCGCGGTAAAGATCCCTGCGCTCGTCCCAGAGCGAATGATAGCCGGCGGTGTATCGGCTGCGCGGCTCGACGGGAACCGCACGCGCTTCGGCGTGCAGGCCCTGGCCGATCGGCGACAAATAGGGCGCCTGGCTGATTTCGGCGAGACTGTTCATGCACCCGCCCAGAGCGAGAACCGGAAACAGAGAAAGCAAGCGAAGAACCTTCATTTGTTCGTCTTCCCGTCGTCGGGGCGTCGCATGCCCGCCAGGGTGTCGGCGAGGTGGGCCGCGCGCCCGGTCTCCATCTCGTTCAGGATCGCGCTTGCGGTCCGCACCCGAAGCTTGGCGAGCACGGCCGCCGCGGTTTCATCCGCCATGCTGGCGATCTGCCGCGCGGCGGCATCCGGGTCCATGCCGGAGTAGATCTCGACGACGCTGTCTTCCGCCTTTTTCAGGAAGTCCTCGCGCAGCTTCAGCCATTTCTCGTACTCGGCGCGCTTCGCCTCCAGCTCGGCGATCCGCTCCCGAAGCTTGGCCTCGGAGGCTTCCAGCTGCTTTTGCTGCCACGCCACGCGCGCATCCAGCGCAGAATCCGTGATGTTCTTGCAAAATTCGGTAGCGTCAGATCCGCGCTGATCGCCTGTCGCCGGCTCTCCAGGTGCCGATGGAGGCGCTGCATTTTTCGCAACGGTTGCGGTCGTCAGCGGCAGTTCGGGCTGGGAATTGCCGGACGGCGCCTCCGGCTTGGCAACAGGGCGGGACGGCACCGCGCGCGATGTCTTGGCGAAGTTGGCCAGGTTCAGCGGCTTCGACAATTTCTGCTCAGGCTGCGCCCATGCCGACGCCTGCGCGGAGAGCGCAAGACAGCCCGCAAGCAGCATGCTTCTTCCCAGCAACGTCGCGAGCCTCACCATCCGCTCCCCGTACAGCATCTGTTCGAAGCGTTGCACGTTCAAGCTTGTGCGACGCTGACTCTACTGGATGACAAGATCGGCTTGCAGTGCGCCCGCCGCCTTGATCGCCTGCAGGATCGCGATGATGCCCTGCGGCTTCAATCCGATCTGGTTCAAGCCGCGCACGAGACGCTCCAAGTCCGTTCCACGCAAGATCGCCACTTGCGCGCCATTCTCGCCGGCTTCGATGAACGTTTGCGGCACCACGACCGTTTCGCCGCGGCGCGCGAATGGCCCAGGCTGGGAAACGACCGGCATCTCGGTGATCCGAACCGAGAGATTGCCGTGGGTGACGGCGACGGTCGAGACCTGGACGTTGCGACCGATCACAACGGTGCCGGTCCGTTCGTCGATGACGACCCGCGCCGGCGTGTCAGGCTCGACCAGCAATTCGCCGATCTCGGCGATGAAACGAACCGGCGCGACCGAGCGTGGCCGCGACAATATGATCGACCGGTAGTCGCGCTCGAAGGCCATGCTGGCGTGATATCGCCCCTGACCATAGTGGTTGATCGCGTCGATGATTCGCGTCGCGGTGACAAAATCCGGATTCTTCAGCTCGAGAATGAGCGATTCCATCTGGTAGAATTTGCCCTGCACCTCGCGTTCGATCAGCCCGCCGTTTGGAATGCGGCCCGACGTCGGAACGCCCTGGCTGACGGTCTGCGCGGCACCTTCGACCGAATATCCGCCAACCGCAATGGCTCCCTGGGCAACGGCATAGACCTCACCGTCGGCGCCGCGGAGTTGGGTCATGAGGAGAGTGCCGCCCAATAGCGAAGAGGCGTCGCCGAGCGAGGAGAGCGCGACATCCATGCGCGAACCACCAGTAGCGTATGGTGGCAGATCGGCCGTCACCACGACAGCGGCGACGTTTCGCGTCCGCAGCAACGTTCCGCGGATGTTGATCCCCATATTGTCGAGCATCGACTGGAGCGACTGCTCGGTGAAAGGGGCATTGCGCAACGTATCGCCGGTCCCTTTAAGACCGATCACCAGACCGTAGCCGATAAGTTGGTTTTCCCGCACACCCTTCAGGTTGGCGATATCCTTGATCCGCACCGCCGCATCGGCGACGGTGCAGGAAAGGAGCAGGACGATGAATGATAAAAGTCGCAATATCATCCGTTTTGAATCCGCACCGATCCGTCCGACTGGATGATACCCCTGATGATCACGCCCGTATCGAGGTTCCGAAGCTGGATCATGGTGCCCGGACTGCCGGACTGCAGCGATGAGGCGTAGGTGACGATGGAAAGCGATCCATCTTCGACGATCACCTTGACGACATTGCCCCGCGCCACGAGTTTCTGCTCTTCGAGGGCGTTGATCGGGATCGGCTGGCCCGCCACCAGCGTCCTTCGCGCGACGCGGCCAACAAGCGATGCCCGGTCGGCGGCAAAGGCCGCTGCACCGGGCATATTCGGCCCGAAGGCGCGATCGATGATCAACTCGTCCTTGATCACATCGCCCGGATAGATCACCGTTGCCGGCACGAGCAAGCGCACGGATTCTTCCGCGATCGCGCCGCCACCTGCGCCGCTCGCAACGAGCATGAGCGCCGCGATCATGGAAACCAGCGCGAACTTGACGAGCTTCAAGACGCTTCTCCGCTTGCAATCCTATCGAAGACCCTTGGAGACCGTCGACGCCATCTCGTCCGCCGCCTGGATCACCTTCGAGTTCATTTCGTAAGACCGCTGCGCCGAGATCAGTTCAGTGATCTCTTTCACCGGATCGACGTTCGAACTTTCCAGGTAGTGTTGGTGGATCTTGCCGAAGCCGATATCGCCGGGAACGCCAACGACCGGAACGCCGGACGCCAACGTCTCCTTGTAGAGATTGCCGCCAAGCGGATCGAGGCCCGCCTCGTTGGCGAAATTCGCGAGATTTAGCTGGCCGAGCAGGCGCGGATTAACCTCGTTGTCCAGCTTCGCGTACACCTGACCCGATTCATTGACCGTGACATCGACCGTCCCTTGCGGGATGATGATCGCGGGATCGACGGTATAGCCATCCGCCGTCACCAACTGTCTATCCGCGTTGGTATTGAAGGCCCCGGCGCGGGTGTAGAGCGTTTCGCCATTCGGTCCCACGACCTGGAACCATCCTCTGCCGTTGACGGCGAGATCGTAGGTATTGCCGGTTTGCGCCAACGCACCCTGCAAGTGCAGCTTTCGCACGGCCACCGACCGAACGCCCAGCCCCAGCTTGGCCCCCTCGGGGACCGCAGCTTCGCCGCTGCGGTTCGGAACGCCCTGCATGCGATCGACCTGGTAGAACAGATCAGTGAATTCGGCTCGCGAACGCTTGTACGATGTCGTGTTGATGTTCGCGATGTTGTTGGCGATGACCTCGACATTGAGCTGCTGCGCGCTCATTCCGGTCGCCGCGATGGCAAGCGCTCTCATTTGCTATCCTCAGATCGCCATTCGGCTGACTTCTTGGTACGCCTGCACGACCTTGTCGCGCACAGCGACCGCCATCTGCAGCGTCTGCTCGGCGGACATCACGGCCTCCACCACGCTCTGGGCCGACACCTTGCCCTGGATATACGACACCGACGCAGCCTCCCCGTTCTTAAGGGTGCCGATGGCGTCGGCGGCAACCTGCTCAAGGACCCCGCCGAAACCGACCGAGGATTGAGCCGTCTGCGGCGCCGCCGGCGCGGACGTCGCAACACTGCTTGAGCGAACGACGCCGGCGATGTCTTTTAGAACCGAAACCGCTTCCAACATCATGGACTATGCCCCCTTCAACAGATCGATCGTCATGGCAACCATCGACCTCGCCTGCTTGATCACCTGCAGATTGGCCTCATACGAGCGGTTGGTTTCCCGCATGTCCGCCATTTCGATCAGCATGTTCACGTTCGGCAGCTTGACATAGCCGTCCTGGCCGGCCGCCGGATGAGTTGGCTCGTAGTCGACCCGAAACGGAGCACGGTCGACGCCGATGTCCTTGATCTTCACGACCCGCACGCCCGCCGCGCGATCGACCTCCGCCGAGAACGTCGTGGTCTTGCGTCGGTAGGGCTCGGCACCGGGCGTACGGCCAGTGGAGTTGGCGTTTGCCATGTTCTCGGATACGACGCGCATCCTGGTCGACTGCGCCTCAAGTCCCGAACTGGCGATTTGAACAGATGCCTGCAGCGGATCGATCATCAAGCCTCGCGTTAGCTCTTCGCACCGGTCATGAACATGCGGTGAAACGATTTGACGATTGCGACATTCAACGAATAGTCCTTGTTGATATCGCCCGCCTTGAGCATTTCCTGCTCGAGACTCACCGAGTTTCCGGAGTGAACGACTTCCCAGCTATTCTCCTTGCGCATGCCCTGCGGACGTACAAGCGAGCCGGTGGTCATATGTTTCGGAGATGTGACTGCGAGCGGCACGACTTTGGTATCGAGTATCTTGTCGAACGGCTCGATATCCTGCGCTCGGTAGCCCGGCGTATTTGCATTGGCTACGTTCGATGAAATCGTGGACTGCCGAAGCGACAGCCAGCGCGCGTGAGATGAGGCAAGATCGAAGAGATAAACGGGTCCCACAACGTCCTCGTCACAGTGGTCCTATGACGATCGTATACGAACCCAAACTTGTCCGAGGCTGGTGAAATCTCCGCCATTGATGCGAAGCGTTTCTCACACACCCGCCTTCTGCTTGCGTGAATGCAGGAAATAGATGATCTCGGCGACTGGACGAAAGAACTCTTGCGGAATCACCCGGTCGACCTGAGCGGCACCGTACATGGATCTCGCAAGCATCTTGTCCTCCACGACCGGCACGTTGTTCTGCTCGGCGATTTCCCTGATCTTGAGAGCGATGAGATCCTGCCCCTTCGCAAGCACGGTGGGAGCTGCATCTTCGCCATGTCGATATTTCAGGGCGATCGCATAGTGAGTGGGATTGGCCACGACCAACGTCGCGCGGGGAACCGCAGCCAGCATCGACTTTCGCGCCCGATCGCGGGCCAATGACCGCAGCCGCGACTTGACCAGCGGATCGCCTTCCGCCTGCTTGAATTCGTCCTTGAGTTCCTGCCGCGTCATACGCAGGTCGCGCCGCCAGTGGAATCGTGCCCAGACGAGATCGAGTGCCACCAGCACGATCGTGGCAATGCTGATTGCCGATACGAGCCGCATCGCAGTCGTCAAGATAAGTTCCGGAACGCCGGTCGGGTCGCTAAACAAAGAATTCACGGCCACAGCCTCCTCGGCCCGCAATACGATGGCCACCACGAGGCCTATCGCAAAAAACTTAAAAGCAGCCTTCAGGAACTCGATGCGCCCCTGACTGCCGAATAATCTTCCCCATCCCTGAGAAATCGAAATACGTGAGGCCTCGGGCTTTATCCTTTCAAACACCAGACGCGGAGCGTTCTGCAGGAACGAAGCCGCCAGTCCGGCTATTGCAAGGACAACCACGATTGGAAGCAGCAGGGCGGCCGAACTGCTTCCAATAACCACCATGAATTCCAATGCATCCGCACCGTTACGGATGCGAATCCCGGAGGGATCATCGATCAACCGGCTCAGCGTCGATGCCAGTTTCCGGACACTGTCGACCGTAAGGAAGCTCAGGATGATGAGGAACGCGATCATGGACGAGAAGATCGACGCCTCACGCGAGACCGGAATTTTGCCCTTCTCGACGGAGTCTCTTATCTTCTTTTCCGTCGGCTCTTCGGTCTTGCTCTCCTTGTCGGGTCCCTCGGCCATAACCGTCAGTCTTTACGTGAATACCGGCCCATCTTCCTGATCCGGATTGAGCTCGATCTCTCCTCGCCCGGCCATGTCGAGCGCAAGGTCCGTGATCGCGCGGCGCGCCTCCAGGATTTCGCGCTGGTTCGAAGGGACACTGCTGGCAAGCTCGCCCTCGACCATCCGGCGCGTCCGCGACGCCAGCGACGACAGAATGAGCTCGCGAAAGCTCGTATCGGTTCCCTTCAGCGCTATCACCGTGCGATCGGTCGGGACCTGGTCGAAGATCAGCATGCGCGCCTTGGCGGTGAGATTGACGATATCGTCAAACGTGAACAGCATCCCCTTCAGTATCTCCGCCGACTTCGGTCGCGATTCGGAGAGATTCTTCAGCGATTCCTCCATCTGCGTCCGCTCCATCTTGTTGATGATGTCGGCCATGCGAGGATAGGTGTCGGATGCGAGGTTGCGCCCGAAGTTGATCATGAAGTCTTCGTGCATGGTCTTCTCGATGACCCCCATCGCCTCCTCGACAACGGGTTTCAGGCTCAGCATGCGGCGCATCAGATTGTGCCGCAAATCCGCCGGCAGCAGGCTCATCACGCGCGCGGCGCACGCGGGCTTCACCCTGGAAAGGATCAAGGCGGCCGTCTGCGGATGCTCCTTGAGCAGATAGTTGGCCAGCAGGCTTTCGGACACGGAAGAGACCCGTTCCCACACCGACTTGGTCTTGTTGCCGAGCACCTCCGATATGATGTCCGTGACCTGCTCGGGAGGAAGAACGCCGGTCAGCAGTTTCTCCAGCTCGCCAACCGTTCCGAAGATGTTTGGCCCGGTCGTGAAGTGCTGGGCGAACTCCTCGATGATCGCCTCGAGCTCGGGACCTGAAATAGGCTTCAATTCCGCCGCTGCGCGCGTGACGATCCTGATCTCATCCGGATCGAATTCCTTTAGAACGCCGCCGGAGAGCTCCCGGCCCATGGCCAGAAGGAGCGCGGCAACCTTCTCCGTACCGCTCAGCGGCCTGGCTTCGGAGCTACGCTTTGCAGGTGCATTGAACGCCATTCGGGCAGATCCCTTACGCCTCTACATCGCCTGGGGATCCTCCGACGATTTCGGTGAGCGACACGCCGAATCGCGAGTTCTCGTCCTCCACGACGACAACCGCGCCGCGCGCCACGATTCGGCCGTTGACAACCACCTCCACCGGCTCGCCGACGCGATGATCCAGCGGAATGACGGCGCCTCGCCCCAGCTTCATCAGATCGGCGACCGGCATCGTCGCCGAGCCAAGCAGAACCTGGACAGTGACCGGAATGCGCAGGATCGGCTCAAGGTTTGTAAGCCGGCTGGTTTCCTCCGCCGCGCGCGCAGCAAGATCCGCGAGTTTTCCGAACGCGGCTCCTCCCAGCTTGGCCGTCTCCGACGGATTCGCTGTCGGGGAGGCGGCTGATTCGGTTTCGAATGGCTGCTTCATTTCACTTGCTTTCTCGGCAATTTCATATTCCGGCGATCACGCCAACTATAACTACCTGCGGGACACATCGGCGCGAGTTTCGATATCGGTGATTGCCTTGCGCGCCTCTTCGATCTTGCTTCCGAGGACATTGACGAGCTGCTTTCCGTCGGCACTGAACTCCCGCACCATGAGCACCATGTCATCCATGGTTTCGGTGGTCTTGCCGAGAATGAAAGCGAAATCGCCCTGGCTGGCGCGCAGGTGAACGAGCTCCCGGTGCATCCTCGTCACACGGATGGTGGTGACAAGCAGCGCCGCCAGGAGAATAAGGTCAACGAGATAGGATGCCATCGATGAACTCCCGCTTTTGATCCGCCGATTCCTTGACTTGCAGCGAATAGACCCCGTTGAGCTGCCCCATTTGGCACCAGAACAGCCGCTGATTGTTGCACTCGAGCCTCACGAGAGTGCTCGGCGTGGCATTCAGCTCGATCACCTGACCTACCTGAAATCCCGCAACTTCGCCGAGAGTGAGCGAGCGCTCCTCGAGCACCGCTTTCAGCACCACCTCGGTGCGCTGGATCTCGTTGTGGAGCTGCTTGCTCCAGTTCGGGTCCGTGGATACGGACTCTCCGGACACGATCTGCGAAAGCGCCTGGCGGATAGGATTGAGAACGGCGTGCGGAATGACGATGAACATCTCGCCACCGCGGTCCAATCCCTGGACCAGAATCTTGGCATATACGGCCATGTTGTTGAGCCGGCCGATAGCCAGATAATCCATCCGCGTCTCGACGCGTTCCAGATTGAACTGGACCTCCGAAGCGCGCGAGAACGACGATTGCAATGCCTTGCCGAAGCGTTCGAACAGCGCTTCTGCAACATGCAGCTCCACGTTCGAGAAGACGCGCGGCATGTCCAGCGGTGGTTCCGCCCCGTCGGAGCCGAACAACAGCTCTACCATCGTGTATACGAAGTCGCGATCGAAGCCGATGAGGATTCGGCCGTCCCACGCCTGCGCGTAGAACACCGCCACGATCGCCTCTGATTCGCGGCCGTCGAGAATCTCGGAAAGACGGTCGCTACCGACACCGGTCAGCGAAAAATACGACTGCGACGGCGACATCGACCGGAGACTCTCGGCGCAGAGGTTGGTCATCTGATCGAAGATCACATGCAGCATCGGCATGCGATCGACCGAGATTCCGGCAGCTCCGAGCAGTTGATCAGGCGCCGGCTCGTGCCGCAGTGGCTTGCTTTCCGACATCAGGCCTTCGCTCCCGCCACTTTCGCCACCTGCTCACCGCCGCCGCCCTTGGCCGGGCCGGCAATGGTCTCGTTTTCCACCACGTCGATCGAGGGACGATCGCCAGGTCCGATCATCTTGCGGCCATGCTCGATTGCGATCTGCGGCAGCGCGCCGTTCATGAAGGCAAGCAGCGTCTGCTTGACGATGATGTACATCCGGCATTGCTGCTCACGCACCATTTTGACCTTGTGGGCCAAAGGCGCAACAAGACCGTACGAGAGAAAAATTCCGGCAAATGTTCCAACCAGCGCCGAACCGATCAGGCCACCGAGAAGCTTGGGCGACTGATCGAGCGCCCCCATCGCCTTGATGACACCCAGGACCGCGGCCACGATTCCAAGCGCCGGCAGGCCTTCCGCAACCATCATCAGAGAATGGTACGGCTTGAGCTTGCTACGAACGATCGTTTCGATCTCTTCGTCCATCAGCGCCTCGATCTCATGCGGTCGCGCGCTTCCCATGACGATCAGGCGAAAATAGTCGCAGATGAAGTGCACGAGAGAATCGTTGGCAAGTACGGTCGGGAAGTTCTGGAAGATCTCCGACGATGACGGGTCGTCAATATGCGCCTCGACTTCATTGCGCCCCTTGTTGCGCACCTCGCGCATGAGCGCGTGCAGAAGTCCGAGCAGGTCGAGATAGTGGCGCTGCTTCGGCACCGCCACGGTAAGCGCCTGCACGATCCCGACCCCCGTGTCGATGACGACTTTCCAGGGGTTCGCGACAATATAGGTGCCGATCGCCATGCCGGCGATGATGACGAACTCCCACGGCTGCCAGATCACGCTGACATGCCCACCCATCGCCACGAAGCCGCCCAGCAGGCTCGCGATCGTGACGATGACGCCAAAAAGAATGCTCAAGCCCACCGCTCCGAATTGGGACACATTCGTTTAGGCAGCGATCCTTGCACGAAGCTGTCACTGGACCGGCGCGAACAGCCTCACACAAGCTTGCCGGTCGATTTTTCAGCCAGTCTTAATCCCCGTGTGCGCGCAGGAGCTGCTTTCGCGATGGTGTCCCACGATCGCAAGCTATCGGAGATCTCCGGCAATCCGGCTCGATCTCCGAGCGGACGGCGCGCAGCAACCTGAAGATCGGACGATAGCCGGTATGCAATCAGCGCTCTATGTCAGCCTTTCCGCTCAGGTCGCCGTCGA
Organism: Bradyrhizobium elkanii WSM2783; assembly: GCF_000472865.1. Taxonomy (GTDB): domain Bacteria; phylum Pseudomonadota; class Alphaproteobacteria; order Rhizobiales; family Xanthobacteraceae; genus Bradyrhizobium; species Bradyrhizobium elkanii_A. The sequence continues at coordinate 177,458 of NZ_AXAP01000001.1, read as the reverse complement.
AAAGAGGCTTGAGACCATCGCCAACAATCTGGCGAACATGAAGACGACCGCTTTCCGCGCCGACGCGGTGAAGTTCGAAACGGCAATGTCGCGCGCCGCATCCCAGCCCGTCGCCTTCTCGACCCCCGGGGAAAACTTCATCTCCCGAAGGCCCGGAAGCGTGACGCGGACCGAGAATACCCTCGACGTCGCCGTCATCGGCAACACATGGATGGGTTTTACCGGTCCCACCGGCACGGCTTACACGCGGGACGGCCGGATGCAGATCAACCGCACTGGCGAATTGCAGACCGTTTCAGGGTTCCCCGTGCTCGATGCAGGCGGCACGCCGATCATCGTCGATCCCGAGGGCGGACCGCTGACGATCTCGCGAGACGGGACCATTACGCAAGGCATAAACCAGGTCGGAGTGCTCGGCCTGTTCGACATTCCTGTGGGCGCAAAGCTGGAGCGCTACGGCAATTCGGGGGTCATTCCGGACCGTGCCGCGACGCCCGTCGTCGATTTCATGTACACCGGCTTCCAGCAGGGCTATGTCGAGGAGTCCAACGTCGATCCGCTATCGGAGCTGACACAGTTGATCACCGCCTCGCGCGCGTTCCAGAGCGTCACCTCGCTTGTCGAGGGCTCCGAGGGCACGATGCAGAATGCGATTCGCTCGCTTGGCGAACCGCCCAAGGCATAGCAGCCAGCAATACAGGAGCCTGGTGACCGAATGAATGCGCTGGAGCGGCTGGAATCGACGCTTTCGTCGCTTCGCAAGGACGTGCCGACGGTCCGGGTGGGCGGCACCGTTTCAGAGGTCGCGCCAACGCATTACCGCGTCTCGGGCCTCTCGCGATTCGTAAGACTGGGCGAGTTGATCGGGCTCGAAATCGATGGCCAGGTACAACTCGGAGAGGTCGTTCGTATCGACGGCAACGGCGTCACTGCCAAGCCATTCGATTCCCACATCGGGGCGGGCCTGGGCCTCGTTGCCTATCGTCATCCACCAAAGACGATCTCGCCGCATCCAAGTTGGAAGGGCCGGGTGCTGAACGCCCTTGCCGAGCCGCTCGACGACGCTGGCACGTTGCACGTCGGGGACCGGGTGATGTCAACGGACGCGAGCCCGCCACCCGCCATCAGCCGCGCCCGGGTGCGCGCACCGTTGCGGACGGGAGTGCGGGTGCTGGACCTGTTTACGCCGCTCTGCGTCGGGCAACGTATTGGTATTTTCGCCGGGTCAGGCGTCGGCAAGACGACGTTGCTGTCCATGATCGCGCAAAGCCAGGGTTTCGACACCGTCGTCACGGCCTTGGTCGGCGAACGCGGCCGCGAGGTACGCGAATTCCTCGAGGAGGCACTGGTTCACCATCAATCGCGCGCGATCACGGTGGTGTCCACGAGCGACGAGAGTCCGATGATGCGCCGCCTGGCGGCAAAGACCGCCACCACGATCGCCGAATATTTTCGGGATCGCGGCGAATCGGTGCTGCTGATCGTCGATTCGGTCACACGCTTCGCTCACGCGGCCCGCGAAATAGCACTGGCCACCGGCGAGCCGGCGGTTGCGCGCGGCTACGCCCCAAGCGTCTTCAGCGAGCTGCCGCGCCTGCTCGAACGGTCCGGACCCGGCATCGACGGACAGGGCTCAATCACCGGCATTTACTCCGTGCTCGTCGATGGCGATGATCACAATGAGCCGATAGCGGATACGGTGCGCGGCACTCTCGATGGGCACATCGTGCTTGACCGGGAGGTCGCAGATCAAGGGCGCTATCCCGCCGTCAATGTACTCTCATCGGTATCGCGCCTGGCCCAACAGGTCTGGACCGCGGACGAGCGCAATCTGCTGCGAAAGTTGCGCGCCATGATCGCGCGCTTCGAGGACACGCGCGATCTGCGCTTGATGGGCGGCTATCAGCCGGGTCGCGACGGCGAACTCGATCAAGCCGTCCAACTCGTTCCGAAGATCTACGATCTGATGCGGCAGGCGCCGTCGGACCCGCCGAGCCGTGAGCCGTATCAGGAACTGCTGAACCTCATCAAGGCCGCAATCGAGTAGCGGTTTGCCTTTCCGGGAGGCCAACCTCGGAAGGTCACTGTAGCTTTGTTGTTCCTGACACTCGCCGAGTTTCTCATAGCAAGAAGGCAAGCGCCGCCTCGCAGCGATCTTCTATCTTCAGCGTGAGCAGGTGATCGGCACGGGTCCGACCGAGATTGACGGCCGCGATCGGCAGACCATTTTGAGCGGCCATCTGCGCGAACCGAAAGCCGGAATAGACCATGAGCGAGGAACCGACGATCAACATGCCGTCGGCTTCGTTCAAATGGCTCTTAGCGGTGGCAACGATCTCGCGCGAAACATTTTCGCCGAAGAAGACGACATCCGGCTTGAGAACGCCCCCGCACGATCGGCAAGCCGGTACGACAAAGCTTGAGAAATCCTCGTTCTCGACGTCAGCGTCCCCGTCCGGAGCGTCCGCGGCGTCCAAACCGAGCCACGCGCCGTTCAGGCGAGCCAGTTCGTCCTGAAAAGTCGACCTCAGGGTCGTCGACGCGCATCCCAGGCACCGAACCATATCAAGTCGTCCGTGCAGGTCGATGACCTGCCTGCTGCCTGCAGCCTGGTGGAGCCCATCCACATTTTGCGTCAGGAGGATTTTGCTTCGTCCCTTCGCTTCCAGCTTGGCCAGCGCATGGTGGGCATCGTTGGGCAACGCACGGCCAAACCTCCGCCACCCGATCAGACTTCGCGCCCAATAGCGCTGCTGGGTCGCGTGCTCACGAATGAAGGCCTGGTAGGTGACCGGCGGCGTCCGCTTCCACTTGCCGTCGCTATCGCGATAATCCGGAATGCCGGAATTTGTGCTGCAGCCTGCTCCCGTCAGGACGAACAGACGTGAGTGGCGGTTGATGAAGTCCTCGAGCGCATCGTCTTGCATGGCCGGGAGTATTTAGTGCGTCGGTGTCGCTGACGCCAGTAGGAGCCCGCGAGCTTGTGCGCCGGGCCCCGGACGGGGACCGCTCTCGACACCAACTTCGGCCGAGCCCGCGCGCAAGGCCTTATGAAGCATGATTGCCTTCCGTAACGGCGGTCACCAGCCTGACAAATGCCAGCATTCCGGGATCGTCGAGGCCGCGGCTCTTGTCGCCGAACATCCGCGCACGGCCGATCCTGCAGGGTTTGTCGTTGAAATCGGCCAACACAGCGGCGGCGCTCTGCCGCGCGGCGCTGACCATCTCGGTCCAGTCCGACTTGCCCGTGACCGCCTTGGCAACGGCATCGATCGCGTCGATGACCGTCTTGTCGCCGAGCGCCGATTGGCCGCGCTTCAGCATCGCGTCACGCACATCGGCAAGGATCGGACCCAGCTCCGAGGCGGCAAGCTCGGTGCGGCCTTTCGTGGCGCGAGCGAACGCGAGAAGTCCGGTCGCAAATAGCGTGCCAAGGCTGGAGCCGGTGGCAGCCGCGGCCGCCTGTGCAAGAGCGCCGCAGACACGGCCGAGATCGTCGCCGTCCTTCGCATCCACCGACGCCAGCCGCTCAATCACCCTGGCAAGCATACCGCCCGTGTCGCCATCGCCCAACTTCGCGTCGGCAGCATTGAGTTCTTGTTCGAGCTGCGGCATCGCGGCATGAGCGCGCGACGCTGCCGAAATGAGGGACTTTGCCGACAGCATCAGCCGACCGTCCAGAATGGGCAGTATGCGGGAGCAGCGAGAAGGCGCTCCAGTTCGTCGTCGAGGAAGCAAAGGCTGATCGAGGCGCCGGCCATCTCCATCGACGTCACGTAGGGGCCAACAAGCGGCATCACGATGTGTAGCCCGCGTGCCGCCAGGAGTTGGGCCGCTTTCCTGTAGAGGATGAACAGCTCTTCCAGCGGCGTCGCACCCAGGCTGTTGACGAGGATGGAGACCCGATTGCCGCTGCCCCGCGGCTGCTCCGCCAGAAGGCGCTCGATCATTTCGGTCGCGATCTCGTCAGCGGATCTCAGCTTGTCGCGCCAGATGCCGGGCTCGCCGTGAATGCCGATGCCCATCTCCATCTCATCCTTACCGACGGTGAAGGTCGATCTGTCCGCGCCGGGCACGCGGCAGGGCGCGGTCGCCATGCCGATGGTACGGGTCGCATCGACAGCTTTCTGCGCGATCCCGGCGACATCAGACAGGCTGGCCCCCTCCTCTGCGCGTGCGCCGGCGATCTTGTAGGCGTAGACGATGCCGGCGACACCACGCCGCTTGCGCGCCTCCAGAGGCGAGGCGCTGGCGATGTCGTCGCAGCCAAGCACGGTGCGCGTTTCGACGCCATCAAGCTCAAGCATCTCGGCGGCCATGTCGAAATTCATGGGTCGCCGCCGTAATTGCCATAGAGCAGCAGCACGCCGGCGCCACCATCAGCAAGCTTGATGGCCTCGGTGCAGGAGGCCACGTTCGGTCCCTCGAAGACGTTGCCGATGGAGCAGGTGTCGAGCAGCCCCTTGCCGACATAACCGGTGAAGAGCGGCAGATGCCCCGAGCCTCCGCCCGAGGCGATGCCGACCTTCCCCTGACGCGCGCCTTCCGCCCGGCGCACCACGCGCCTTGCCTCTCCGCCCAGAGCAAGCGAGGGATGGGCCGCCACGAGGCCGGCAAGCATCTCGTCAACATAGTCCGAGGGTGAGTTGATGATTTTCTTCATGAGAAGCCCTCCTGGAATGGCACAAGGTCAGTTGGCGATACGCGCTTCGGTCCCGGGATCGAACAGATGAATGACGGGGTCGAACGCCAGCTTGATGACGTCCCCTACAGCAGCCGTGATGCGCTCCCGGACAACGGCCGTGACTGGCGTCGTGCCGACACGAAGCTGCAGCACCGTCTCGGCACCGGTCGGCTCTATCAGCAATATGGTCCCGTCCACGCCCGCTTTGCCGACGTGGATGTGCTCCGGCCGGATGCCGAAGATCACCTTCCGTCCGTCCTGCATGGGCGGCGCCGAACCGAGATCTCCCCCGCCGTCTGCGACGATGCGCCCGCCGCCCGCGATCGCCGGAATGAAGTTCATCGAAGGCGAGCCGATGAACCCGGCCACGAACTTGTTGGCCGGCTTGTCGTAGAGATCCAGCGGTCGTCCGACCTGCTCGACCGTGCCGCCGCGCAGCACGACGATCTTGTCGGCCATGGTCATCGCCTCGATCTGATCGTGCGTGACATAGACCGTCGTGGTCTTGAGCCGCTGGTGCATGTTCTTGATTTCGGAGCGCATCTGCACGCGCAGTTTGGCGTCGAGGTTCGACAACGGCTCGTCGAACAGGAATACTTGCGGGTTGCGCACGATGGCGCGGCCCATGGCCACGCGCTGCCGCTGGCCGCCGGAGAGCTGGCGCGGATAGCGTTCCAGATAATTCTCGAGGTCAAGAATGGACGCAGCCTGGCGCACCAGCTTTTCGATCTCTGCCTTCGGACGCTTCTGCAGCCGCAGCGCGAAACCCATGTTTTGAGCGACCGTCATCTGCGGGTAGAGGGCGTAGTTCTGAAATACCATCGCAATGTCACGGTCGTTCGGCGCGACGTCGTTGACAACGCGGCTGCCGATGCTGATCGCGCCGGAGCTGATGACCTCCAGCCCGGCGATCATGCGCAGCAGCGTGGACTTGCCACAGCCCGACGGCCCGACGAGCGTGACGAACTCGCCGTCTTCGATGTCGACCGAAATCCCGTGGATCACCTCAAGAGAGCCGTAGCGCTTGCGCACATCCTTGATCGTTACCGTACTCATTGCATGTTTATTCCTTCGCGAAGGGCGAGCCCGCGTCAGCCCTTGACCGCGCCCGCGGTCATGCCCGCGACGAGGTACTTGCGCATCAGCACCGAGAAGAGCAGCACAGGCATCATGATCAGCGTGCCGCCGGCGGCGATCTTGCCCCACTCCCAACCTTCGTAGTTCATGAAGTTCACGACCTCGACGGGAGCGGTCATGGCGCTGTTGCGGGTCAACGTCAGGGCGAAGAAGAAGTCGTTCCAGGAATAGAGGAAGCACAACATTGCCGTGGTGGCTATCGCCGGAGTGGACATCGGAAGAACGATCAGCACGAATGTCTTCCAGAGGCTGGCACCATCTATCCAGGCGGCCTCTTCCAGCGCGCGCGGCGTCCCATCAAAGAAATTGCGCATCAGCCACACGACCAGCGCGAGATTGAAAGTCAGGTAGACGATGATGAGGCCGGTCTTCGTGTCCAGTAGTCCAAGATTGCGGTAAACGAGGAAGTAGGGAATGGCGAAAGCGACCGGCGGCGCCATTCGCGAGGCCAGGATGAGCAGCGAGAACGTGCGCTCGCGACGCATGGTGGCGCGCGACAGCGCGTAGGCGCCGGGCGTTCCGATCATCAGCGCCAACCCGGTCGAAACCGTGCTGGTGACGATGCTGTTCCAGATCGACACCGAGAACCGGCCAGTCCACAACCCTTCGTAGTTCTTCAGCGTCGGCTTGAAGAACAAGCCATCTATTCCGGTGAAGAACTCGTCCGACGGCTTGAAGCTCATCACCACAAACCACAGGAAGGGCAACAGCGTCAGGATCGCGAGCACGATGACGAGCGTGTTGGCAAGAATGCGTTCGCGACGTGGGAGATAGGAGGGAGCGTCAGTCGACACGGGACTCTCCTGCAACGACGCGGATGATGATCCAGCTCAGCAACAGCGTGATCGCAAGCAGCACCATGGTGACTGCCGACGAGTAGCCGATATAGCTGTAGTTGAAGGACTGCGAGAAGACGTAATAGTTGGAGACTTCGGTCACGGTGCCCGGCCCGCCATCGGTAAGGATATAGATCAGCGGGAAGGTCTTGATGCTGTCGATCAATCGGAACAGGCCGGCAACCAGAAGCGTGTTGCGCAGATAGGGCAGCGTCACGAACCAGGTGAGCTGCCAGCTTGTCGCGCCGTCAATGCGGGCGGCCTCGCGCAGCTCCTCGGGCATCATCGAGAGCGCGGCCAGGATGATCAGCATCGTGAAGGGAAACCACTCCCAGGTATCGGCGATGATGATCGCGGTCAGCGCCCAATTGGCATCGGTGATCGGCGTCGCGACGGACCAGCCAAGCGCTTTGAATATCCACCACGCCGGGCTGATGTCGGGCGAGTAAAGCACCTTCCAGATGATCGCCACGACGATGGGTGGCAACACCATCGGCACGAGAAACGTCGAGCGCAAGGCCTCCATCAGCGCGGTGCGCATGTTCAGCAGCAAGGCGACGACGAGGCCGAGCAGGAGCTGCAGCACCACGGTGAAGAACGACAGCTTGAGCTGCACCCACAGGCTGTTGTGCAGCCTGCTGTCGCCGAACAGAACCTTGTAGTTGGCCAGCGGGTCCGAGAAATTCCAGGCCGTTCCCGGCGTCGCCAGGCTCAGCGGCGTAAAGCTGGTGACCAGAAGATAGATCGTCGGCAGCAGCGTGACGATGGCGAGGATCACGAGCACCGGCGTCAGCAGCATCCAGAAAAAGCGGATCCGCTGTCGTTCGAAATGGGGAAGCGCGCCGATAGCTGCGCCACGGCCATCGCTGGCCGCGGCGTAATCCGACACCTTGGTGGAGATCGACATTAAAGCGCAACACCGGCCTTGCGCAGATCGGCAACGGCTTCGGCCTGTGCCGTCGCCATGGAAGCCTCCGCGCTCTGCTGACGCGAGGCGATGCGCTCGATCGCCTTGTTGATCTTGTCGCCCACTTGCGGAAAGACCGGGACGGTACGGTAGCTCATGTAGTTGCCCTCGCCGGCGCGCTCCAAAATTTGAAGATAGAGCGCGGCGACATCCTGACCGTTGATGTTGAGCACCTTGCGGTATTCTGGATCGTCGATGATGGACCGGCGCGGAACGGCCAGGCCGCCGCGCTCGAACGCGATACGCCGGAATGTCTCCTTCGAGGTTGCCCACTGAATGAAGGCCCACGCGGCTTCCTTCTGCCGCGCACCGACCGGAATGCCGTAGCCATTGGCATTGCAGCCCGGGAAGCTGCCGCCGGCGCCCTTCGGGATCATGCCGAAGCGCGCCGTCTCCTTGACCTTGGAATCGGCGCGCTTGGCGAGCGGCAGCACCCAGGCCATCGCATTGGTGCGAATGTTGGCGCGCCCCTCCGTCTGGCTGCGCAGCGCCTGATCGTCGGTGAACGACAACACGCCCTGCGGGCCATATTTGCTGAGGAGATCCCCATAATATTGCGCGGCGCGCGCCGCTTCCGGCGTATCGAGCGTCGGCATCAGATCGTCCGGCGCCTTGCGAAACACCTTGCCACCCATGTTCATGAGGTAGGGCGGGAAATTCCAGTGATGCAGCTTGTCGTTCACGTAGGCCGCAACGCCATCCTTGCCATGGACGGCCGCGCAGACTGCCGCGAGTTCTTCGAGTGTCTCGGGGATATTAAGACCGGCCTTCTCGATCAGGTCGTAACGCGCGATCCCCATCATCATCGCGCCGGCCTCCCAGGCGAAGCCGTAGGTCTTGCCGTCCTTGCCGCGGAACGGGGTCTGGGTGCCGCTGACGAAGTCGTCGGGATTCCACTCCGCGGGGGTCTGGTTGCGATCACTGACGAACGAGTCCAGCGGCGCGAGCCAGCCCGCACCAACCCAGCGGCCCGAATAGGGGAAAGTGATGTTGATGAAGTCGTAGCTGGATCCCTGCGTGGAAAGCTCGAGATCCATGCGCTGGTTGTAGACAGGGAAGGCCTGGAGATCGATCTCGACCTTCATCCCGGTCGCCTTCTCGAACTCCGGCAGATAGGCCTTCACATTCTCATGGAAGACGTGCTGGAAGCAGGCGCCGCGAAGCGTGACGCCATCGAACCGCTTCGCCTGGGCCAGCACTGGCGGAGAGCGCAGGCCGACGGCGGCGCCGGCCGTCAGCGCAGCCATCGTCCTCAAGACGTCCCGGCGATTGATGGCGCCGGCCGCCGGGAGAGCAGCATCAGCCGCTTCGGGATTCGCCGCTTCGGGACTCCTGGACATGTTCTTCCTCCTCGCTAGGCACTTCGCGCGCCGATTTTGTAGATATGAGAGACGATCAGCGTCCCGGATCGAACGCGAGCAGCGCTTCGAGCGCCGGACGGATGACCTTCTTCTGCTCTTCACTTGCCGGCGGCATGGGATGCCGCGGCGCCAGGCCGACGTGATCGCCCTGAAGTTCGAGGCAATACTTGACGAGAGCCGGAAGATTCTCGTGGCCCATCAGGTTCCAGAATGGGACGAGCTTGTTATGGATCTTCAGTGCGAGCTCATGATCGCCGCGCTCGACCGCATCCCACAGCGCGACGCAGGGACCCGGCGCGGCCGTCGGCGAAGCAGCCAGAGTGCCTTGCGCACCCATCATGAAGCACGGATACAGAAGGTCATCGATGGCGGCGAGGATCGCCTTGCCCTTCGGCGCGCGGATTACCAGCTCGGCGGCGCGCTTGATGTTGCCCTGGCTCTGCTTGATGCCGATGACGCCCGGGATCTCCTCCAGAATGCGCAGGACGAGCTCGGTGCTGAGCAGATTCCAGGGAATGACGTTGTAGATGACAAGAGGAATGCCGACCGTTTCCCAGATGCGCTTGAAATAGTCGAACATCGCCTGTTCGCCGTAGTCGAACACGTAGAATGTCGGGGTGACCTGCAGCGCGGTGATGTTAAGACCGTTAAGCGCCTTGGCCTTGGCAACCACATCGCGCGTGCTGTTGGAAATGATGCCGGCTACGACCGGCACCTTGCCGTTGACCTCTTCGACAGCAGCCGCAGCGAGCTGACGCAGTTCGGCGGTCTCGAGCGTGAACCCCTCGCCGGTCGAACCGCCGAAGCACACGCCATGCACCTTCTTGCTGAGAATATAGCGGACATGAGACCTGAACTTGGCCTCCTCGATGTTGCCGTCCTGATCGAACGGGGTGACGAGCGCCGGGATGATTCCCTTCAAGGTGGTGCTCATGATTTACGATGACTCCGCAACTCTAGTTGATCCTGATAAATGGCACCGATAACGGCGCACCTTTTCCTTGTCAAAAATCATCAACAAATTGAAATGACATGATTAATTGCGTTTTCAGCGAAACGATATCCCGATAGTCGGGATAAAATACGAATTTCATCCGTTTGCTCGTAGAACGAGTATCCCATATATTGGGACGTCCAGAGATCATATTCAGGACGGGAAAACATGGACGCCGTGAACAGCGAGGCGGACAAAGACAGCGGCGCCGAAACCTCCGCGCAGAAGATGCAGAAGGTGCTTCAGTGCTTCTCCGTCCTGGAGCGCAGCCTCAGCGTTTCCGAGATCGCCGAACGAACCGGCATGCCGCGCAGCACCGCGCACAGATGGTGCGTCTCGCTACGCGAGATCGGCTTCCTCGATCAGGATCATACCAGGGACGAGTACCGGTTGGGCCTGAGCCTGCTTCAGCTCGCAACACCGTGCTGTCGAGCATGGATCTGCAGAAGCAGCAGCGGCCGATCGTCGAATCGCTGACCCAGGCTTCGCAGGAAGGCGTGCACCTGGGTGTATTCGACGGCATCAGCATGGTGTTCGTGTCGCATACTCCGGGTGGACCACTGGTCCGCAACAACTCCGCCACGCTCGTCGAGTCATCACCTTGTTATTGCACGAGCGTCGGCAAGGCCGCGCTGGCCTTCCAACCTGCCCCGGTCGTCCAGCGTATCATCGACATGGGCCTGGTGGCCTATACGCGCAACACGATCACTGATCCCGACAAGCTTCGCGAGGAGCTGCGGATCATCCGCGAGCGCGGCTATGCTCTCAACAATGGCGAGTTTGAACCGCATACGCGTTGCATTGGCGCCCCGATCCGCAATGCCAGCGGAAAAGTGATCGCCGCCATCAGCGTCACCGGCACGTCCAAGCGCCTGCACGATAGCCGCGTCAAGAACATTGCCCCGCTTGTGGTCCAGCACGCCGACGCGCTCTCCATTCAGCTCGGCTACCGCATCCGCGGCGTGGCCACCTAAAGCGTTTTCGAGCGAAGTGGACACCGGCTCGCGTGAAGAAAACGCGTCAACACAAAAATCTAGAGCTTCGGTTCTGATTCAATCAGAACCGAAGCTCTGAGGCAGCGCTGCTCGAACCGATAAAACGTCAGGCCGGCAACCTGCACGACGCCCAGCCGACCGCGGTGAGCTTGGCATCCGATGCGCGGCGCGCCCAGACCTCGAGCTCGACGACACGCACGCCATCGGCCAGCGTGCCCACAGCCGTCACCACGCCCGAGAACGACACCGGATCGAACACCTGCAGCGTGTTGATGAATTTCATCTTCAGCCAGCCTTTGGTAAACCAGGCTGCGCCGAACACCCGCGCCATCAGCGCCGCTGCGGCGCCGTATTCCTGCTGGCCCTGCACGATCAGGGGCGGCAGCTTGCCTTTCTTGGCAATCTGCAGATCGTTGTGCGTATTGCGCACGTATTCGCCGATGCGCGAGAAGACGGCGGTCTGCTCGGCCGTGAAGACCTTGGTGAGCGGCGTCAACACGTCGCCCACAGCCACATCGCTACCGGCCTTCTCGATCCGCCGCGCACAGTCCGCAACCTCTCCCGTCACGCTGCGTTCGGTCGTCTTGCTGCTGCCGCGGCCGGCGATGAGACCCGGCACCGTGCGCAGGATCTCGACGCCGCGGTGCCTGACGATGCTGCGCCCGTCCTCGGCGGTCGCCTGGGCTTCCATGACCACATAGCCTTGGCCGCGCCGCTCATAGGCCTCGACATACTGGCCGGCGAGCGTCACGCGTTCGCCCAGCTTCACCGGACTATCGAACCAGATCTGCTCCTCGGTGTGGAAACCCACCGTCTTGCTGGCACGATAACGCGTGGTGAAGAGCTGGACGAGATCATTGCCCAGCAGCGCCGGATGACCGATGCGCGCACCGTCGAACGGGCTCTCGCCCCGCAGGTACCAGGCACCATAGTCGTCCTGGGTGAAAGCGAAGCGCTTGATCTTGTGATCGTCGATGGTGATCGTCACCGGCCCCAGTTCCTCCGGGATCCGCAGGTTCTCGAACACCGGCTCCTTCAGGCCGGCTTCGAGGTCATCTACGGTCACGGCCCGGCGAGGGTCGGTCAGATCGCGCCAGGGGTTCGGTGCGGCGGCGGTCGATTGGGTCATGGTCACGTCCTGGAAGCGCTCTTCGATTGCTGCGCGAACGGCGGCCGGCTGCGGCTTCGGCCGAATGCAAGGAAACAACGGACCCCGGCCGGAGTCCGGGATCGGAGCATCAGAAGGTCAGGCGTGAAGGCAGGACCTTCCGCTTGCGGCTCTCCGGGTCATACCACTCGGTCACATTCGACTTGGTGATCAACGGGGAATCGAAGGCGATCGTCTTCTTGATCGGCTTGCCGCGCAGGATCTGCACCGCGGCCTCGATCCCCTCCGAGCCGAACGGAAGATACTCCCACACGCCGTCGAGATCGCCCTTGTAGATACCTTCCAGTGCCTCGACCGTGAGACCGTCATAGCCGGTGAACCACATCTGGTCCTTGCGCCCCGCCTCCTTGGCGGCGCGCGCAGCGCCGAGAGCCATGTCGTCATTATGGCAGTAGACCGCGTCGATCTGCTTGTTGGCCTGGAGCAGATCCTCCATGCCCTTGATGGCCTGGGTGCGGTCGTAGTTGGCGACGATGTGGCCAATGATCTTGATGTCCGGATGCTTCTCGATGACTTCACGCCAGCCTTTCCCGGGCTGCTGGTTGATTACCGATCCAGGCTTGCCCTCGATCTGCGCAATCAGACCTTTGCCGCCGAGCTTCTTGACGTAGTACTCGCTGGCCGAACGCGAGGTCGCCATGGTGTCGGTCGCGAGGTGACACGCGAAATCAACGCCGCCGGCCAGCGGCGAGCTGAGTACCACGATCGGAATCTTGGCTTCGTTGATCTGCTTGACCGCGGGCGTGACCGCCTCGGCGTAGTAAGTCGAGATGATGATGATGTCGACGTTGCGGACGAGCAGATCCTCGATGTCGCGGACCTGCTTGGCCGGCTGGTCGTTGGCATCATAGACGACGGTCTTGAGACCGTACTTCTTGGCGGTCTCCTCGATGCCTGCCTGTTGCTGCTTGATCCACTCGGTGTTGGAGAAGGACATCGTGAAGCCGACGGTCTTTCCCTGCACGGCCTGCGCAAACGAGTCTTGTCCCCAGATGGCGCCGGACGCGAGCGCCGCAGCGCCGGCGCCGAGCTTGAGGATGTCGCGGCGGTTCGCCCGCCGCGTTCCGTCGTGGGTCATGATTTTTCCTCCAATTGCGGGCTTCAGCGCCGCTTTCTCCATTCGCTCATGACGACCGCCAGAACGATGATCACGCCCTTGAGCAGCATCTGAGAATAAGGTGACACGTTGAGCAGGTTGAGGACGTTCGACAGGAACGCCATGATCAGCACGCCGAGCACCGTGCCGCCGACACCGCCGACGCCGCCATCGAAGGTAGTGCCGCCGATCAGCGTGGCTGCGATGGCGTCGAGCTCATAGAGCGTGCCGGCATTGGGCTCGCCGACAGTGAGGCGGCTCGCCAGGACCACGCCCGCAAGCCCCGCCAGCAGCCCGCTCACCGTGTAGACGAGCACCTTGTTGCGCTCGACTGCGATGCCCGAGAGGCGAGCCGCCTCCTCATTGGCACCGACGGCGTAGACGGCGCGGCCGAACACGGTGTAGCGGAGCGTCACAGCCGCGATCAGCCATACGAACGCGAACAGCACCACCGGCGCCGGAACAGGCCCGATGAAGCCGGACCCGAGAAAAGTGAAGGCCGTCGACGCATCGCGCACGATGACGTTGCTGCCTTCCGTATAGATGTAGACGAGGCCGCGCACGAAGATCATCGTGCTCAACGTCGCGATGAAGGGCTGCAGGCGCAAGCGCGTGATCAGCAGCCCGTTGACGATGCCGACCGCGACCCCCGCCGCGACCCCGACCAGCACTGCGGCGCCCACGCCGTAGTGCGCGAAGCCGGCCGTCAAGGCGGCCGAAATGCCGACGATGGAGCCGGCCGAAAGGTCGATACCCCGGTTCAAGATGACGTAGGTCATCCCGATGCTGACGAGGCCGATCATGGTCGCCCCGCGCAACACATTCAGGATATTGCGCGAGGACAGGAAGTACGGCGACAGCAGGCTCGCCACGACGAGCAGCAGCACGAGTGCGAGCACGTTGCTGTAACGCACCAGCAAGCCCAGGGCCCGGTTGTAACCGGAGTTGGCGGATTTGGGAGAGGCCGCGCCTTCCGTGATGGCGGTGTCGGTCATGCGTGAAGCTCTTGCTTGATGGAGTGAGCGGGGAGGGCGAGACCGAGCAGGCTTTCTTCCGTCGCACGGTCGCCCTCGACTTCGCCGGTGATCCGCCCGTCGCTCATGACGAGCACGCGATCGGTCATGCCCAGGATCTCGGGCAGTTCGGAGGAGATGAGCAGGACCGCGATTCCCTCGCGGGCGAGTTGATCGACGAGCGCGTAGATCTCGCGCTTGGCGCCCACATCGATACCGCGGGTGGGCTCGTCAAGGATGAGCACGCGCACGCCCTTGAGGAGCCATCGCGCAAGGATGCATTTCTGCTGGTTGCCGCCGCTCAGCACGGCGATCGGCTGCTCGGCATGAGGGGTCCGCACGTTGAGGCGGCCGATAAACGCCCACGCCTGCTCGGCCTGCTTGCGGCTGTTGAGCACGCCGAAGCGGCTGTGCTTCTCCGGAGCCGCGAACGCGATGTTCTCGCGAACCGAAAGCGGCATGAAGAGGCCGTCGCGGCGATCCTCGGCGATGTAGGACACGCCCTTTCTGATCGCGTCCGCCGGGCTGCGCAGGACGACCGGTTCTCCGTCGATCAGGATGCGCCCCGCCGAGATCGGGGCTGCACCGAACAGGGCGCGCGCCAGCTCCGTTCGGCCTGCGCCGACCAGGCCGGAGAGGCCGAGAATCTCGCCGGCGCGCAATGTCAGGCTTGCGTCCCTGAAGCCGTGACCTGAAATCTCCCGCGCCTCCAGCACCGGCTTGCCGGGCGCCCTCCCCTTGGCGGGGAAGCGTTCGCCGAGGTCACGCCCGACCATGAGGCCGATGAGCGCATCCTTGCTGGTCGACGCCACGTCCAGGGTTCGCCTCGTCGGCCCGATCCTGCAGCCCGAGCATATGACGCTGTTCCGGCGCGAATATGTGATGATGCCGCACCATGACCGGCGCAACTTCGTCGAGAAGGTCGATTACGTCTCCGGCGTGGGCTATCCGGGAGGGATCGAAGGACGCAGGAAGCTGGGCCTCGACTGGGGCGGGCCCTGCATGGTCGTCACCCCCAAATGTCTGTTCGACTTCGACCGCGAGGCCGGGCGCATGAAGGTCCGCTCAATCCACCGCGGCGTCAGCCGTCGGGAGCTGCAGGACGCCACTGGATTCGACCTCGGCGACCTTTCATCGGTGCCCGAAACCGAGGCGCCGACGGCGGAAGAGTTGCACATCCTCCGCCGCGACGTGGATGCGCGCGGTGTCCTGATGCCTACTCTGTGACAGGATTGACTTAGGCTCAGACAATCTCCTAGATCGCGACCGACGGTTCCCCTAACGGGGATCAAAAGGGAACGCGGTGCGGGGACTTTCTCCTCTATGCCGCGGCTGCCCCCGCAACTGTGAGCGGCGAATCTTTCGTCATGCGCCACTGGGAGCCTCGGTCCTGGGAAGGCGACGAAGGGTTGGGACCCGCAAGCCAGGAGACCTGCCGTCAGCCGTGGTCACACGCAAAAATGTCGGTCGGGGAGTACAGACATTGTTTTCGTCCGGCGTGCCATAGGCACGTTCGAGCGAGACCTCGTTTGCGGTGACGTGCCACTGACGTCATACCGAGGTCTGCTCGTGCTCTCTATCGTTACTATCGTAAGGCAGCGTGATGCTGCCCGGCTCGCTTTCAGATACTTTCTGCCGGTTCTCCTGCTCGAATCTTCTTCGGCAAAGGCCCAGCAGCCTGAGACGTCCCATGTCTTGCCTCCGGTGAGCGTTATCCAGCCGCAAAAGCCTGCGGCAAAGCGTCTCAATCATCAGCGTTCAACTTCCGCAGCGCGACCTGCGCAGTCTCAGTCGAGCCGGAGCCCGGCGGCGCGAAGCACCACGCCCTCGACCGCAACGTCCGACACGCCATCTCCGACGCTAAACCTGAACAAGCAGAACGCGAGTGGCAGCCGCCTCAACCTCACTCCGCTGCAGACGCCCGCCAGCGTCGAAACGATTACGTCGCAGACCATCGCAGAACGCGGCCAGCATAATGTCACGGACGCGGTCACCCAGAACGCAGTGGGCTTTACCGCGAGCCCGGCGCCGGGCAATGGCGGCCTCTCGTTCAGCACGCGCGGCTTCACCGGAAGCAATTCGGTGATGACGCTATATGATGGCACTCGCCTCTATGTTGGCGCAGGAACCGTGACCTTTCCATTCGATACGTGGTCGGCGGATCGCATCGAGGTCATGCGCGGGCCAGCCTCCGTTCTGTACGGGGAAGGCGCAATTGGTGGGATCATCAGTGTGATCCCCAAGAAACCGGTCACGACGCCCTACAACGATGCCGAGATATCGCTCGACACCAACACGACGCGACGCATTGCGGTGGATAGCGGCGGCCCGATCAATCCGAACGTATCCTATCGCGTCAATGCCGTCGGCAACATGTCGAACGGCTGGGTTGATCGCGACGAGACGTCGAATGTTGCGGTCTCCGCCGCAGTGCGGGTCCAGGCCGCCGAAAACCTCGCTTTCACACTCTCGAACGACTACGGCAATCGAAGCCCCTCGCGCTATTTCGGCACACCGCTGATCAACGGCGGGATCGACGACACGTTGCGGTTCAAGAACTACAACGTCCTCGACAGCGCGATCCGCTATCAGGATAACTGGAGCCAGTTCAAGACCGAGTGGGACGTGACGAAAGGAGTCAAGGTCCAGAACACACTCTACTACCTGACCAGCCGTCGGCATTGGCGTGATGTCGAGAACTATAGTTGGAATCCTGCAACACGGTTGATCGACCGAACCAGCTACATCGAGATCTTCCACGACCAGGCTCAGGTCGGTAACCGGATGGACGCAACGTTTCGTGGTCATCTGCTGGGCTTCGCCAACGAGTTCGTTGCGGGCTTCGACGTCAACCGGATCGATTTTACCCACACCAACAATTCGCCCTATGGCGGCGCATCTTCGGTTAGTCCCTATGCCGGCGACATGGGGTCTTTTGCGACCTCCACGACGCGAACCACGCCCGGCTACAATGCGATCGTCAATCAATATGCGTTGTTTGCCGAGGACCGGCTGTCGCTAACCGATCAGTTGTCCGTTGTAAGCGGCATCAGGTTCGACCGGCCGGATGTCGACCGTACCGATTACAGGACACCAGCGAATAATTTCGATATCTCGCTGTCGGGTACGAGCTGGCGAACCGGCGTGGTCTACACGCCCGTCTCGAACCTCGCCTTTTACGGACAATATGCGACAGCCGTTGATCCCGTCACCAATCTCATCTCGCTGTCGGCCACGCAGAAAACCTTCCAGCTTGCCACGGGCAAGCAAACCGAGGTCGGGGTCAAGCAATCATTCTGGGGCGGCCGTGGTGAATGGACGCTGGCAGGTTACGAAATCGTCAAGAACAACCTGCTGGTCCCGGATCCCAACAATCCTGGTGGCCTGGCGTTGCAAGTCGGCCAGCAATCGTCGCGCGGGATCGAAGCATCGATCGGCCTGGCACTGAATGATGGTTGGCGCGTCGATGCCAATCTCGCGGTGCTGCGGGCCCGGTACGACAACTTCAGCCAGGTGGTGGGCGGCAAACTCGTCAGCTACGCCGGCAACGTTCCGACGAATGTGCCGCAGCAGGTATCGAACGTGTGGCTGACCTGGGACTTCGCGCCGAACTGGTCCGTCTACGGCGGCGTGCAGATCGTAGGGCAAACGTTCTCCGATAATGCCAATACCCAGCTTCGCCCCGCCTACACCGTGGTCAACGGCGGACTGCGCTGGAAGCCTGACGGGCAAACCACGGTGGCGCTTCGCCTCTACAATCTCTTCGACACTGTCTACGCCACGTCCGCCCCTTCCGGGCAATGGTTGCTCGGCATGCCGCGCACGGCAGAAGTGTCCGTCAACGTGAAGTTCTGATCATGCGCCGCGCTTTGATCCGGAGAGGACGGCGGTGGCTTTACATCACCCATCGCTGGATCGGCATCGCGACCTGTCTGCTGTTTGCGATGTGGTTCGTCTCGGGCATCGTCATGATGTACGTGGCGTTCCCGCAGTTGACCGATCGCGAGCGCTGGGCGGCGCTGCCACCGATCGCCTGGGACCGCGTGCTCGTGGCGCCCGATCGGGCCATGGCCATCGCCGGTGTTGCGAACTATCCGCGCGATCTTCGCCTCGTCACGCTGAACGATATCCCCGTCTATCGGCTGCTGGACTGGAATGGCGCACGCAAGACCATATCGGCAACGGACGGTCATCCGATCGAGGACATCACGACCGAACAGGCGCTGGCGATCGCCCGCCATCATCCGAATGCCGTGCATCCAAGACTGATTGGCACAATCGAACGCGATCAATGGAGTGTCACGGCGCGCTATGATCCCTTGCGGCCGCTCCTCCTGGTGTCGCTAGGAGATGAAGCCGGAACCGAGCTCTATGTCTCGGCGAAGACCGGTGAACTGGCGCTCGACACTACGCGACGTGAGCGGATCTGGAATTGGCTAGGCTCGATCCCACACTGGTTCTATCCCACGGTCCTCCGCCGGGACGGCCGCACGTGGCGGCAAGTGGTGCTCTGGATATCCGGAATCTGCCTTGTGGTGGCAGTCACTGGCTTCTGGATCGGCATTCTACGGCTCCGATTGCGCCAGCGTTATGCCCGGAGCAGCGTCACGCCTTATCGGGAGTGGATGGCCTGGCATCACATCGCCGGATTGATCGGCGGCATCTTCGTCCTGACGTGGACATTCAGCGGTTGGCTGTCGCTTAATCCGGGCGAGTATTTTGCAGGCCGAGGCCCGAGCCGGGAGATGGCGGTCCGATATGCTGGGCATGATGCGCCGCGGATTGTCGCAGCCTTCCAGTCGATGCCTCCGCTCGGAGCGGTCGAAGCTCGCTTTGTCTGGCTCGGCGGCCATCCGCTGATGGTGCTCACCGACCGCGACGGCCATCAGACTGTTGCCGATCCGGCAAGCGGCGCCACGAAGGTGCTTTCCGACGACGAGATTTTCTCAGCGGCGAATAGCTTGTTGCCAAACGCCGCGATGACGGCGCGCCTGCGCCTCCAGCAGTTCGATGATTATTGGTATTCGCATCACAATGAGCGGCCTCTGCCGGTGTTGCGCGTGGGCTTCGACGACGCGGCTGAGAGCTGGTTCTACATTGATCCGCGCAATGGCGATATTCTCGGCCGCGTCGACAACAGCCGCCGGGCGTATCGCTGGCTGTTCAATGCGCTGCACAGTCTCGATTTTCTACCGCTGCTGCGTCATCGCCCAGCGTGGGATATTGTGGTCCTGCTCCTGTCGCTCATTGGAATGATCGTATCGACTAGCGGCATCGTCATAGGCTGGCGGCGACTGCGATCGTAGGGACAATGTCCGGCGCGCGGTGACAGCCAAGAGATCAGGACAAAGGCCGCAGAAGGCAAGCCGAATCTCCTTTACAAAACCTGAGCGCGAGATCAGTATCTGTACACGCGGAGATTTCACGTCGGCAGGTTTCCATGAGAAACTACGAGGCGAGCCGCAGGTTCATTTCGGAAGTCACCGCAATGGTCAGTCGTCTGGAGGCCATTCGCCACTACTGGGCGCGGCATCTAGGCATAACCGATGCTCAGTGGATCATTATTGTTGCCTTGGCCGAGTTAGACGGACGCGATGGTGTCTCCGTCGAGGCCATAGCGAAGGCGCTGCAGGTGAATACATCTTTTGTCGTGAGGCAATTGAATCTGCTGGAGAGAGCGGGTCTGCTTCAACGGAAGTCCCCCTCCTCGAACACTCAGCTAGCAACTCTCTCTTTGACAGAAGCTGCCTACTCGCATCTGGCGATGCTGTCGTCTGAGCAAGATGCGCTGCATGAACTGATTCTGGCTGAGTTTGGGCACCCCGAACTCGATCGGGTGATCGACAGGCTCGCCGGTTTGAACCATCAGCTTGAAAAGGCTGCGGCCGAAAAGGCCCCGCTATCTTCGTAGCGCAGTCTAATCCGAGGCCACGTCCTCACTGCCCCACATACTAAAAGCCTTGTCGCGCAAACAGAAACCCCCGGCAATCGCTTGCCGGGGGCCTTGATTAAGATTCCTTTGACGCGTGGATCAGAAGTTGCGCTGAACGCGGACGTTCAAGCTGTACGTATCCTGGTCCCTGAAGTCGTACCGAGCGGTCGGCATCGGCGCCGATGGGGTAAGGATAGCGGAGCCAGTGAACTTCTGGTCGAGATGGAACCACATGAATTCGGCCGAGAACGTCAGATTCTTGACCGGGGTCCAGCGGGTGATCGTACCGAGCTGCGAGACATTGAAGTCGGGGTTACAGCTAAAGTCGGCACTGAGCGCCGAGAGGCGGGCAGCAGTGAAGGTGGAGCAGACGAAGAATTTTGCCGTGTTATCGTAGCTGACCGCCGAGTAGCTGCCGAACAAGCTGCTCGACCAGTAAGGATCCCAGTTGTGGTTATACGCACCACGGACGCCCCATGCTGTCGTCAGATGGATTTTCCCATCAGCACCAAACAACGGGCCCGCAAGGCCGGCCGGTGCCCACACTCCGTCAGTCACCGCCCCGAAGCCGATGCTTCCGAAGGAGCCGAAATTATTGGCGCCACCGAAGATCGTGAAGGGGTTAGGTGATGTCGCCGACGTCGAGATCACCTGCTTGGTGTTACCTTTGGCAAAGGTGGCATCGATCTTGAAGTCGTCGCCGGGGCCGGTCGGGATGTTCTTGATCTGCAACGCAGCCATCACCGCACCACCCCACTTGGTGTCGGGGTGACCGGAGAGTTCCGAGAGGTTGGTCGGCGCCGCACCCGGCAGACCGGTGGCACCAGCGGGAGCACCGACCGTATTCAGGACGTTGTAGGAGCCGTTGACTTCATGTGCCGAAGCCGAAATCTGGAACAGACCCCAAGCCTGATCGATGCGGATGTTACCGACGACGTCCGGCGCATGCACACCGGCATAGGCGTTGGCGACAGCGCCCTGTGACGTGAGCGGCACGGTCAGGTTGGCCACGACGGTGCGGTCGAAGACGGTCGGATCATCAAGGCCGATGGTGCCCGAGATGCCGTTGCCGAACTGCGCGGTGTACTGGATGTTGTTCACGCCGGTGACGGTGTCATGACCGCCGAGCAGGAAGGACGAGTTGTTGCCCGGATAACCATGCCACGGCGTCGCGAAGGCCGAAGCCGACTTACCGAAGGTGAAGCCCGCGAACTGGATGAACACGAATTCGACCGCGACATAGCCGCCGCCGGGAGTGTCAAGCAGGTTGGCGCTTGCGACCGGCAGGCTCTGGTTGATCGAGTTCGGGTTGTAGGTGTTGTTGCCGAGCGTCGAGAACTGGAAGTCGGCCTGACCGAAGGTGCGGACGACGCCATATTCCGTTGCTGTGCGGGTATCGACCGTCAGCGCCATACGGGAGCGGGCGGAGAAGTAGTCTTGATAGCGGTTAGTTTGACCCGCATCACCGCTCCAGGCTGGCGCGTTGTAGATGCCGCCGTTGAACGTGGTGTCGACACGCAGGTAGCCACCGATCTTCATGCAGGTGTCGGTGCCGGGGATATACCAGAAACCGGCGCCGTAAAGCGAACAGATCCTCACGTACTCGACCGCTTTGGCCTTGACGGGAAGATCGGCCGCCTGTGCCCCGCCCATGGCGAGCAGACCCGCCGCTGAGCCGAGGATAAGGCTCTTAACCATCTTCATGTTAAACCTCCAAGTTGCTCTGTAAGGAAGAGCTGCGGATCCGCCGGGCAAACACCCTGAAGCTGGTTCCCTAGTCCCCCCAAAACCCGTCAAGCCGCTTCGCGCTTTCGGACTCCCGCGAAAACGCGAGGGACTTAAGCGAACCACCAAGAACGGGACGACTTCGGGATGCCCCCCTCCGTCGCTGTTCCATAAGAAACGAAGGTCTCCAAAGGCGCAACAAGAGAGAGAGGTGTCCGCAGGTACCTCCGCTTCTTTTCGGACGCATGTTGCACAAATATCACGGCCACGTGAGTGTGCGTGATCGACCAACATACTGAAATAATTGACTTATTTCTCCTCGACGCCCGACTGAAATTTAGGCACTCATCAGAAGGGAACTCGATCGCGCGTGCGCGGGGAGGTTTACGCTGGCGCGAAATGATCCCCGCAGGAGAGTCATCGGGAAGAATCATTCTTCCCTTAGATGTCGCCGATCCATTGATTGCCGGTCGCGCTGGACCCATGCCTCGCAGACCCGCCAAAACCTTACCAAGCCTCTGTATGTTCACGCCTGTTTGCGGATCTGTTATCTCTGGCATGGCCCCGGAACGTCATCCACCCCCCTTCCGGCGGCGATCGTAAAGCGCCCGCGAAGGGGCTGACGAAGACGCAGGCGTTTGACCAAGATCTTGGCCGAACGCGCCGCCGGAAAGCGCGGCGCCGGTGAGGCGCGAATCCGCGAGGCGGACGCTCTCGCCGCCCAGAGTTCGAACGAACGCATGTGGGCAAAATCAGCTGGCCGCTTCGCCATTGCCACCACGGCCGCGGTCACCGAAGCGGCTGGACATCGCTGGCTTCGCCCGCATCCCATGGTGCAAAATGGTCCGCAACGCAGCAACGCAGGCACTCTAGCTAGCGTTGCAGGACACATCACCCGGTCCACGCCATTGATCTACGTCAATATGTAGTTCTTGCCGTTCTTCCCTTTATTGCGGGCGGCCTTGGCGCGCGTGGGCGAGCCGAGCACCTTTCGGATTGTCGTAACGCCCGCCCCGATCGGATCGAGACCCGCGCTACGCTGCTATCCAACGTCTTCAAGGAGGAAAATATGCTGAACATGCGAACACTGTTGGCAGTCGCCATACTTCCATTCCTTGCAATCTCATCATCGGCACAAACAGGACAACAGATGGATAGGACTCGGGCCATACGCGCTGAGTGCTTCAGGCAGGCCAATGAGGCGGCAAGATCCCAAGTGGGCATGGCTTCTGCTAATCCCGCTGCTACTGCCGAAGGGAACGCTGTTGGCGCAGACGCCTATTACTCGTGCATCCGTAGAAACGGACTCCGAAGGTAAACACACCCCTCGCCGAGGATCGGTCTCATCTGCATCCATTTGCGCTTGGACCGCCGAAATGTCCCCGACCGCGAGATACTCACGCAAGTCCGGCGGATCGTCGATGAGTGCTGCAAGCAATGCACAAGCACTTGCCGTGCACGCTCTTGCGACCGCCGTCGTCTCAAGCAGTTGCTATAGCTCGAGTGACGCTGCGTCATCGGCGTACGGCTATCATCGACCTGCAGACACCAATATGTGTTTTGTTCCAAGTATTCGAGCAGTTGCCCACAGGTAATACTGGTCCTACAATACAACCGAGATCTCGGCTCGCCTCGGATCTCGAGTCGACTTGATGGCGTTGCCCGCTCTTCTTTTGCGACCGAAATCGCTCTTCCCGATTCCCAGTGTTCTCCTTGCTGTAAGCTTAGTTGTCCCGAGTGATTAGTAGCTCTGTTTTCGGGAGAGAACAGAAATGGCGTGGAGTAGAGTTTTTAATTTATCTGATCCGTCACAGTGCAAGGCAGTTACTTGGTCCGCGGACATAGAACTTTTTCCGACGGCGAAAGGAAGCTTTCATGCCGAAATTGCGCAGATCGGCATAAACAGGCTTTTAGTACAACGATATCAAGTGTCGCTTCCGCAGGTTAACACCCTCGCAATCAGTCCAGGCCGCAGATCAATTGGCTTTCTTACCGAACCCAATGGGTCGGCCTTCCTGCATTGTGGCCTGGAGGTCTTGGCCAGCGATCTCGTCGTAAACAGGTCCGACGTCGTACATCAACGATCTGGCGCAAACCTCCACTATGGCACGATCTCTCTTGCGGCTGATGACTTTGATGCTGCTGCCGAGGCAGTACTCGGTCGCGAGTTTGTCGAAATGCCGCAGAATCGAATTGTCCGCCCGCATTCCGCGGCGATGCTCCGACTGCTGAAACTGCACAAGAGCATTGGGCTGCTCGCTCATGACATGCCGGATGTTCTCGAAATCCCGGAAGTGGGGCGGGCACTCGAGAATGAACTCACTTATGTCATGGTGAGGTGCCTTGCCGAAGGCGCCGCTGTAGAGTCGAGAACCGGTAGCCGTCGTCACGACACCATCGTCGCACGATTTGAGGAATTCCTGGAGGCCAATCCCGACCGGCCGCTTTATCTTGCGGAAATCTGCGCTGCGATTGGCGTCGCGGAGCGCACGCTCCGCGCCTCCTGCGAAGAGCATTTAGGAATGGGGCCGATCCGTTATCTCGCCCTGCGCCGAATGCACCTCGTACACCGCGCGCTCCTGGGCTCGGACCATTCAAAGAGAACCGTCACCCAGATTGTCACCGACCACGGTTTTTGGGAACTCGGCCGCTTTTCGGTTGCCTACCACGCACTGTTTGGCGAGTCGCCATCGCATACCTTGCGGCGATCGGTCGAGCTGCCGGAAACGCGTCCCAATCGCCCAACATCGCTTGCAGCCACAAACTTGCGGGCAGCTTGAGCCAGACAGGGACTAATACAATGTCGTGGGCAAGAGTTCTCAGATTTACCGATCCGTTTCCCTGTCAGGCGGCCGTTCAAGCGACTGATGTCGAGATACTCCCTACAACGAAGGGAGATTTTTGGGCCGAGATTACACAGATCGGCATGACCAGACTTTGGATGCAGCATTTCACTGTATCTTTGCCGCAAATCAGCAACGTTGCGTGCAGACCCGACCGGCGATCGATCATCTTTCTCACCGAATCCAATTCGTCCCCGCTACAGCACTGTGGCCAAGACGTCTTGCCTGGTGACATCATCATTAACAGAACTGACGTTGCACATCATCGATCCGGCCATGATTATCATTTAGGGGCGATGTCTCTCCCGATCGATGAATTCGACGTCGCGGTCGAAGCGATAGCTGGCGGTGGTTTCAGCAAGCGGCTGGATGAGCGTAGCATTCACCCGAATCCTGCGTTGATGTCGCGGCTGCTGAAGCTGCACAAGGTGGTCGGACAACTCGCCCATGAAACCCCCGATGTACTCGCAATACCGGAAGTGCTTCGTGCCCTCGAGAGCGAACTGGTGCATGTCATGGTCCGGTGCCTCGCGGAAGGCGTCGTGCTGGAAACGAGCATGGGCGGCCGTCGCCATGACGCGATCGTCACGCGGTTCGAGGAATTTTTGGAGGCCAATCCCGACCGCCCACTTTATCTCACGGAAATCTGCGCGGCGATTGGTGTCGCCGAACGCACTCTTCGCGCCTCCTGTGAGGAACATTTTGGCATGGGACCGATCCGTTATCTCACCTTGCGCCGAATGCACCTTGTGCGGCGGGCGCTCTTGAGGTCGGACCCATCAACGGCAACTGTCACGCAAATCGTGGCCGACCACGGCTTTTGGGAACTGGGGCGCTTTTCAGTTGCCTACCGAATGTTCTTCGGAGAAACGCCCTCGTGCACCTTGCGGCGCCCGCCGGCGGACCCGAGGGTTCGGCTCGACCGCCCATCAACCCTTGCTTTCGCCGGGCCCGGCCTCGCCTGAACCCGGTGCGCGTAATCGCAAACGCGCGGTCGTCTGCGACAAAATCATGCCACTACGCGCGGAAAATCGCTAAATTTCGGAAAACCTCCGGGTAAGGCGGTGAGCTCTATTGCTCTCTTGCAGGCTTCGGTCTCCCCTGCAAGAGGGGAGAAGGAGGCCCTTTGGAATGCGCAAACGCATTTTTTACGGGGCACTCGTTGTTTTCGTTCTGCTCGCAAATACGCAGCGGATTTCTGCGGCTTGCGTCGATCCCACACAGGTTGCGCACTCAGCCGTCAGCATCTTCAGGCATTTCGATGACGCGGAGCGCGAGTCGCATCGGGGCCTCGTCGGCGTGCGAGGCACCGGTTGGTTCCTGTCACCAACAACGATCGTCACCGCTGAACACGTCACCGCCGGCATGGAGCTATCGACGCAGGACTGGAAGTCGCTTGAGATCGTGGACGGGAACGACAGTCAATTCATCGCCGCCCGCATCCTGCGCCTGGCTGGAGGGCAGATGGAAAAGCTGGCCGTAATCGAACTCGGGCGCGCCGTTCTCAACGCCCAGTGTGCGGCGATCCGCCACGAGCCACTCGTTCCGGAAGAGCAGGTCGTGGCCCTTGCCTATGGGGCAGGCCGCCCGCAACTCGTCGGAGGACGGTTCGTTCGATTTGGAGACGGCGGGAAGCTGTCGGGCATGGCACTCCTTGAAATGTATGAGGGCGAGAATCGCCTTATCATCGATCACGGTGCATCGGGAGCACCGGTTCTTGATTGCGGAGGTCGCGTTACGGCGGTCCTGAGCCACGTGTTTACCCAGAACGTTGGGTGGGCCCACCGGCAGATCAGGACTTCGACAGCATGGGGAATGCCCAACGTCGCATCCGTGCCGGTCCAGGCGTTGGAAGAATTTGCCGAGACGAGATGAGAGCCGGGTTATCGCATCGTCAGTGTCGCCACAAAATGGGCATCCGGCCACAATTGCTCCGCCAACTACGAAAGACCGCCCGCGGACGGTCTTTCCACTGAGGGGACACCTATGGTCGCAGCACCTGGTCGAGATTATCGGCCGGCTTGCCGGATTTGCATATTCTTCACATTCCACCCCTGCCATCGACCTTCCGAACCCGCATAGCCGACAGCGGCCGACTGCTTGATGCTGCCTCCCTCGATGAGACCGGACCGTGCACCGGTCCGACGGGACGGCGCAAATGGCAGAAGGCGCGACACTCACGTTTGGCGACGCTGACGGCTATGCCGCAGGATTCGGCGATGTCCGTATCAATCTAACGATAACGGGTGCCGGCGATTTCGAGGCACGGCTAACACGGTTGAGATTGAACCATCTCGAATTGTGTCGGTGCCGGGAAATCCTTCCGCGCATCGCATATATTTCGCTGCCCCCCGAACGGATATTCCTTTCTTTTCCGCTGGGTACCGCGTCCCTCGTGTCCGATGGGCTCGTCTTGCGGAACGGCGACATGGTTTTGCACGGTCGCGGCGAGAGCACCCATCAGCGATCCTACGGCGCATCCCAATGGGGCTTGATAGCCCTATCGCCGGACCAATTCGGGACTTGCAGCAAAGCCTTGACTGGACGGGAAATCGCGCCGCCGCCCGTGAGCAGAATGCTCCACCCTGCTCGCGCGGATATATCAAGATTTCGTCTTCTCTTCAGAGAAGCTTGCTACCTTGCAGAGGCTGGACGGAAATTGGTCGAGCGCCCCGAGCTGGCAAGAGCGCTGGAGCAGGAATTGCTCCACGCGATCATCAATTGTCTGACCGCCGACGACATCGACAACAATAACTCCAAGACAAGACACCATCACACTGCCGTCATGCATCGACTCGAAGATGGCCTAAGCAAACGCATCGATCAAAGACTCAAAATGCCTGCGCTTTGTGCCGAGATCGGCGTGCCGGAGCGCAGCCTGCGGATGTGTTGCGCGGAGTTCCTCGGCGTAAGCCCCGCACGATATATCTTGTTGCGGCGATTGAACCAGGCTCGTTCGGCACTGCGACGCGCCGATCCTTCGATAGCAACCGTCGCGGAGGTCGCGCGAAATCATCAATTCCAGGAGCTTGGGCGCTTTGCGGTGACGTATCGCACCACCTTCGGAGAGTCGCCTTCCGTCACGCTGCAACGCGATCCGTGATCTGATCCGCCGAAAGCGCATAGTCAGCCCTGCGAAGCCAACACTAGCCTCAGCCTCGTAGGCGAGGCTTTCAATCTTTTGTGCCGATTGAGGACTGCGGGCCTGGTCGCTGCGGAACGGCGGCAACGCGCTTTGGTGTACCGCTTTCCGTCACGCCCTCAATCTGCCGAATGTGCATAGCGCATTCAGGGCCTTTCGCCCAATTTGCCGTCGCAAAGCGTCCGACCGATTGCCGGTTGCGATCTCGCATGAACCGGCAAAGGCAAGTTGGTCGGCGGGTGGAGGTGGGCGAAGGCTGCGGCTCCGGGGCTTTCGGCAGCCGCCAACTAAGGAAGCAACCATGAGCTTGTTCCGACCAATTTCGGGCGCTCTTGTCTTGGCGTGCGCCGTCATGACAGTGGCAAGCATTCCTGCCTCCGCCCAGCAGGGACAAAAACCCAACATCCTCTTCATCATGGGCGACGATATCGGATGGATGCAGCCAAGCATCTATCACCCCGGCCTGATGGTGGGAGAAACGCCTAATATCGATCGCATCGGCAACGAGGGTGCCATCTTCATGGACTACGTCGCCATGCAGAGCTGCACTTCCGGCCGCAATGCGTTCTTCACTGGCATGTATCCGCTGCGCACTGGCATGATCCCGCCACAGCTCCCGGGGAGCCCGTCCTACCTGCGGCCCGGCACGCCGGCTCTGGCCCAGTTCCTGTTCGATCTCGGCTACACCACCGGCGAATTCGGCAGGAACCATCTCGGCGACCACACCGACGCCCTGCCGACGGCACACGGTTTCCAGGAATATTGGGGCTACCTCTATCACCTCGACGCCATGCAGGGCGTGAGCTTCCCCGACATCAACAAGACCGCGCTCCAGCAGACCGTTGCGCCGCCGTGCAAGAACACGCCGATCCCCGGCGTGCCGGAAGTGCCCGGCGCGGTGGATCCCAAGACGACGATCTGTCTAACGCCCCCGCGCAATATCCTGTCGTGCAAATCTTCGGACGGCACCAGTAAGAACCAGATGTGCAGCGACGAGGGTCCGCTGACCCTGGAACGATCGAAGACGGTGGACGAGGAGATCTCGGAAAAGGTCATCAGCTTCCTCGACCGTAACGACCCCAAGAAGACCAATAAGCCGTTCTTCGTCTGGTACAACCCGGCCCGCATGCACGTCGTGACCGTGCTGCCGCCGAAATACGAGGCCATGGAGGGCGAGCGCGGCGGCAAGGACTGGGGCGTCAACGAAGCCGGCATGAAGCAAATGGACGACAACATCGGCCTCGTCCTCAAGAAGCTCGACGACATGGGTCAGGCCGACAATACGATCGTCGTGTTCACCACTGACAATGGTGCCGAGCAGATCAGTTTCCCGGACGGCGGCATCACGCCGTTCAAGGGGCAGAAGGGCGAGGCGTGGGAAGGCGGCTACCGCGCGCCGATGGTCATCAAATGGCCGGGCGTCATCAAACCGGGCACGGTGAAGAACCAGCTTTTCGCCGCCCTAGACTGGATGCCCACCCTGGTCGACATCGCCGGCGGACCCAAGGGCGACGAGCTGAAGCAGCAGATCGAGGCAGGGAGGTATCCCGGCATCGTCAAGACCACCCTCGACGGCGTCAACCAGCGCGACTACCTCGAGGGCAAGTCCGAAAAGTCCGCGCGCGACTTCTTCTTCTATTTCTCGGGCGCGACGCCGTCGGCGGTGCGCTACAAGAACTGGAAGATGTATTACACGATGTCACAGCCCGGGCCGGCCGGCTGGATCATGCCGCTGATCCCGTTCCATTTCACGCTGGTCCAGAACATCAAGCGTGATCCCTTCGAGCAGAATGTCGGCATCGACCAGAAATCGGCGATGAGCCTGGGCGGCACGCTCGGCGGCCCGGCGACTGCCTTCCAGTACGACTGGAACATGCTGCCGATCGGTCAGCAGTTATGGCTGCAGCACCTTCTGACGTACGAGAAGTTCCCGCCGTTGCAAGCACCGGAGAGCTACAACCTCAGCGGGATCCTGGACGAGGTCAAGAAGGCCAATTCCCGCGCAGCGAGCGACTAAGCTGCATGAAGCGAGCGCGATGTGAACAGGCAGACGCCCTACGGGGCGTCTGCACACGACAGTTAGAGCGAAAGATGGCTTCTACGCCTGCCCAGAATATTCAACCTTCGCTCCGATCCGTTCGAGCGGGCTCAGCACGAGTCCGGCGACGACGTGCGCTGGTTCATCGAACACGCCTTCCTGCTCGTGCCAGCGCAAGCGATCATGGCGCAGAATTAGGAGACGATCATGCAGGCTCTCTTGCACTATCGCACGAACCGCCGCGTTCTGATTTCGATCTTGACGCTGTTGCCTGCCTTGTCCAGTCCGCTCCTGACGATCCCGGCATTGGCGCAAACAACGTCGCAGGCTCCATTACCTTCATGGAACGATGGGGCCGCGAAACAGGCGATCCTCGACTTCGTGCGCGTCACGACCGACACCGCGAGCCCGAACCACGTGCCACCGGAGAATCGAATTGCCGTCTTTGACCAGGACGGCACGCTCTGGGTCGAGCATCCGATGTACACGCAAGTGCTCTACTGCCTGGAGCGCGTCCCGGCGGTGGTCGAGAAAAAGCCGGAGCTCAAGGACGTCGCGCCGTTCAAGACCGTGCTCTCGGGCGATCGGGAGGCGATCGCCAGGCTTTCCTTGAGGGACCTGGAGGAGATCCTGGCTGCGACGCTGACGGGGATGTCGGTGGAGGAGTTCAAGGCCGAAGCGAAGCAGTGGATCGCGACCGCGCGGGATCCACGCTGGAAGCGCCCCTACACCGAGCTCGTCTATCAGCCGATGCTCGAAGTCCTGCAATTCCTGCGTGATAATGGTTTCAAGACCTTTATCGTGACAGGTGGAGGGCAGGATTTCGTCCGTGTATACGCCGAACAGGTCTATGGCATCCCACCTGAGCAGGTCGTCGGTACCGCGGGCGGAACGAAATACGGCTACGGCAAGGACGGCAAGCCGTTTTTGACCAAGGAGCCTAAGCTTATCCTGAACGACGACAACGCCGGCAAACCGGAAGGGATTCACCTCATGATCGGGCGCCGGCCGTATGCGGCGTTCGGCAACTCGACGGGCGATCGCGAGATGCTGGAGTGGACCGGTGCGGGTACTGGCGCGCGTCTGAAGATGCTGGTGCTGCATGACGATGCCGCCCGCGAATACGCCTACGGCCCGGCACAAGGTCTGCCGGACACCAAGGTCGGCACTTTCACGCCCGCGCTCTATGACGAGGCCAGGAAGGACGGCTGGACGGTGATCAGCATGAAAAACGATTGGAAGCGAGTGTTTCCGTTCGAGCGGTAGTACCGATTCTGAAGGGAGCGCGGCAGGTGATGGACCGGCTCAGCCGGCAAGGCAGCGACAAACATTTTGCCGAATCTGCATAGCTTGGGACAGCGCCGGAGGATTTGCTGGAATTCGCCCTTAGCCTGCAGCGGATAGCAATTCGTGGCGCGCAGCGACAACAGAGCAGATAGGAACCAGCGGTCACCGACGCGCGCCGCTACGTGGATGGCGACGGCAGTTCTCGCATTGGGTGGTTGTGCACTCCTGTTTGCCATCAATGGCGGTGTCGTCCGCCCTGCGGCTTTTCGTTCGAGCAAGGCTGCCTCTGCTGCCGTCTTTGTCGGCAGTGCAGCCTGCGCCGGGTGCCATCAGGCCGAAACCGCGTTGTGGAAGGAGTCCCAGCACAAGCATGCCATGCGGCACGCGACCGCCGCTTCCGTGCTTGGGAATTTCAATGACGCCCGTTTCGACTATTTCGGCGTCCATTCGCGGTTCTTCAAGAAGGAGAACAAATTCTTCGTCGAGACCGATGGTCCTGACGGCAAGCTTGCGAACTTCGAGATCAAGTACACCTTCGGCATTGATCCGCTCCAGCAATATCTGATCGAGTTCCCCGATGGCCGCATTCAGGCGCTTTCAATCGCCTGGGATAGCCGGCCGAAGGACAAGGGCGGGCAACGCTGGTTTCATCTCTATCCCAATGAGGAGATCAAGCACGACGACGTGCTGCACTGGACCAAGCTCAATCAGAACTGGAATTTCATGTGTGCGGAGTGCCACTCCACGGGCATCCGGAAGAACTACGACGCGGCCGAGGACCGCTTTCGCACGACCTGGACGGAGATCAGCGTCGGCTGCGAGGCATGCCACGGCAAAGGCTCGCGGCACGTCGCTTGGGCGCAGAGCCAGCGGAACTGGTTTGGGAAAGACGATGACCCGCGCAAGGGGCTAGCCGTCTTGCTGAACGAGCGGGATGGCATTAGTTGGCACCCCGATCCGAAGAACGGCAATCCGCAACGCAGCGTCGCTCCTGCGGTGACACGCAGGGAGGTCGAGACTTGCGGATTGTGCCACGCCCGACGCGGTGAATTTTCGGAAGACTGGGTACCAGGACAACCATTGTCCGACACGCATGCCGTTTCCCTTCTTGCTCTTGGCCTGTATCACGCGGACGGGCAGATGCTCGATGAGGTGTATAACTACGGCCCGTTCAAGCAGAGCAAGATGTTCGCAGCTGGCGTGACCTGCAGCGACTGCCATGACCCTCATGCCGCCAAGCTCCGCGCTCCAGGCGACGGCGTTTGCCTGCAATGCCACGCCTCCGACAAATATGAAGTTACCTCACATCATCACCACGAAGGCGTTGTGCCGGCCGTGGCTTGCGCGTCATGCCACATGCCCGTCAGCACCTACATGGTGATCGACAAGCGGCACGACCACAGCCTTCGAATTCCGAGGCCAGACCTCTCCGTAAAGCTTGGCACCCCGAATGCCTGCAACAATTGTCATGCCGACAGATCCGCACAATGGGCGGCCGACGCGATCGAGCGCTGGCACGGACCGGTCCGGAAAGGCTTTCAGAATTACGCCGAGGCTTTCCAGGCTTCCTGGACCGGCCGCGCCGACGCTGCCACACTGCTGGCTGTGGTGGCGGCCAGTCCCACCGCACCGTCCATTGCGCGTGCGAGCGCCCTTGGCGAACTTCATTCGCGGGTCTCACCTGCGAATATCGAGCTCGCGCGCAAGGGATTGGCAGATGCCGACCCGATGGTGCGGGTCGCAGCGCTTGACATGCTCGACGGCCTTCCGGGCGAGCGGATCTGGCCGTTGGTCGCGCCGCTTCTTGCCGATCCAAGCGGCGGCGTTCGTATCAGGGCGGTGTCGATCTTGGCCGCCGTTCCGACCGCGGCCCAGCCCTCGGCGGACCGCGCGGCCTTCGAACGGGCCGCTGCCGAGTTCATTGCGGCGCAACGTCTCAACGCCGACCGCCCCGAGGCACGATCGACCCTCGGAAACTTCTTTGCGCGGCGCGGATTGGCAGCCGATGCAGAGAGCGAATACAGGGCGGCCCTGCGGCTCAGCCCGCACTATGCGCCTGCGGCGATCAATCTGGCGGACCTTTATCGGCAGCTTGGCCGGGACCGCGACGGCGAAAGTGTTCTGAGAACTGCGATCACGTCTTCACGCCAGGACGCCGGCTTGCACCACGCCCTCGGGCTCAGCCTGACGCGGCAGAAGCGACCGGACGACGCGCTTGGCGAATTCCGCACGGCGAGCGAGCTCGAACCTGACCGGTCGCGCTACGCCTATGTCTACGCCGTGGCACTACATTCGTCGGGCCGCATCGGCGAATCGATTGAAGTCTTGAAGGCGAACCTGACCCGCCATCCGGACGATCGCGAGTCCCTGTCTGCTCTCGTCTCGTTCAGCCGCGATTCCGGCAACATTGCCGCCGCCCTTGAATACGCCGAGCGACTGTCCCGCCTCCTGCCGAATGACCGTGAATTGACCCGCCTCACCGACGATCTTCGCGCACGTTTGAAGTGAAGCGAATACAGCGATCACGCAGGAGATATGCCGGCTACGCCAGGCGTTGGCTCGATCGCTACAGGCTAGTTTCCACGAAAGACTGGCCTGCGCTTCTCTCGCTGAGCCGCTCGACCCTCCGCATAATCTTGACTGGCATAACATCGATCCGCCGCCCGCTGCGCACGTTCGAGATCCGGCGGTCCGTCGCGCCGAGCAAGTTCCTGGAATGCGATCCGCGCTGCAGCCAGACTAAGCGGTGCACCAGACAACAAATCTCCTACCGCCGCGTCCACGATAGTTGCCATCGCTCCGACGCTGTCGGCCAACCAGTTTACGAGCCCTAGACGAAGCGCATCCTCGCCTCCGTAGCGTCGCCCTAGCAATACCATCTCGCGTGCCTGAGCCAGCCCGACCACATTGAGGATGGTCGCGATATCTTCGAGCCGATAGGGCAGACCGAGCCTTACCGCAGGTACTCCAAACTGCGCGTTCTTCGTGCAGACCCTCATATCGCACATCAGAGCCAGCTCAAAGCCAGCTCCAAGGCAATAGCCGTCGATCGCAGCAATGCTCGGCTTGGTCAGTGCACGAAACCGAGTAGCCACATCGCGTTGCAGGGCGTTGTAAGCCGCTGCAGCGACAGGATCGGACCGAACCTTGTCGAACTCGCTGATATCGTTGCCCGAGCAGAAGCTGCGGTCGCCCGCGCCCTGAAGCACCAGGACACGGAGGGCGGCATCATCCTGCACGTTCGCCAGAAGCTCTGGGAAGGCGCGCCACATGTCCTGGTTGATGGCGTTCAGCCTGGATGGATTGGTGCAGGAAGGCGATCGTGTCGCTCTGATGGATCCGGACTATCTCTTCAGCGAACGGATTGTGCGTTTACTTGGCGCAGAGCCGGGCCACGTTCCGCTGCATCTCGATGCCGGCGACCCACATCCGGACTTCGACGTCCTGGAAGCCGAGTTTGCGAGCCGCGGCGCTCGGCTGTTCGTATTCTCTCATCCGAACAATCCGTCTGGCGCACTATTTTCGGAGGCAGTGATCGGCCGTATTGCGGAGCTGGCAAAGCGCTACGATGTCACTGTCCTTGTGGATGAACTCTATTCCAGGCTGATACACGAAGGATCTTTCACTCACCTGGCCGCGCAGCGCGGAATGTTTGAGCGTACAGTGACATTGCTGGGGCCGAGCAAGACCGAATCCTTGAGCGGCTATCGCCTTGGCGTGGTGGTTGCACCGGAGAAGATAGCTACGCGCATTGAGGACGTGCTGTCCGTCACTGCGCTGCGTGCGCCTGCTTATGCGCAGCACCTCCTCACTTGCTGGCTGCGCGAAGACCATGCCTGGCTGGCGGAGCGAATGACCGCCTTCACCGCGCTAAGGACACTCACCGAGCAGAAACTGCGTCAGCTTCCCTGGCTCAAGTGGCAGCCGCAACGTGGCACCGCCTATGCATGGGTCGACGTCAGCGCCCTTGAACTGCCCGGGCCGGCCGTGGCCGAGGCTCTTCTCTCGGAGGCTGGAGCGTTGGTCAGTCCCGGATACCAATTTGGCCCTGCAAGTGGCGGCCACTTTCGGGTTTGCTACGCGCGCGATGAGACCGAGTGGAGCTCAGCGCTGGATCGGATGGTTCGCTCGCTGGACACGCTGAAGAAAAGGCGCGGGGCGGTCGCATGACGACCCGCCAGGCGATCTCAACCGTCGTGGCGCCCGCACCGGCGGGTCCCTATTCGCAGGCCATCAGCGCAGAAGGACGATTTGTCTTTCTTGCCGGCCAAACACCTCGGACAAGAGACGGGCGGCGCATCAGCGATGCGCCGTTCGTTGAGCAAGCTCGTCTTGCGCTCGACAACCTCGAAGCCGTGGCGCGTGCATCGGGTCTTTCGCTTCGGCACGCCGTGAAGATAAATGTCTATCTTCGGTCTCTCGAGGACATCCCCGCGTTCAATCAGGTGTTTGCGGAATATATTGGTAATCCACCAGCGGCCCGCACGTTGACTCAGAGCAGCTTCATCGATTTCGCCGTCGAGATCGATGCCATCTTGCTGGCGTGACAAAAGATCGGTTCGAACAAAGAGGTGACATCATGATCCGATTCCGTCCGCACGCGCGCGAAGAATGATTGCTGGCAGCGGTCGGTCGAACGAGGATCCGGCTCCAGGGCCAAGTGAAAGAAGCGCGATATCGATCAGAGATTCAACGGTCGGCGCATCTGCAGGTGAACGATGCCCATGCCATAGCAGCGCCTTCGATCCTCCCGCGGCCGCCGCGAGCGGCCCGCTAGAAACGTGGGGCGCCCCCATCTTCTCATGCACCGTCTCTTGCCACGAACGCTTCCACATTGGGTCGAAGATGAGCACGAGTCCCTCATAACCTTCATCCATCTCAAGATGATAGGTCCAGGCCATCGAGGCAATCAGCATCTCACCCGGCTGCAATGCGAACGATCGGTGGGCATCCTCGTACCGCATTGTCCCCTTGAGCTGTCAAATAAGCTTAACGTACGTACCAAAACCAGCCAGCGCTGCTTTCTTACCCGAGGCGTCGACCATCGTCTGCGGAGCCAAAAGATGCGGAATCGAATGACCTTCGATTCGTCGGGACAAGACCGAGCGACGGACGCTGTCGTTTCGGAGCGCAACCGACAGATTCGGGAAAACTCGGTCGGCCTGAGCGCTTCCGCGCTCGAGTAACGGCATGAGGGCGTGCCTGCAAAGTTGGCGGAAATCATTGGATACGCAATCGACGCCATTAATGCCTACCCTCCAGCTAGGCCGATATCTTTCTATTTCAGCATCCGGCTCCTCCCAACGGCGCTCCGTTGCAACTGTAACAAACAACGCGAGGTGGGTCGTTGGCGCGACAAATTATGTCACCACGGCGACAAAACTCGAAACACCGAAATCGCGCCGTAACAAAGCCGATGTACTGCCCTCCCCCAATTGGAGCAGCAGAGAAGTAAGAGATGACACGAAGGCGACACGCACGACGTCCGCTGGTCGGTCGGACCGATTACCGTGATCGCGAAGCCAAGGTGTGCTGCGGGCATGACGCCCTGCACCGTCCTCGCCCGCCAAAGCTCTACAGCCTGCAACGTCAGATTTCTCGTCCTGGAAATTAGGCAGTGGCTTTATTGTTGCGGCTGTTTGCCCTGGTGGCCTTTGCCCTTCTGCCTGGAATCGCAATCCAGTTGTACAATGAGTTCGACCTCCGTTTCTCGCACCAAATGGAAGTGCAAGGGCTGGCGCTTGGTCTCGCCAAGCTCGCGGCCGCCGAGCAGCAGCAGATCATCCAAGGAATTCGCCAGGCATTGATTGCACTCTCGGAGCTTCCCGCGGTCAAGGCGAAGGACGCCCCCGGATGCGAGGCTTACCTCTCCAGAATCAAGGAGCGCGATCCGGAGTTCATTGATTTTATTGTGGTCGACATGAATGGCGATTCGTTCTGCGACTCGACCAGCGATTACAAGCCCTCGACCGCCGCCGGGCGCGCCTACTTTGCTAACGTCCTGAAAACCAGCAAGTTTACCGTCGGAGAGTTCGCGCACGGCCGAGCGACCGGCCGCAACGTCCTCCACTTTGCCCTGCCATTCTATGCCGACGATGGCCACATGGGCGGCGTCGTAATAGCCGCCCTCAGCCTCGATTGGCTGGCTCATTATCTCGCGCAGAAGGGCCCGCCCCCCGGCGTCGCCCTCGCCATTAGAGACCGCAACGGCACGTACCTCGCACGCTATCCTCGTAACGACCAGTTCGTCGGCCGGAGGATACCCGATGACCGTTACTTGCACTCGGATCACTCGGGCACAACAACCGCGCGCGACATTGACGGTGTGGAACGGATCGTAGGCTACACGGCGCTGCAAGAAGACGCCGGAGAGATTTTTGTTACCTTCGGCGTCGACAAGGCGCTGGCCTTCAGTCAGATCCAACGTCGTACGCGGCTAGGCATCCTTCTGATTGTCCTGGGCACGTCGGTGGTGCTGGCCTTGACCTGGTTTGGTGCCCGTCGGTTCATCCAGCATCCGCTGGGACAAATGGTTGATGCGGCCAACCAATGGCGGCTTGGCGACTACGCGCGTCGAGTGCATATCCGGGACAAAGGATCAGAGATTACCCGGGTCGCCGACGCATTCAACACCATGGCCGATGCGCTCGCGAACCGCGAACACGAGCTGCACGATGCCAAGGAGAAAGCCGAGCAGGCAGCGGCTCGGATCACGACAATATTCGAGAGCACGACCGACTGCGTCCTCATCGTCGATACAGAATGGTACATCACTTATCTGAACGAGAGGGCGAAGGCGCAGCTCGCTGTAGGATATGACCTCATCGGCATGAATCTGTGCGAGATCTTTCCGGATTGGACCGACAAAGACCTCTCGGCCCGAGCACATACGGCGATGTCGGAACAGAGCTCCGCGTCCGTCGAAACGTTCTTCCGGGATGTCTGGTACGCGGTCAATGCATTCCCATCCGGCGAAGGCATCGTCATCCTGTTTCGAGACATCACCGAACAGAAGCACGCCGTGGAGGCGCGGCGCTTGATGGAAGAACAGCTTCATCAGAGCCAAAAAATGGAGGCTGTCGGCCAACTCACGGGCGGCGTTGCCCACGACTTCAACAATTTGCTGATGGTGATTTCCGGCAACCTCGAACTTATCGAGAGCCGTACGGCAGACGACAAATGCGTCCAGAGACTCGCAGTAGCGGCGCGGAAGGCCGCCGACCGGGGTGCGAGCCTGACCGCGCAGCTTCTCGCTTTTTCCCGACGGCAGAAGCTGAACCCGAAGACGATTCACATTAATGCTCTCATTCGGGATTTTCAGGGACTGATCCTTCGCGCACTCGGAGACAGGTGCAAGATCAGCCTTGTCGCGGATGATCAACTGTGGCCATGCCATCTTGACCCTGCGCAGCTGGAGACAGCACTCCTCAACCTGGCCCTGAATGCGCGCGACGCCATGCCGGACGGCGGCAGGCTGGATATCGAGGCACGAAATATAACCCTTGACGAGGGCGCCATTGCCGGCGTCGCGTCCGGATCGTACGTCAAGCTCTCCGTCACCGACACTGGCTGCGGCATGCCGCAAGACACGCTGGATCGGGTGTTCGAACCGTTTTTCACCACGAAGGAGGTCGGCAAAGGAACCGGGCTCGGCCTCAGCATGGTTTATGGGTTCGTCCGGCAATCCGGCGGCCATGTCGCCATCGAAAGCACGGTCGGAATGGGAACCACGGTCAGTCTCTATCTGCCCAGATCCGGCCAAGCGTCCGATGTGGGGAGGGATATCACCCAACTCCAGGACATAGCAGCAGGGTCAGGCAGGGTTCTCATGGTCGAAGATGATCACGACGTCATGGACGTCACGTCAGCAATACTGAGAGAGCTCGGCTATGAAGTCCTCTGCGCCCAAGATGGCGCCGACGCCACCCGGATTCTGAGGGATAACAAGAAACTGGATCTGCTATTCAGCGATATCATGATGCCGGGAGGCATCAGCGGTGTTGAACTGGCTCGCGAAGCGAAGCACCTCTGCAGCGGCATCAAGATTTTGCTCACTTCAGGCAACGCGGCAGACACTTTGTCGCGCCACGGGGCAGAGGGCGAGTTTCCCGTTATCGGCAAACCCTTCCGTCGCGCCGAGCTGGCGCAATATCTGCGGATGGTTATGGGCGCAGCCTGAAATCATTGCCGGCTGGGAACGTTTCAACGCAATGCACGGGGCCTCACTCCCGCTCCGAATCCTTCCGCATCAACCTAGTCGTGTAACTATATCGATCGGCCGGGTGAATGCTGAGCGATACTTCGGCCATCTCGTTCGAGCTGAAGAGATATTGACGCCGGATCGCAAGCGCGTGCGCGCCCGGCGTGGCCTTCAAAGGCTCTGCCATGTCATGGGACACGCCGACCGCACGGATATCCTGACGAATTTCGCTGAATCGCCGGCCGGATATCTTTTCCACCAGCGTGCCGAAGATGTCGCGATGGTCCTCCATCCTGGATCGAACCTCGCGCGCAAAAGCGTCGTCAACGTAGACATCAGTCCAGCAGATCGGAGTCTTCGTTGCATCGCCGGGGATCATGCGGAGGCTCGATATGCGCAGCCAGCGACGCCCGGGCCGGCATCCGAGATCCCGTGCCAGCGCATCATCGGCGACGACCTCGGCAACCCGCTGGACGTGGCGTTCGGTTTCGACGCCGAACCGCTGCACGGCCTCTATGGATTCGAGCGCCTGGGTAAATCCGCCACCGCTGCGCTGCGGCGTCAGCGCTTCGACGCGGGTGCCTGCATTCCGCTTGCGGCTGACGAGGCCTGACGCCTGAAGTTCGCGCATTGCGGCACGCACCGTCGAGCGGCTCACGGCAAACTGTTCGGCCAGCTCGAACTCGTTGGGCAGAACCGAACCTATGGGATGTCGACCGCCCGCGATTGCCTCCGTGAGCAGGCGAGCAACGTAAGCGTAACGCGTTTCCACACCTGCCTCCGTTCTATCCGGTCAATGGAAGCCCAATGGGAGTGGGATTCGTCAAGAAAGGATGTTGACTCATCCTTTATGTACGTACATATTAATATGTAGGTACATAATATAACACAGGGATCCAAATGGAGTCGACGGATGGGCAGCACAGTTTTCGATTCGGCTTTGTTTCGCGACATGTTCGGGACTGCCGAAATGCGGGCGGTCTTTGCCGACGATGCGCTCATCGCGCGCTATATCGAAGCCGAAGTCGCCCTTGCCCGTGCCCAGGCCCGATTGGGCGTGGTGCCGAAAGCCGCCGCCGACGCCATCGAGGCGGCTGCGCGCTCCATCAAGATCGACGTCGAAAAGCTGCGTCACGAAACCGAGATCGTCGGCTACCCCATCCTTCCGCTTGTGCATCAGCTTTCGGAAGCTGCGGGTGAAGCTGGTCGTTACGTTCATTGGGGGGCGACGACCCAGGACATCATGGACACGGCCAACGTTCTGCAGATCCGGGCAGCGCTTCAAATCGTTGCGCGTGACCTGCGCGAGGTCCGTGACATCCTGGCGACGATGGCACGGAAATACCGCGACACGCCGATGGCCGGGCGAACCCATCTCCAGCAGGCGCTTCCAGTGACGTTCGGCTACAAGGCCGCGGTCTGGCTGTCCTCCATTGACCGGCATATCGAGCGCATCGATCAGGCGCTGCCGCGTATCCTGCTTGGCGAATTCTCCGGGGCCGCCGGCACGCTTGCCTCTGTCGGCGCCGCCGGCCTCGAAATGCAGAAACTGTTCTGCGAAGAACTGGGACTGCATCAGCCGTCGATCACATGGCACGTCGCCCGAGATGGCATCGCCGAGTCCGTGACTTTGCTGGGCCTCATCACCGGCACATTGGGGAAGATCGCGACCGACGTGATGCTGATGTCGGCGTCGGAATTCGGCGAGGTCTCCGAGCCGTTCGTGCCTGGGCGTGGTGCCTCGTCGACGATGCCGCAGAAGCGCAATCCCATTTCCAGCGAGCTGATGCTCGCGGCGGCGAAGGCCGTGCGGCAGCACGTCGCCGCGATGCTTGACGGCATGATCCACGATTTCGAGCGGGCGACCGGCCCCTGGCATCTCGAATGGGTGTCGCTGCCGGAGAGCTTCCTGCTGACGGCCTCGTCGCTGGCCAACGCCAAGTTCATGCTCGCCGGCCTTGTCGTCCATGAGCGGCGAATGCTGGACAATCTCGATCTCACCCAAGGCCTCATCGTTGCGGAGGCCGTGATGATGGCCGCCGCGCCAAAGCTCGGGCGGCAAAAAGCGCACGACGTCGTCTATGACGCCTGCCGCAAGGCCATCGAAGGCGGCGGACAACTCGCCGACATTCTCGCTGATGTGCCGGAGATCGCCGAAGCTCTCGGTGGCAAGGATGCGATCAGGCGTCACTGCGATCCCGCGAACTATTTGGGCCTGTGCGGCCCGATGGTCGATCGCGTTTTGGACATTTCAGGCGCGAACGCCGCTCGCGACGACTGATATCGCCCGCGCCGAGCACCCGATCTCATTAATGCGCCGCAGAGCGCCGCTTCAGCCCAACAGATGACCCCGGAGGACACCATGGCCGCCATGGCGACAACGCAGCGCGACGACATCGCTCTCGAACAGACCCTCAAGCCAACCAAGAAGGCCCTGTGGAAGAACCTCGGTCTCCAGGTTGCCGTCAGCATGGTGCTCGGAATCATCGTTGGTCTTGTGTGGCCCGAATTCGGCGCTTCCCTGAAGATCCTCGGTGATATCTTCCTGCGGCTGATCAAGACGGCGGTCGCGCCGCTGGTTTTTCTCACGGTCGCCGTCGGCGTCGTCGCGGCCGGAGACATCAAACGGGTAGGCAAGGTCGGGCTGATCGCCATGATCTATTTCGAGATCGTCTCGACGATTGCACTGGCACTTGGCCTGCTGTTCGGAAATCTCGTCGGGGTCGGCAAGAACCTCGATCATATCACTGCACCGGCAACAGCGACCAAAGGCGCCGAAGCCGCGACGAAGGCTGCGGCAACCTCGCACACGACATTCGACCAGTTCCTGCTCAACGTCTTCCCGGACAATTTCGTCGGGGCCTTCGCGCGCGGCGAGTTGCTTCAGGTTCTCGTCATCGCGTTGATCTTCGGCTTCGGGCTGATGGCGCTCTCGCCGGAGAAGCGCGCACCCATCGAGAGCGGACTGAACACGATCTCGACCGCGTTCTTCGAGTTCATCCACATCATCATGGCCCTGGCACCGATTGGAACGTTCGGCGCCGTCGCCTATGCCGTCGGCTCCAATGGAACAGCCGTACTCATTTCGCTCGCATACTTCGTGCTGACGTTCTACGCCTTGGTTATCCTCTTCATTGTGGTGGTCCTCGGCGCAGTCTGCGCCATGTTCAGTATCAATATCTTCCGGCTGCTGCGTTACATCCGCGACGAAATCATCATCATGCTGGGCACCGCCTCCTCGGAAAGCGTGTTGCCGCGCCTGCTGGAGAAGCTGCCGGCGTATGGAGCCTCGAAGCAGACGGTCGGGCTCGTCCTGCCGACCGGATACGCCTTCAATCTCGACGGCACCTCCCTGTTCATGTCGATGGGCGTGATCTTTCTGGCCAATGCTTATGGCGTGCCGCTCAGCTGGGAGCAGGAAATCGGAATTCTCGCGATCATGCTTTTGACATCGAAGGGCGCGGCCACGGTCTCGGGTGGTTCCTTCGTCGTCTTCGCCGCGACCGTCACGGCATCCGGAATTCTGCCGGTCGACGGCCTCGCGCTGATCTTCGGCGTCTATCGCTTTCTCTCAATCGCGCTTGCGACGTGCAACGTCATCGGCAACACGGTGGCAACGGTGGTCGTCGCGAAACTGGCCGGAGAGTTCGACGAGACCGCCTGGAAGCGCGTCGAAACTGCATAGCGCAAACTGAACTTAATCTCCGGTTTCGAGTCTCCACGGGAGGACAGCCAACGTGGTCCAGTCACGCATCGAACATGACGCATTTGGCGCCATCGAAGTGCCAGCCGATCGCTATTGGGGCGCGCAGACGCAACGCGCGCTTGGGGTATTTGAAGTCGGTGACGAGCGTTTTCCTGCGTGTCTGTTTCGCGCTTTTGCTGTGCAGAAGATCGCGGCGGCCCGTGCCAACGTTCGGCTTGGCGTGCTTGATCGGGCGATTGGCGAGCCGATCGAGCTGGCTGCCGTGGAACTGCGGGAGGGCCGCTTCGACGATCATTTTCCATTGACGATCTGGCAGACTGGTTCTGGCACGCAGACCAACATGAACGTCAACGAGGTCATTGCCAACCGCGCCAACGAAATACTGGGTCAGCCACTCGGCACGAAGGCACCGATCCATCCCAACGATCACGTCAATTGCTCGCAGTCGTCCAACGACAGCTTTCCAACGGTGATGCACATTGCCGCCTCGCTGGAGATACGCTACCGCCTGCTGCCGGCTTTGAAAACGCTGCGCGACGAACTCGCGGCGAAGGCCGTATCTTTTTCGGACGTCGTGAAGATCGGACGCACGCATTTGATGGATGCGGTTCCCATGACGATGGGACAGGCTTTTCAGGCCTTCTACACCCAGATCGATAATTGCATCGCCCGGATCGACGATGCGTTGCCTCGCCTCCATGTCGTCGTGCAGGGCGGGACCGCGGTCGGATCCGGCCTCAACGCGGCGGCTGGCTTCGACGTGACGTTCTGCGATGAACTGAGCGCATTGACCGGCCTGCCCTTCACGTCAAATCCGAGCAAGTTTGAGGGGATGGGCGCACACGACACTCTGGTTGAAGTTTCCGGCACGCTCAACACGCTTGCAGCGTGCCTTCTCAAAGTCGCGAACGACATCCGGTTTCTGGGTTCAGGCCCGCGCTGCGGCCTGGGTGAGCTCGTCATCCCGCATGACGGGCTGACCTCGTCCATCATGCCGGGCAAGCGGAACCCGACCATCGCAGAAGTGGTGACGCAGGCTGCCTTTCAGGTGATCGGCAATCACGCGACCGTCACGGCAGCGGGCGCGTCGGGTAACTTCGAGCTCAACGTCGCCAAACCCGTGCTGATCTACAACATCCTGCAGTCGAT
Source organism: Bradyrhizobium elkanii WSM2783 (assembly GCF_000472865.1). Classification (GTDB taxonomy): domain Bacteria; phylum Pseudomonadota; class Alphaproteobacteria; order Rhizobiales; family Xanthobacteraceae; genus Bradyrhizobium; species Bradyrhizobium elkanii_A. The sequence continues at coordinate 133,185 of NZ_AXAP01000001.1, read as the reverse complement.
CCGGATTCTGGCGGACAGCAGCCGGACGTTTGCGGTGCGTCTCATTCATGATCTGGACATCGACCGGCAGCAGCTTGATCGGAACGTGTCGAACGCCCTTCTGCTCGCGACCGCTCTGAATCCGATCCTTGGTTACGACAAGGTCGCGAAGATCACCGCCAAGGCGTTGAGCGATTCCACGACACCGCGCGAATCTGCGGTGGCGCTCGGTTTTCTTAGTGCCGAGGACTATGATCGTCACGTCGATCCGCATATCATGGCAGGGATCGGAAACAGAAACCGATAGGTGGCGATTTTGATTCCAATGCGAACGATGAGCGCGATTCCGTCTCGCGGGCGATCGCGCTCCAGCGAGTCCACGCCTTCCCCAAATTCATAAGCGCGTCGCGGACACTAGCCAGCCAGTGTCACAATCCCATGTCGGGCATGGTACACACGGGTAGCTGCAATGCTGATATTATAATGTCGATGGTTTTGCGAGCGCCCGGCTGTTCGTGACCGAGCTTAGCTCGCGCTCGGCTTTATGCGTGCTGGACAAGCGAATGCAGCGCCTTGACCGCGGCCTCGCGGTTCTCCACGGGGACGAACAGACTGACCGAATGCGGCGACAACACGTAACTGTCGGGGACGATCCCGTGTTGTCCGAGAACCTGCAACGCCCTGAACGGCAATTCCGACGAAACGCCGCCGAAGCAGGTGAGACTGACCGAGCTTGAGGCTTCGCGCTGCTTGCGCAGGTCCTTGGCGTGCTCCAGCGTGCGGAGCAGAGCGTCGAGCCACTCTGTATCGCAGGCCACGGTCATGCTGGTTTTTCCGGCCGTGAAGTTCGAGGCGAGGAGCTGCGGCCAGGACAGGCTGTTTTGCTTGAGATGCTGCGCGAATACCTCGAAACCGTGATTGAGATCGTTGGAATCGATTTCCACGTGCTCAATGCGCGCCATCGAGTTGACGGCCAAAACCTTTCCGTTTTCCATGCCTGCAACCTCTTTCATCACTTGCGTGCTGTGCTCGACGCCAGCCCACTGCCTGATAACCAGAGGCACATCCTGACTTTGCGCCAGCTCTACGCTGCGAAAATGCAGGATCTTTGCGCCCCAGAAGCACATTTCGGACAGGGATTCGAAGTCCACTCGCCGCAGCGGCCTTGCATCCGGCACGATGCGCGGATCGGCCGAACAAATTCCGTCGACCTCTTTGATGATTTCACAGCGTTCGGCTTTCAGCGCCGCGGCCATCGCAACAGCCGTGGTGTCGCTGCCGCCCCGGCCGAGCGTGGTGATTTCCCTGGTCGCCGGGTTCACGCCCTGAAATCCTGCCAGCACCACGACGCGACCGCGATCAAGCTCCTCACGCACACGAATGGGTCGGACATCCAGAATGCGTGCCGAGGAATGCGAGTCGTCGGTCATCACGCCGGCCTGGCTGCCGGTGAAGCTGATCGCTGATACACCGAGGTCGGCAAGCGCCATGCTCATCAGGGACATGCTGATGCGCTCGCCGGTCGTCAGCAGCATGTCGAGTTCACGGCGATTGGGAGCAGGACTTACCTGATAAGCCATCTGGATCAACTGGTCGGTGGTCTTGCCCATGGCGGAGACAATCGCCACGACACGATGACCACGGCCATGCAGTTCGGCGAGACTGCGCGCAACCGCGCGAATTTTCTCCGGTGTTTCGAGACAGACACCGCCGTATTTTTGCACGATGATGGGATGGTTGCGCATCTAACCTCGGTGAGAAGCCGCGCCTGTCTCGTCCGTCGAACCGACACCGCTTATCCATGTGCCGATGACTTCAAAGTTCGGATTGAAGGCGACAAGGTCCGCGCGGCATCCAGGCGCGATCCGTCCAAGCTCGGACTCCAGGCCCAGAAATGAAGCGGGCGTCCGAGAGGCCATGATGAGGGCATCGACAAGGGAGATTCCGGCGAGCTCAACAGCGTTGCGCACCGCCTCGATCATGGTGAGGTGAGCACCCGCGAGGGTGCCATCGGGGCCAGTCAGGCGATTTTCGTGCAACGTGATCTGCCTTCCCTGCAGCGTGAATTGCCGGTCGTTCGTGCCCACGAGTGGCATGGCGTCAGTGACCAGCATCAATCGATCGCGTCCCTTGCAACGGAAGGCAACACGCAAACCGGCGCGGTCAACGTGGATGCCGTCGCAGATGATCCCTGCAAACAGCCGGTCATCCCAAAGCGCGGCGCCCACCAGGCCCGGCTCCCGGGCGTTCAACTGCGACATGGCATTGAACAGGTGGGTCACCCCCGAGACACCGCGATCGACCACCTGGCCGATTTCGGCTGCGGTGGCGTCGCTGTGGCCGGCCGCGATACGCAATCCGGCGCCAATCAATTCATCGATCATGGACGCGGGCACGCATTCCGGGGCCAAGGTCACAATGGAGCGGCCGCGGCCCCCAAAACTTTTGATCGCGGTGAGATCGCGCCGATCGGGCACGCGTATCTCGGCTTCCGGATGAATGCCCTTGCGAGACCTGTTGAGGGCCGGCCCTTCCAGATGAAAGCCGAGCACGCCGGGAATCGTCAGACAAGCCTGGGCGACTGCAGCCAATCGCTCGATGACCTCGCTGCGATCGGTGATGAGGGTCGGCAGGCAGCCCGTGGTCCCCTGCTTACGGTGCGCCTCAACGATGCGTCGAACGCCAGCCTCCGTCGGCTGGTCGTTGAGAAGAACGCCCCCGCCTCCGTTCACCTGGATGTCGATGAATCCGGGTGCAAGGATCGCGTCTGCGGGAAGGTGGATGGAGGCGCGTGCCGCCGCCTCGCCGAAGGTGATGCTTTCAATCCGCCCCTGCGATATCCTGACCGACCCCGGGCCGCGCATGTCGACACCATCAAAGATGTGTTGCGCGGCAATCGAGAGAGAGGCGGAAGACCCGGCGTGGCCCATCTGTATTGATCCGAGAATGGCAGTCACGGACTCGTGAGGCGAGTCTGGTACAACACCCCATATGTACACCAAGCGGCTTCGGGAGGGACCCGGAGCGAAACCCTGGCGTTAACTTTCCATGGGAACAAAAGGTACCACGTATCTCGGCATTGATGGCGGCGGAACCCGCTGCCGCGCCCGGATCGAGGACGAAAGCGGCAGGGCGGTCGGTGAAGCGAGCTCCGGACCTGCTACGACGCGGATCGGCTTCGAGAAGGCCTGGCGGTCCATCATGGAGGCCACCGAAGCGGCAGCCGCACAGGCCGGACTGACGCACGAGGATTTCGCGCGGATGCACGCCGGATTTGGCCTTGCCGGAATTGGTCGCCGGGGCGCGGAGGCGGCGCTCAACAAGATCGCGCATCCCTTTGCGTCTGTCGTCTTCATCAGCGACGGCCTCGCGGCCTGTCTCGGCGCCCATAGCGGCGCAGACGGGGCTATTGTGGTAGCCGGTACAGGCTCGGTGGGTGTCGGCCTGATCGACGGCCGCGAAATCCGTCTCGGCGGTTACGGCTTTCCCGTGTCGGACGAAGGCAGCGGCGCTGACATCGGCCTGCAGGTTGTTCGATTGGCGCTGCGGGCCGCGGATCGCCGCGGCGAGCTGACCCCATTGCTTTCAGAGGTGCTGGGCGCATTCGATCATGATCCCTATCAGGCGGTGGCTTGGTCTGAAGAAGCCAGAGCCACGGACTACGCTGCGTTCGCGCCGATCGTGATGCGCCACGCCAACCAGGGCGATCCGGTCGGCCGTCGCATTGTCGAACGCGCGGCCGATGCCATTGGCGATCTGCTCGATCTGTTCCTGGCGAGAGGAGTTGACCGGCTCTCGCTGGTGGGCGGACTCGCGGATGCCATTACCCCCTGGCTGACGCCTGACCTGCGCGCTCGCCTGAGGCGTCCCGACGCCGACGCGGCGGCCGGCGCGTTGCTGGTGGCGCGAGGGCGGCTTGACCTGCCCAAAAGAGAAACCGACCATGAACAGGATTCAAAGTTCCGCGTTTGATGGCGCACGGATCAACTATATGGCCACCGAAGAAGTCGATCCCCGCTTTGCCGATCTTGATGCATGGTCGCTGACGTCAGCGATGGAAGCGATGTGGGAGGGCCAGCTTGCGGCAGTCGCGGCGATCGGCCATGCCCTCCCCGCGATCACTGCGGCGACCGAAGCGGCCAAGGCGGCGCTGGGCGATCGCGGACGCATTGTATATGTCGGCGCCGGCACCTCGGGCCGCGTGGCGGTCCAGGACGGCGCCGAGTTGCTGCCGACCTTCGCCTGGCCCAACGAGCGCGTCCGCTTCATCGTCGCCGGCGGAGACAGCGCGTTCGTCACCAGCGTCGAGGGCGCGGAGGATGATGTCGATGATGCGGTCACGCAAATCAATGCCGCGCGGCTCACACCGCACGACGTGGTGATCGCCGTTGCCGCCAGCGGGACAACACCATTCACGGTCGCCGCGCTGCAGCAGGCAGGCTCTTTCGGTGCCGTGACGATCGGCGTCGCCAACAATCCCGGCACCGCACTGCTGGCATCGGCAAAGTTTCCGATCTTGATCGAGACCGGCTGCGAGCTGATCGCCGGCTCGACGCGGATGAAGGCGGGCACCGCGCAGAAGGTTGTGCTGAACCTGATCTCTTCAGGGATCATGCTGCGCCTTGGCCGGGTGTATCGCGGCATGATGGTGAACATGCAGCCGACCAATGCCAAGCTGAAGCGGCGCGCCGAGGCCATGGTGGCGCAAATCGCGCACTGTGATCCGTCCCACGCCACACGCTCGCTTGAGCAGGCCGAGGGAGACATCAAGACGGCTAGCCTTCTGGCGTTGGGTGTCGACAGGGTTGATGCCGAGACCATTCTGAAAAACTGTGACGGCAACCTTCGGCACGTGTTTGCCGAGCTCGCCAAGGATAGTGACAAGGATCGTAACAAGGATGGTGACCGGCATCCCAAGGAAGCAGCGGCGCGCAAGCAAGGCGGAGAGATTGACCCGTGACAACATCCGCGATGGCGAGCGAAATCGGGGAAAGCGCGGATGTCGTCGCCAAGATTGTTCGTAACCGCCCCGCCACGCACGACATCGCGCAGCGAATTGGGATTGGCTCCGCGCCCCTGTGCGTTGTGTGCGGCCGGGGAAGCTCCGGGCATGCGGGGGTCTTCCTAAGATACCTTGTCGAGACGCGGCTTCGCCTGCCCGTTTCCGCCAGCGCTCCTTCGGTGATCACGGCATTTCGTACGCCCTTGATGCTGCGCGATGCGCTGTTCGTCGTAATCTCGCAATCCGGGCGCAGCCCGGATCTTGTCGCGGCGACCAGGTCGGCGCGATCAGCGGGCGCCCGCACCGTCGCCATCGTCAATGCGACGTCGTCGCCGGTGGCTGACGCAGCGGAGTTCGTGATTCCGATCGAAGCCGGCAAAGAACACTCCGTAGCGGCGACCAAGACCGTGATCGGCTCGATGGCCGCCAGCGCCGGACTTGTTGCCGAGCTGGCGGAAGATCGTGCGCTGCGGTCAGCCCTCGAAAGGCTGCCCGAGCGCCTGCACCGCGCGCTGGCGCTCGACTGGTCCGGGATTGCCGATGATCTCGCCAAAGCGTCGGCCGTGTTTGTGGCGGCGCGGGGCCTCGGCCTGGGCTCGGCGCGGGAGATCGCGCTCAAACTTTCGGAAATCCTGCGCCTGCCTTCCATGGGTCTGAGCGCCGCCGAGCTGCAGCATGGGCCGCGGGCCGCGTTATCATCGCGCACGCCGGTTATCATGATGCGCCTCATGGATGAAACGGCGGCCACGGTGGACGCGCTGGCAGAAGAATTGCGCGAACAGAAGATCGCGCTGCATCTATGCGGCGGACCGCATGGCTCGCTGGCCTGGCTCGCCGAGGATGACCCCGCAACCGACCCGATCACCATGCTCGTTCCAGCCTATCGGATGATCGAGCAGACGGCGCGCGCGTGCGGATTTGACCCGGATCGCCCCCCTCGCCTGAGCAAGATTACCGAGACGTTTTGACGGCCGACTAATCGCTGGGTGGAATGCACTTACGTCCGCCCCAATCACGATGCCGCGATGTGCTCCGCTGGCCGATAGGACGTGAGCAGGTCGAACGAACGGAAGCTCGAGCTCACGAAGTGAGCGAGGAGGGGCATGGCTCATCCCGGCTCTGTGAGAGACGCTCGTGGCGCGCCTTTTGGCCGAAGATCAGGAAGCTCGACAGAGCCAGGATCCACACCGAGAGTCCTCCATAGAGCATCACCAACCTGAAGCCATGAACCAGTGCGTCTTGCACAGCAGTGTCCGCCGCCGGCAGGGAGTTCAGTTCCGGGAAGTCAGATACATGGGCACTCGCGCCCGCTATCCTTTCTGCAAGATGTTGCAGGCGCGGTGCATCAAGCACGCCAGGAAGCGCGCTCCTCAGCCAGGAGGATATGCCCGCGATCAGGATGAAGCCCATCAGGGCAATGTTGATCGCCAGCGAAATCATCCGAGCGCTCATGTCGATACCTGATGCCATGCCGGCGCGTGTGCTCGGTACCGATGCGGTCGTCGTGTTGGTCACCGGCGTGTTGGTCAGCCCCAGCCCGATCCCCGCAAGCAAACAACCAGGCAGCAGCGTCAGCCAACCAGGTTGTTCAACTCCGCTGCCGGCCCACATCAACATGAAGCCAAGGCCGATGACGAAAAGTCCGGTCGGGATAGCGATCCTGGCCCCGAAGCGCAGCAGGATCCGCTCGCCAAATGGTGGCACCACGAGAGTCGGTAACGTGTAGGAGAGCAGCGCCAGGCCGGCCGCGACATTGCCGTAACCGAGCGCGCTTCGGAAGAAAATCGGAAGATAGATCATGAAGGGCCAGAAGCTGAAGTTCATGCCTATCGACCCCAGGAGCGCGCCCGAGAAGATCCGAACCTGGAAAACGGAGAAGTCGAACATCGGGCGGACACTGCGCGTCTCGGCCAGCACGAAGCCTGCGAAACTCAGGACCGCGATTGCAATGATGGCGAAACCCGTCAGACTGGAAAAGCCCAGGTCAGGCCCTTGCGTAATATAGAAGGCGACGCAGAACACCGACGTCGAGAGCGTCACGATGCCTGCGATATCGAGGTGCTTCGCGTCGGGATCGCGCGATTCCTGCACCCCGGCCTCGGCGAGGACAGTGGTGACGATGGCGATGACGGCATGGACCAAGAACACCCATTGCCAGTTGGAGATCGCGACGATCGCCGCGCCTATGATGGGACCGAAGCCGAGTCCGATCCCGAAGATGATGCCCCAGGCCGCAAAGGCCCGTGCGCGCTCCGGTCCCTCCCGGAACTGGTGGGAGAGGACGGCGACCTGACAGATCAGCATCGCCCCACCGCTCATGCCCTGAAGAAATCGGCTCACTATGAGAACGAGGGCGTCCTGCGCCAAGCCGCAGATCAGGGAGGCCAGGCCGAAGACGACGATGCTGGCGACGAAGACACGCTTTCTGCCATATCGATCTGCAAGCGTGCCCGTCGCCATCAGCACGGTCGTGACCGCGATCGTATAGGCGTTCATGATCCACTGGAGCTGCTGGAAGTCGGCATGCAGCACCATCTCCAGCGTCGGCAGAATGGTCGGAACGCTGGAAATCTCCAGCCCGAACATGAGAGACGCGAGGCAGACGGCCGCCAGGGCGACGGTGTTTTGCTGTGTTGCTGAAATCGTCATGACTTTCACCTCCAAGCCTGGTGCCGATCGCTGACATGCAGGCAGGAGGTTCGAAGAAACTCGGGTCCCGGGTTCGCCGCCCACGTCAGATGCCGGGCGAACATAGGGGGCCCTTGACCACAACAAAATTGGATCAATATAGATTTCAGAGACAACAAATTCGGATGATGGAATGCTCTCGCTCGATGTGGATGCCGTAAGAGCTTTCGTGATGGTGGCCGACCTGCAGAGCTTCACGCGCGCGGCCGAAGCTCTGGGCACCACGCAGGGTGCAATCAGCGTGAAGCTCAAACGGCTTGAGGATCGCATCGGGCATCGGCTGATCGAACGGACTCCCCGATCGGTGCGGCCATCGGCGCAAGGGGCTGCCTTTCTGGAGGGAGCTCGCGAATTTATCGCGGCTCACGAGCGCGCGCTTGTCGGGCTCAATGCGCCCCCGAGACACTTTGGCCTCGGCATTGCTGCTCATGTCGCGGGACCGGAGGTTCCGAACTTGCTGGCGCGGCTCCACGCCCACGATCCGAAGCTGACGATTGAAGTGCAGCTCGACAGCTCGCGCAAACTTCTGGACCTGTTTGATCAGGGGCGGCTCGATGCCGCGATCATCCAGCGCGAGGACGATCGCCGGGATGGGGAAACGCTGGCACACGAGCGTTTTGGCTGGTTCGCGGCGCAAGGGTTCGAGCATCGACAGGGAGAGCCGCTGCGCCTGGCTGCGCTGGCTCCAACCTGCGGCGTCCGTAACATAGCAACTCATGCGCTCGACGCGGCCGGCATAAGATGGACCGAAGTGTTCCTTGGCGGCGGTTCTTCCGCTGTCCATGCCGCCGTCGCCGCAGGGCTGGCAATTGCCCCTCTGTCATATCGGATAGCGCCTGCCGGCACTGTCGATGTCGGCGAGCGGTTTGGCCTTCCTCCGCTTCCCTCATCCGAGGTGGTGCTCCATTCGTCCTTGACGGACCAGCGGTCGCGGGCAGCCCTGCGGGCGTTGGCGGCGGCGTTCCGAGAGCACCGTGCGCCGGTCCCGTAAGGACATCGCGGCACCGTCAACTTGGCACCTTGGTCGTGGGTGGTTGAGACGCCAATCCACGGGAACGGCACATGCGCTGGTCCCAAGCATGATGCCGGGTCCACAGCACGGCGCGTTGGCAGCTTGCCGGACCTGCCGGCGCCCCATCTCCAGCTCGGGCCCAGATCAATCGCTCAGCTCATGGAAGCCTCCCTGGCGCTCATCACAAACGCTGTGCCGAGGCCAAACGCAAAAATCTCATCGCCAGAAAATTTGCCTTCGGATCAAGTTATTAATTGGATTTTTAATCCCATCTCAATTTCGTGATTAATGTGTCAGATTATTTAATTGGCGTTTAAAAATTAAATAAATTAAATCTGCGACATTATGTCACTCCGGATATTACTAAATCGGTTTTTCGAGGGTGATTGCCATGCTGACACAGAAACCGAGCGCCTTATCTCAGAAGGCGCAGCCGCTCCTGTCCGCGGAAACCAGTTATTCCCTTCATGATCTGACCGTCACGGTGGCCGGCCTTCCAACTGCCGGAGTTGTCCTGAAAGCCGATCACGTCACGCGGGTGACTGTCGGCGACACGTTGACAGCCGCGGAACTCGCCGCATTGAGCTTCGCGCCGACACCCCTGCAGTCCGGAGACGTGTCGTCCTGGAACGGGGTGGTGATTTCTGTTCCCCAAGACTGCGGTCGGCTGCCGATCCCGTTGCTTGCCGACCTCCCTGCCGGCTTGACCGGGGACACACCTGTTGCGCTCGCGGAGCTGCCCTCTAACGGTTCAGTGTTCTTGGCCGACGGAGCGACCGCCGTCACCCGCGGTCAGGTCGTCACCGCTTCACAACTATGCGGGTTGACGTTCAGCCCGGCCGCCGACGCGATCGGACAGATTTCGTTGTTGCGTTATTGCAGCGCTGACCAGGGATTCATGGGAGAAGTTCTGCTGGTTGTTGGCCCCAGCACGCCTACTGCCAGTCCAACGGAGGTCGATACCGCTGAGGGCAGCAACTCGGTCGCGCCACTCGCTCTTGCCCTGCTGCTGGAGACAGGTCTTTCGTCGCTGAACTCGACGCAAGCTTCGGCTGCGGTCGATCCCAACGACGTCCTGCCACCCGATTCCCCGGCGCCATCGGGCCTGTCGGCCGGGTTGGCCGGTCAGGTCTTCGATCAAGCGGCAGCTCCTGTGCCTAGCGACATCGTCGGTGCGGCGCCCGCAATCCTGGCGCAGTCGGCGACTACAGACACAACTGGTTCGACCGAAACGAATGCGTCACCCTCCGACCAGACACCCCGCCATCGTATCGGTTCGAGCACTCCTCCGGATTCCGGCAGCCTTACATTGAGGCCGCTGCCGTCGAGCGATCTGCTGCAGACGACATTGCCTGCCCCGCTGACGACAACGACCACGCCAGCGTCGACGCTCAATCCCCCCGTGCCCGTAACGACGAGCGTCCTGAAGCAAGACCTGATGATGGGTCCGACGTTGCAGGCCACGTTGGCGAACAGCCCTTCGAGCACGACCGCTCACTGGACCAATTCGGGCGGCGGGTCTTGGAATGTCGCAACGAACTGGAGTGCCGGTGTCCCTCGGCTTACCGACAACGTGGTGATGGATGCGACAGGAGCTTATACGGTCACGAGCACGAGCAATGTCGACATCAATGGCCTAGTCGTCGGTACAGGCGTAACCTTGTCGTGCAATCCCGGCACGCTATTCACTGTCGAAGGCAGCGTCGTCGACAACGGGATCATCCAAGCTGGCCCGTTCAGTGGCAGTCAAATTTCCAACGTAGATATCAAAGGCAATATCAGTGGCACCGGTTCGTTGGATGTTTCAAACCAGGCTGTCCTCGAGATCGGAGGTGCTGTTTCCGGACAACTGACAAACGGATCGTTTTCCGGGATAACCGTATCTTTCGGTGCCGCAAATGGCGAGCTCGTCCTCGATCATTCGGCGCAATTCCACGGTTTGATCGCAAGCTCGTCACCGGGGGCACCGCTTTCTGCAAATCAGCTCATCGATTTGAAGGACCTCGCGTTCACATCGTCGATGTCGACATCCGTTCAGTACGACATCACCTCAAACACCAGCACGGTAAATTTCAGCAATGGTTCCACCACCGTCTCCTTGCTGTTTGCTGGAAAGGATCCGAACTGGACTCTGAATAGCGACGGACATGGCGGCACTGTTGTCGCCGATCCGTCTGGCACCAATCCAATTGTGCTGGAGAACCAGTTACCGGGCACGCCGATGAGCGTCTGGCAGGTTGCTCCCGGCGGCGATACGACCAAGCTCGAGGGATTCACCACCGCGATCAGCACCAGTATCGGCGGCACGGTGCAGTTCAAGATCGATAATCTGACGGGCAGCCCGAACTATCAAATCCAGATCTATCGACTGGGTTACTACGGAGGAGACGGTGCCCGTCTCGTCACAACCCTGCAGCATCAGGGCACGTCATCGATCGCGCAGCCGTCACCAATCACGAATACTGCGACCGGGGAGGTCGACGCCGGCAATTGGAGCGTCACTGATTCATGGTCCATTCCGACCACGGCCGTATCAGGCGTTTATGTCGCCAACGTCGTCCAAGGCACTCAAGTTTTCCAGATTCCGTTCGTCATCAAGGATCCCAATTCCACAAGCGACATCGTCTTTCAGACGTCTGATGAGACCTGGCAGGCTTACAACGGTTGGGGCGGCGCCAGCCTGTATGGAGGCAACGGTCCTTCCCAGAATGGCGCGGCCTACGCGGTCAGTTACAACCGCCCGATCATGACCCGAGATGGAGTAGGACTGTATGCGAATTCAGATGATAGTGTGTTTACAGGCGAATACCCCGCAATCTACTGGCTGGAAGAAAACGGCTACAACGTAAGCTACATTTCCGGCTTGGATACAGCGACCAATGGCGCGTTGCTGCTCAATCACAAGGTGTTCATGGATGTCGGACACGACGAATACTGGACCGATAGCCAGGTCGCGAATGTTCAGGCCGCGGCAAACGCGGGCGTCAACCTCACGTTCCTCAGCGGCAACGAGATCTTCTGGCAAACCCAGTTCACACCGAGCATAGACAGTAGCAAGACAGCCAATCGCACACTGGTCACCTACAAGGACAGCCACTTTGAGCAATTGATCAACCCTAGCGGGCAGGGGACGGGCACCTTTGAGGCCCCCACCAATTGGGGCGGTGCCGCCATGCCGTCCAATGCGCTGACGGGAACGGTGTTCTCGGTTGATGAGAGCGGGAGTCTTGGGACGATCAAGATTCCCTACAGCATGACCCAGTTGCGTTTCTGGCGCAACACAAGCGTCGCGGCCACGACACCCGGCCAGACAGCCTCGCTGGAAAGCGGCCTGTTAGGATATGAATGGGACTCCTCTCCTGATAACGGCTTCATGCCTGCCGGCCTGATCGACCTCTCTTCGACGACGGTCCAGGAATCGTCGGCGTTCAATACGGAGTTCGGGAACGTCGACACAAGCGGTACCGCAACCCACAATCTGGTCGAGTACCGTGATCCCACCAGTGGCGCGCTGGTGTTCGGAGCCGGCAGCGTGTTTTGGTCATGGGGCTTGTCAAACCAGCACGACCCTTCGCCGGACGGCAATCAGACAAACGCCGACCCGAACGTCCAGCAGGCAATGGTCAATCTGTTTGCGGACATGGGCGTCCAGCCTCAGACGCTGCAGGCAAGTCTGGTGATCGCGAGCCAGTCGACCGATCACACCGCGCCAACGTCCAAGATCACCAGCGTGTCATCCTCGTCCGTGATCGAAGGCCAAACCGTGACCGTAAGCGGTACCGCGACCGACGTCGGCGGTGTGATTGGCGGCGTTCAGATTTCGACCGACGGTGGAAAGACGTGGCACGTGACGAGCGGTCAAGTTGGCACGCAAACAGTCAATTGGACCTACACTTTCAATGCGCCGGCCAAGGGGTCGTACAGCATCGAAACCCGAGCGGTCGATGACAGCCTAAATCTCGAGACACCGGGTTCCGGCGTGTCGTACACGGTTTCACCGTCCACGTCCCTCAACCTGTTTGGCTCCAGCACCACGCCTGCTACGGCGGACATAAGTGACCCAAAGGGTGTGGAAGTCGGTCTCAAGTTCACGTCAAGTACCAACGGCCAAATCACCGGGATCCGCTTCTATAAGGGATCCCTGAACACCGGCGCCCATGTAGTTGATCTTTGGAGCGCCAGCGGCACACTGCTGGCGACCGCCACGTCCACCAACGAGACCGCCAGTGGCTGGCAGCAGGTCAGCTTCTCCAGTCCTGTGAACATTGTTGCAGGCACGACCTATGTCGCCTCGTACCACATGACCAATGGCCAATACTCCGATACGCCTTACTATTTCGACACGCTCCAAAATCCGACAAACGGATCTCTGTCCGCAACGGCTAACGGTCTGAACGGCGTTTACGCCTATTCTTCAGGGAGTATCTTCCCCACTAATATCCCTGCCTCCGGCGACAACTACTGGGTCGATGTCGTCCTTAACGATACTGGCTCGACGACCGAGACGCCGCCGGTGCTGGTGACCCAGACCGCCAACCAGAGTGCGGTCGTCGGCTCGGCCTTCTCGCTGACGCTGCCCGCCGGCACCTTCAACGATCCCGACGGCGGCGCTCTCACCTATTCGGCAACCGGCCTGAACGGCGCGGCGCTTCCCTCATGGCTGACGTTCAACGCGACGACACGAACTTTCAGCGGCACGCCGGCATCGGCCAATGTCGGCACCCTCGGCGTCCAGGTTTCGGCCACCGATCCCGCCGGCCTCTCCGCCAGCGAGACTTTCAATATCGCCGTGACCACGACGTCCACGACGGTGAGCCTGTTCACCGCGTCCAGCACCCCGACGCAGACCAGTTTGAACGATGGCTCCGCGCTCGAGGTCGGAGTGAAGTTCACCTCGTCCACTGCCGGCCAGATCACCGCGCTCAAATTCTACCGCAGTCCCGGCGATACCGGCACCGATCTCCTCGACCTGTGGAGCTCGACCGGCACCAAGCTTGCCAGCGCCACCTTCACCAACACCACCGCAAGCGGCTGGCAGACCGTGNCCTTGGCGACGCCGGTCTCGATCGCCGCCAACACCACCTATGTCGCGTCCTATCACACAAACGGCGCGTATGTAGCGACCAGCAATTTCTTCACCAACGCCGTCTCGAGCGGCGCGCTGACGGCGCCCTCCTCCGCCTCGTCCGGCGGCAACGGGGTTTACTCCTATGGCGGCACCAGCACCGCTGGGATCTTCCCGACCAGCAGCTTCAGCGCGTCCAACTACTATGCCGACGTGGTGTTCTCGCCCGGCTCGACGACCGACACGCCGCCGGTGCTGGTGACCCAGACCGCCAACCAGAGTGCGGTCGTCGGCTCGGCCTTCTCGCTGACCCTGCCCGCCGGCACCTTCAACGATCCCGACGGCGGCGCTCTCACCTATTCGGCAACCGGCCTGAACGGCGCGGCGCTCCCCTCATGGCTGACGTTCAACGCGGCAACGCGAACATTCAGCGGCACGCCGGCATCGGCCAATGTCGGCACCCTTGGTGTCCAGGTTTCGGCCACGGATCCGGCCGGCCTCTCTGCCAGTGAGACCTTCAATATCGCCGTGACCACGACGTCCACGACGGTGAGCCTGTTCACCGCGTTGAACACCCCGACGCAGACCAGTTTGAACGATGGCTCCGCGCTCGAGGTCGGAGTGAAGTTCACCTCGTCCACTGCCGGCCAGATCACCGCGCTCAAATTCTACCGCAGTCCCGGCGATACCGGCACCGATCTCCTCGACCTGTGGAGCTCGACCGGCACCAAGCTTGCCAGCGCCACCTTCACCAACACCACGGCAAGCGGATGGCAGACCGTGCCGTTGGCGACGCCGGTCTCGATCGCTGCCAACACCACTTATGTCGCGTCCTATCACACAAACGGCGAGTATGCAGCCACCAGCAACTTCTTCACCAGCGCGCTCACGAGCGGAGCCCTGACGGCGCCATCCAGCGCTACGTCAGGCGGCAATGGCGTCTATGCTTATGGAGGAACGAACTCGGCCGGACTCTTCCCGACCAACACTTTCAGCTCCACCAACTACTACGCCGATGTGGTGTTTCAACCTCAGCTCGCAGCGTGAGCTCGTCGATTCTCGCTCAGTCCGATGCGATCAGAGCTCAGACGTGATCAGGCATGTCACGTCCGCTACATCGGATCGACAGCGCGGATCGGCGGCAGATTGCCGCTGAACCGCTCCACCTCGACAGCCGTAAGCTGGCCGGTGCAGCCTTGCGCGAAGGACGAGGTGCCGACGTCGCGGGTGAGCACATTCGGATTGCCGTGAACGCAGAGTGGTGTCTCTTCCCCCGGATCCATCGGGTCGTACCACGCGCCGGTCGGTAGCTGGACAACACCGGGAGCGATGCCATCGGTGATGTGCACCGCGGCAAGGCAGGCGCCGCGTTCGTTGAACAGGCGGATGATGTCGCCATCCGCGATTCCGCGAACGTCCGCATCGCGCGGGTTCATGCGCGCGACCTCGCGGCCGCGATGCTTGGCCCCGGCCGAATGTCCGCCGAAGTCGAGCTGGCTATGCAGACGCGTCACCGGCTGATTGGCGACGAGGAAACACGGCGAGCCCGGCTTGGGCACATCTGTCTTCTCGAGCCAGACCGGATGGCCCGGACAGTCTGCGTCGCCATGGCCCGCAATCTTCGTCGAGAAAATCTCGATGCGTCCGCTCGGCGTCGGAAGGGGATGAGCGATCGGATCCTCGCGGAAGCGGCGCAGCCTGCCGCCGTCGTCGAGGTGTTGCGGCACGATCATGCTGCCGCGCTCCCAGAATTCCTCGAAGCTCGGAGCCGCGAGGCCGCGCGCGGCGAGCGAGGCGCGGGTCGGTTCGTAGAGATGTGCCAGCCACTGCCGTGCCGTGCGGCCTTCGGTGAAGGCCTCACGACTCCCGAGACGCTCGGCAATATCGGAGAAGATCTCATAGTCATCGCGCGCAAGGCCAAACGGTTCGGCGATCCGGTGCATGGCGATCATCAGCGGATCGTTGGTGGAATAGCCGATGTCCTCGCGCTCGAGCGTCATCGTGCAGGGCAGAACGATGTCGGCGTGCCGGGCCGTGGCGGTCCAGGCGAGCTCATGCACAACCAGCGTGTCGAGGCGAGCGAAGGCTTTGCGCAGGCGGTTGAGATCCTGGTGGTGATGGAAGGGATTGCCGCCTGCCCAGTAGACGAGCCGGATGTCCGGATAGACGCGTGTCTCGCCATTGTAGCGATAGGTGGTGCCGGGATTGAGCAGCATATCGGCGATGCGCGCCACTGGAATGAAATCCGCGACACCATTGCGGCCTTGCCCTAGCGTCGGCCCCGGCACGTCATTCACGCGGCGGCCGTAATAGCCGATCGCGCCGAGCGAATAAGCGTAGCCACCTCCAGGCAGGCCGATCTGGCCCAGAGCCGCCGCCAGCACCATGCCCATCCAGACCGGCTGCTCGCCGTGCTCCGAGCGCTGCAGGGAATGGGAAACGGTGATCAGCGCGCGCCGTCCGGCAAGCCGACGGGCGAGTTTCCTGATCGTGTTCGCGTCGACACCACAGATCGCGGCGGTCCACTCGGCGTTCTTGGGTTGCCCGTGTCGGTGCCGGGCACGAGCGTCATCCATTCGGCACCGGCCTCCGCGGGCAGATCGTCACGCAGCGGGCTGACCAGGATGAACTCGCAGCCGCGCCGGCGCGCCGCGGCCATGGCGCCGCGCTCGACATGCTTGCTGATCGAACCGCCGGCCACCATGGAGTTCTTCAGCGCCATGCCGCCGAACGCCAGCACGATCTCGCTTTCGGCCGCGATCTGCTCCCAGGTGACGTTGCGCTTGGTGATGTCTTCGTAACCCGTCAGGATCTGCGGCAGCAGCACCGAGGACGCACCCGAGGAATAGGTGTTTACCGAACGCACATAGCCGCCCATCGCGATGTTGAGGAAGCGGTGAACTTGGCTCTGTGCGTGATGAAAGCGGCCGGCGCTCGACCAGCCATAGGAACCGCCGAAGACCGCACCGGGGCCGCGTGTGTCGCGGATGCGCGATAGCTCACCGGCCAGGAGGTCGAGCGCCTTCTCCCAGCTGACGGACACGAATTCGTCGCGGCCGCGGCGATCATCGGGGCCGGGACCACGCTCAAGCCAGCCGCGGCGGATCGCCGGCTGGGCGATGCGAGCCTGGTGGCGCAACGCGCCGGGGAAGTTGCCGATGATGCCGTTCGGATCAGGATCCCCCGCATAAGGCCTGACTTCGAGTCCAGCCTCGCTGTGACGCGCCGAGAACACGCCCCAGTGCGAGGTGTGCGGCTTGAAGCCGTCCGACAGGTCGAGGCCGGGGTCGGGGTAACCAATTATCTCGTTCATCGCCTCATCCTTATGCTCCGCTGGGGTGCTCCGCCTCCACTTTCATGTCTATCAGGGCAACGTATATGCCGTCTTCACCGTGGTGAAGAATTCGGCGGCATATTTGCCCTGCTCTCTCGATCCGTAAGAGGAGCTCTTGCGGCCACCGAACGGTACATGGAAATCGACGCCCGCAGTAGGTAGGTTCACCATCACCATGCCAGCTTCCGCATTGCGCTTGAAATGTGTGGCATGCTTGAGATTCGTCGTGGCTATGCCAGAGGAAAGGCCGAACGGCGTGTCGTCCACGACGATGTTTTTGAGACGTTCACGGAGCGCGGCCATGAATTTGTCGTGGACGCCCTTCGTCACGATGAGGCGGGAAGAGGCCGTGCAGCGTTGGCCGGTCGAGAAGAAGGCAGAATTCACAGCAGCCTCCACGGCGACGGTGAGATCTGCGTCGTCGAGCACAACAAACGGATTCTTACCCCCCATTTCAAGCTGAAACTTGCGGCCATGCTCGATAGAAGCTCCCCCGAGCACCCCATGTGGCAACAAGCTTCGGCCCTAAACCTCTCCCGCGACCCCAAGCTCGATATCGAGCCATCCCAGCGCATTCACCGCCGCGCGATCGCCACTGTTGATGACGACTGTTGTCGTCTCGGCCTCGATGATCGCGGGGCCTTCCAGCACATGCCCCGGGCGCAGTCTTTCCAGGGCGTAGACTGGCACCTCGCGCCAACTGCCAAAGAAGGCCTGCCGTTTGGCGGCGGGTCGCGCACTTGGCTCGGTCGCCGGCGTCGGCGCATTGGCTTGCGCAGTTCTGGGAACTGCACCAACGGCTGCGGCTCGCGCATTGACGAACACAACTTCCTGATCGCGGGAGGCGTAGGTATAGAGCTCCTCGTGACGACGATGAAACCGCTCTTCAATGTCGGCAACCAGCGACGACGCAGTCAGGTTGACGTCACTGAGCGGTACGTCGACCTCGAACACCTGCTCGCCATAGCGCATTTCGGCGGAGCGTTCCGTTGCGATCGGCCCGTCAAACCAGCCGCGCAACCGCTCCGCGGCCTGCCCCTCGATATGCGCAAAAATCTTGCGAATGTCCGACGCGGTCGTACGGGTGCCTGCCTCGAAATGGGTACGGCTCACCTCGTAGCGCAGGTCACTGGTCAGCATCCCCCAAGCTGACAGCACTGAGGCTTCCGTCGGCACGATGATCCGCTTGATGTCGAGCTCGCGCGCCACTTCGGCGGCGTGCAGTCCCGCGGCTCCGCCGAAGCTGAGGAGTGCGAATCTCCGCGGATCGACACCACGACGCAAGGTCATCAATCGGATGCCATCGGCCATTTTCAGATTGACCAGTCGATAGATGCCGGCAGCCGCCTCGATGCGCGTCACTCCGAGCGAAGCCGCCAGGCGATCGACCGCCGTCTCCGCCGCAACTCGGTCCAGGGGACGCCGACCGCCCATGAAAGCTGCCGCATCGAGATAGCCTAAGACGATGTTTGCGTCCGTTACCGTCGGCTCCGTGCCGCCGTTGCCATAGCTGGCTGGCCCTGGCATTGAGCCGGCGCTTTCGGGACCGACGCGAAAGATACCGCCAGCATCAACACTGGCGATCGACCCTCCGCCCGCCGCGATGCTGGCGATATCAAGGCTGCGCAGCGCAATGCGCTGATCCGCCAGTCCTCCATCCGCCGAGAGCGTGGCGCGGCCGTCCGCAATCAGGGAAATATCGGTGCTGGTACCGCCCATATCGAAGGGCACAAGATCCGGCAGCCCGAGCAGTTCCGCACACCGCCGGCAACCGGAGATGCCGCCCGCCGGACCGGACAGCACAGTCGCCGCCGCGAGGCGCCCGGCTTCCTCCACCGGAGCCATGCCGCCATGGGAGAGGATGATGAACAGGCTGCCCTTGAAGCCCGCTTCGGCGAGGCGGCGCTCGAGCCCGGTCAGATAATGTCGCACGGCCGGGCCCACATAGGCATTCACGATCGTGGTGGAGACGCGCTCGTACTCCTTGATCTGCGGTAGCACGTCGCTCGAGCGCGACACGCTGACACCAGGCAGCTCGCGCGCAAGCCGCTCGGCTGCCGCGATCTCATGGGCGGGGTTGCGGTAGGAATGCAGGAAGCAGACCGCGACCGACGTGGCGCCGGAGGCACGGATCGCCGCGATAGGCTCGCCGAGCGAAGCTTCGTCGAGCGGGGCCAGCACCTCACCGTTGGGCCGCAGTCGCTCGCGCACGCCGAAGCGCAGCTCGCGCGGCACCAGCGGCTCCGGCGGCGGCGTCCGCAGGTCGTAGCGGTTGCCTTTCAATCCCTCGCGCATCTCGATCACGTCGCGGTGGCCTTCCGTGGTCACGAGTGCAACCTTCGCGCCCTTGCGTTCAAGCAGCGCGTTCGTCGCAACCGTGGTGCCGTGCACCAGTCGCTGTGTCATCGCCAGCATCTCAGCGCGCGACAGGTCGAGGCGGCGCGCGAGTTCGTCGAGCCCACTCATCACGCCGATCGACTGATCCTGCGGCGTGGAAGGCGATTTCGCGAATACGGTGCGCCCGGTCGCGTCGATGGCGACCAGATCGGTGAAGGTACCGCCAACGTCAATGCCGATCGTCAACATCGTTACTGAACCACTTCTGTCGTTGAGCTTGAAGTCACGAAGCCGCACACCTCATCGCGTCGGCGCGCCTGCTCCGTGCGTCGCTCCGGCAGCCCCCATCCTCCGCCGCCGGCAGAGCGCACTTCGAGGCAATCTCCCGGATGAATCTCGATGCCGACCTCTTTGGTTCGCAACACACGCGGCGGCCGTCCGGCGGACAGCAGACGGTAGTGATGCGGCGCACCGTCCTTCCCACCCAGCATGCCACACGCGCCGTGCCGGGTTCCGTCGCCCGCCGTGTTGCCGAGCGCGGTCTTCTCGACTTCGAAGACGAGGTCAAGCGCAACCCCGAGGCCGCCGCGGAACTGACCGTCACCGCCGGAGTCGGGCCGATACTCATGATGACGAAAGTGCAACGGGAAACGCGCCTCCGCGACCTCGATGCTGCCGAACTTGAGTCCGCCGACCGTGTGCCATTCGCCGATCGAGGACCAGCCGTCACCGCGCGACGAAGCGCCACCGCCCGGGCGCGCCTGAAACATATGCCAGATGAAGCTGCGCCCGCTGCGAGGATCCTCGCCCTGCACCGCGATACGGAATCGCCGGCTCCAGCCCCCCATGGCTCGGTCCGGACAAGATGCCGAGAGCGCCTTGATCACCGCCTCCACGATCTCGTTGGACGGATGGCTGGTGCACAGCGTCACCGGCCGGCCCGGATCGGCCCAAACGATCGTGCCCTGCTTGGCAACCACCGTGAGCGGCCGCAATGCGCCAGCGTTCTTGGGAATTTCAGCATCGATCAGATACGCAAACGCCATCACCACCGCCGCATGCATGTTGGCGTGCGACGAATTGACGAAGCTCGTGCTCTGCGGGTCGGATTCCGACAGATCGACCTCGATCTTGCTGCCTGACTTGGTGACCTTGGCAGCAATGCGGATATCACTGCGACCATGACCGTCATCGTCGAGGAAGGCTTCCCCATAGAACACGCCGTCCTTCCAGGTCGAGACCACCGCACGCGTCTGCTGCTCGGCGGCATCGAGAATCGATTCGATCGCAGCTTCGACGACGGGCGCGCCGAATTCGGCAAACAGCCTCCCCATCCGCCGCTCGCCCATGTGCGCAGCGCCGATCATGGCCGCAAGGTCACCCCGGAAGTCGTAGGGATTGCGCACATTCAGCGCCAGCATGTCGAGGATATCGTCGCGCAGCCGGCCGGCCTCATAGAGCTTGATGGGCGGAACGCGCAATCCTTCCTGCCAGATTTCAGTGGCATCCGGATTGTAGGCACCATGCGTCGCGCCGCCGATATCGCTCTGGTGCGCACGCACGATGCTCCAGAACAGCCGCCGATCGCCGTCGAATACCGGCACGAACGCGGTCAGATCAGGCAGATGGCTGCCGCCGTGATAGGGATCATTCATCAGGATGACGTCGCCGGGCGCGACCTTCTCGAAGCGCTCCTCCACCGCACGCGTCGCCCAGGGCAGCGCGCCGACATGGACGGGGATATGGTCGGCTTGGGCGATCAGCCGGGATTGGGTGTCACAGATCGCGAGTGAAAAATCACGGCTCGAGTTGAGGATCTGTGAATAGGATGTGCGAAGCATTGCTTCGCCCATTTCCGCCACGATCGAGCTCAGCCGATGCTGAACGACGGACCGAGTGATGGGATCGACCTTGTGGGGCATTCTCGCACCTATCTCAGACAATATTGCTTTGCGGCGTGATGGCCCGATTGGCTCCCACGCGGCGCCTTACCAACCTCAACAACACAAGGACGCGTCAGGCTTTTGCAGCAACCTGCGCCAGTGCGTCCGATGCCGCACCGATGATGATCTCGACATCAGCGTCCGTCATCGGCAGCGACAGCGCCATCAGGCCATAGCCGGCGGCGAGAATGCCGCGATTGAGAAACTCCAGATTGAACAGGGTCTGCCGTTTGGCCTCGCCTTCGGTCATGTAGGCCGACCGGTAGTCGCGGATTGGCCGTTCGGAGAAGTGGATCTTCAGCAGCGACCCAAGACCGACCGCGGTGCCCGGTAAGCCATGGCGACGGAATGCATCGTTGATGCCCTTTCGCACGGCCTCGCCGATCGCATCCAGACGCACGAATGCGTTCTCGTCCAGTAGCTCCATGGCCGCGAGGCCGGCGCGCATGGTGACCGGATTGGCCGAGAACGTACCGCCATGAGGCAGCGCGGGTTTACCCTTGCTCGGATCGAATACCGCCATGACATCCCTCTTGCCGGCGATCGCGCCGACCGGAAACCCGCCGCCGATGATCTTGCCGAGCGTGGTCAGGTCAGGATCGATGCCCCACAGTCCCTGGGCGCCGTGGTAGCCGAGGCGGAAGGAAATCACCTCATCGAATACCAGCAACGCGCCGACTTCACGCGTCGCCTGGCGCAGCGCCTCCAGATAGGCCCTGTCGGCAGGTACGAGCCCGGCGCGGTTCGGCATCGGATCGACCAGCACGCAGGCGAGATCGCGGCCGTGCTCGCGGATCAGGCTGACGGCCCCGTCAATATCGTTGAAGGGGATCGTCACGACATCGGCCAGCACGTTGTCCGGAGTGCCTTTCGCATAGGCAACGGAGACTGGCGCGTTGCCGTTCCAGTCTGCCGGCGCCGGATCGAGGCTGACTTCGGCATAGTCGTAGGAACCATGATACGCGCCCTCACACTTGGCGATCTTCGGTCGCCCGGTAAACGCACGCGCTGCCTTCAACGCCATCATCACGGCCTCCGTGCCGGAGTTGGCGAACCGCACCTGGTCCACCGACGGCAGGCGTGCGGCGAGTAGCTCGGCAAGATCAATCTCGGACTCGGTCGGCATGCCGAATGCGGAGCCGAGCGCGAGCTGCCGCGTGGCGGCCTCGATCAGCACCGGATGGGCATGACCGTGAATCAGGGAGGTGAAGTTGTTGATACAGTCGATCAGCTCATTGCCGTCCACGTCCCAGACCCGGCACCCCGCCCCTCTCGCGGCGTAGACCGGATAAGGCTTCATGAACACCGTTGTGCGGGTGTTGCCACCCGGCAGGCTCGTCAGCGCGCGCTCGTAGAGCGCTTTCGACCGCGAAGTCATGTCAGGATACATTGTCTTGTCTCCTTTTCCGAGAGGTCAGCGTCCGAGATAGGCTTCGCGGACGCGCGTGTTCTGTTTGAGATCGTCAGCGGTGCCGTGAAGGACGATGCGGCCCGTCTCCAGGACATAGGCCCGGTCCGCCACCGACAACGCCAGGACCGTATTTTGCTCCACCACCAGGATTGTGAGCCCGCTATCAGCGATCTGCCTGACACGCTCGTAGACTTCTTCGGCCAGGCGCGGTGCGAGGCCAAGTGACGGCTCGTCGAGCAGCAGCAAGCGCGGGCGCGCCATCAGTGCCCGTCCGATCGCCAGCATCTGCTGCTCACCTCCGGACAGCGACCAGCCGAGCTGCCGACGCCGCTCCTTCAGGCGCGGAAACAAATCGAATACCCGTGCGAGATCGCCGGAGATCGGCTGGCGCCAGCGCCGCCAGCTCACCGTGGCGAGCGCCAGGTTCTCCTCCACCGTCAGGCCGGGAATAATCCGCCGGCCTTCCGGCGCCTGGGCGATTCCAAGCGCGACGCGACGATCGCTGGCGAGCCGCGCAACCGATGTGCCTTCGAACATGATGTCGCCGGACTGAACCGGGTTCAGGCCCGAGATCGCGTGCAGCAGCGTGGTCTTGCCGGCGCCGTTGGCGCCGATCAGGGCGACCGTCTCGCCCCGCCCCACCTCCAGCGTCACGCTCTGCAGCGCGACGATGTCGCCATACGCGACCGTCAGATCCTTACACGCCAGCATGACGATGACCTTCGCCGAGATAAGCCGACAGCACTGCGGGATCGCGCTGGATCTCAGATGGCGTGCCCTCGGCAATCTTGCAGCCGAAATTGAGCACGACGATGCGCTGCGCCAGTCGCATCACCATGCCCATGTTGTGCTCGATCAACACGATGGCGAGCCGATGTTTCGCCCGCAGGTCCGAGAGCCGGTCGGCCAGTTGATCAACCTCGGCAGAGTTGAGGCCGGCGGCAGGTTCATCAAGCAACAGCACGCGCGGTTCGCAGGCGAGTGCTCGACACATTTCGACCATGCGCCGGCGACCATAGGACAGCGATCCGATCGCCGCCTGCGCGTCCGCCGCAAGACCCATCTGGTCGAGCACCGTCATCGCCCGCTTGCGCAGCTCCGCCTCGCTGCGACGGCTTCGGATGGCCGCGCCGGCCATGACGTTCTCCAGCACGCTCAACCTCGCGAACGGCCGCCCGTGCTGGAAAGTTCGCCCCAAGCCGGCGCGGACTCGCTTGTGAGCCGCGGCCCGCGTCATGTCGCGTCCTTCGAGCAACACTCTGCCCTTGTCAGGCAGGACCAGTCCGGTCAGGACATTGAGCAGAGTCGATTTGCCGGCACCGTTGGGGCCGATGACTGCGATGAATTCATCCTCGCCGACCGACAGCTCGACATCCGAGAGCGCGGTGAGCCCTCCATAACGCTTGGCGATTCCAGTGGCCTGCAGCAAGCTCATGGGCGCACCTCCTTAGACGCAGCGACCATCGCCGGCCCTTTCGAGCGCCCGTCCCGCCGGAGGCTGCCCGGCCAGCGGAAGCCGACAAGGCCCGAAGGCAGGAAGACGAGAATGGCAAGAACAAAAACACCAAAGAACGCCAGATAGGCTGAGCCGAGAAAGCGCAGCCATTCGGGCAGGAAGGTCAGGAGCAGCGCCCCCAGGATGGCCCCCACGATCGAGCCTTCGCCGCCGACGATCAGCATCGCAAGGTAAGTGATGGAGTGCGCATAACTGAAGTCCTCAGGCGAGATGAAGCGCATATGGCAGGCGAACAGGCCCCCGGCGACGGCGGCATAGATCGACGACAGCACAAACGCCGCGATCTTCACCCGCGTGACGTCGATACCTGTCATTGACGCCGCCGTCTCGTCGTCGCGCACCGCGATCATCGCCCGCCCGTGGCGCGAGGCATGAATGAGCCCGGCGACGGCAGCGGAGACCGCCAGCACCGCGAGCGCGAACCACAGGTAACTGCGCTCGTCAGCCAAAGCATGGCCTGCGACCTGCAGCTCGGGGATGCGCGAGATGCCGTTGGTGCCGCCGGTCAGCTCAATCCAGTTGGCGGCGACCATGGAGAATGAGACGTTGAGACCCAGCGTCGCCAGCGCGAGATAATGGCCCTTCAGCCGCAGGAGCGGAAGGCCGATCAGCACGGCGAAGATCGCTGTGCCGGCCACTGCGACGGGCAGCGCCAGCCATGGCGACCATCCCAGCAGCGTGGTCAGCAGTGCCACGCCATAGGCACCGGTGCCGACGAAGGCCGCATGGCCAAGCGAGATCAGCCCGGCATAACCGAAGGCAAAGTTAAGACCGATGACGGCGATCGCAGAGATCACCGCGAGATTGAGCAGCCGAAGATGATAGTCGGTCAGCAGCATCGACAGGCCGAGACCCGCGATCAGGATCACAATGCCAAGCAGGAGCGGAAAGCGCATCGACATCGATCAGCCCCGATCCTGGACGCGTTCACCGAACACACCCTGCGGCCGCACCAGCAGGAACACGATCATGATCCCGAAGGAAATCAAATCCTTGTAGGCCGAGGAGACGTAGGATGCGCCGAGCACCTCGCTGAGCCCCACGAACAGGCCGCCGACAATCGCGCCCGGCAGACTGCCGAAGCCGCCGATGATGGTGGCCGCGAACGCCTTGAGCGCAATTGGATCGCCCATGCTGGTGTCGGCAAACCACATCGGACCAAGCATCAAGCCCGCGATGCCAGCGAGCAGCGCAGCGAGGACCCACGACAGCGCCAGCAGACGGTTGACCTTGAGGCCCATCAACCGCGCCGCCTGGATGTCCTGCGCCACTGCGCGCATGCCGATCCCAAGCGAGGTACGAAAGAATAGGAGCCAAAGCAGAGCAACCATGACGGCAGTGACAACCACGACCGCGATGGCATGGGCAGATATCGTGGCGCCTGCGATCGTGAGATTCACCCCCTCCACCGGTGACGGCAACCGAAACGGCCAGGACCCGAACGCCAGCAGCGCCGCGTTCTGCATCGTGATGCCGATCGCGACTGTGCCGATGATGATGGTCACCACCGGGCTCTTGCGCAGCGGCAGATAAAGCACCGCAAAAAACAGCGCCCCGAACAGCGCCATCGCCAGTAGGGCCGCGCCGTAGCCCACTGGCCAGGGTAGCTCGGCATTGAGCAGCATGGCCACGCCGGCGAAAGTGCCGAACATCACGAACTGTCCGGCAGCGAAGTTCACGACGCCGGTGGCGGAATAGACAATGACGAACCCGATTGCGGCGAGCGCATAGACGCCACCGATCGCAAGTCCGTTGATGAACAGCTGGATGAAATCCGTCATGTCGTCCTGGTCGTGTGTTGCAGGGCGGCTTCGATGATCGCCGACGGTTGCGGGCGGAGGTTCAGCCCGCCCGCGGCATGATTTGCAGTGATCCGCAGCACGGGCGCGCCCGCGCATCGGCACTTCGAGCGTCAGTTCAGCTTGATGGCCTGAACCAGCTCCAGCGATTTGGTCCCCGTCTTGGATTTCACGACCGCCAGATCGAATACGCCATTGCCCTTGGCGTCGTAGGAGTAAACGTGGCCGATGCCCCGCCAGTCTTTCACGGCGGCCAGCCAGTCCCGCAGCGCTTTGGGATCGGTCCCCGCCTTGCGCAGGCCCTCGGCCGCGAGCATCGCGCCATCGTAGTAGGCAAGCCCGTAGGGATCCGGATCGGTGCCGAATTTCGTCTTGTAGCGTTCGACAAAATCCTGCATGCGCCCGCCTACCGCCGGGTCAATGAAGGTGTCGACCACCCCCCACACACCGTCGAGATCAGCGGGCGACAGAAGCTGCAGCGCCGCCGGCACCAATGCCGCCGACGACGTGACGAGCGGCATCTTGAGGCCGAGCAACTTCGCCTGCCGCAAAACCAGCGCGCCGTCCTGCGGATAGTTGAAGATCAGGATGACATCGACGCCCTTGCCGCGCAGACCGAGCAACTGCGCCGAAAAATCCTTATCGTTCTGTCCATAAGCCTCCATGCCAGCGACGGTCACACCGGCGGCTTCGAAACGCTTGGCCGCCGTTTGGGCGCCGCCTTGTCCGAAGTCATTCTGGATATAGAGAATGCCAGGCTTCTTCGCCTTCAGAACATTGAGCGCGCACTGCACCATGCCTTCGGCGGACACGCTGTCAGCCGGTCGCACGCGGAACATCCACTCATTGCCGCTTTCGGCCACCGCATCTGCCCCGCCCGCGTAGAACGCCGGCACCTGGACCTTCTTCAGCTCAGGCGCCACTGCCAGATTCTGTGTCGAATAGCTCGACAGGAAGAACAGCGCAGGCTTGGTTTCCTGTGCCAGCTTGACGAAGGCATTCACCGCTGTGCTGTTGGACGCCTGCGTATCCTCAAACATGATCTTGAGGTTGCGTCCGTTGATGCCGCCCGCCTTGTTGATGTCCTCTTCGGCCATCATCAGCGAGTTGTGATACTGCTTGCCGGTAAGCGACAGCGGTCCGGTCATCGGCACTGTCGCGCCGACGACGATCGGGCTTCCCTGTTGCGCGCGGGCTGCCGCCGCCCACGGCATCGCCGCCGCCGCGAGCAACGCTTTCAAGAACTCCTGCCTCGTCATCCTCATATTTGTCCCTTCTGAGCCCCCTGGGGTCGCTGATGCCCGCCGGGCCTCCCCTGCAATTTGCTATTGACTTTCGTTCCGTTTTCCGGAACAATATTCCGATATTGCGTAAGGCTAATCTGCTCGTATCGGCCGAGTCAAGCCGCTGGGTTAGGCACGCATGCACAAAGTTTCCGCCTCGAGGACATCCTGAATGGCAACGTCAGATGAAGCGGCGGGCCCGCTCGACCGCTACATGCAAGTGCTGGAGCTCGTGGCCACGTTTCCTGGTGCACTCACCCTGGCAGACGTGTCCTCGTTGCTCGATCTTCCGAAGACGTCTGCACACCGGCTGCTCAAGGGCTTGGTGCGCGCTGGGCTTGCGAAAGACAATGTCGGTGGCCGTGCTTATCAGCTTGGCGACCGTCTGCTGCGCCTTTTGCACGCAACCGCTGATGATGGATGGATCAGCGCGCTCGCCCGCGGACATTTGCAGCAGCTGACCGACGCGACGTCAGAAGCCTGCTATCTGACCCGCTTGATCGGCGCACGCGTCGTCGTTGCGATTTCCATGTCACCTGACGTGCGCTGGCGCAGCTATGTGCAGCCGGGGATCGAGATGCCAGTGCATGCGGCCGCGACAGCCAAGGCGATCATCGCATATCAAAGTGAAGCCGTATTGGCCGAAGCGATGTCGGCTGACCTTCCGATTCTCACGGCTAACACCCGGAACGACCGCGCTTGGGTCGAACAGGAGCTCGCGGCGGTCAGAGCTAGGGGCTATGCGACATGCATCGGAGAGATCGACGAAGGCCTGGCCGCGATTGCGGTGCCTATATTCCTGTCCGATCGACGCGTGTTTTATGCGCTCGGAATGACGGGCCCGCTGCAGCGGATCATGAATGAACAACTCCCCGACCGATTGACAGCTCTGCGAGACGTCGCGCAAGCACTGGGAAGATCACTCTCAATAGGTGAAAAGCTCAGGTCAAGAGACACACCGCCAGCCGATCAAACGTAGGTCGGCGTATTCTCATGTTCCTCTCCGGAAACGGCGGAGGGGTGTTGGCACGAACGTGGAGCGTTGCCGGCGCTGATGACATCGCGAACCTCTCTGTTCTGACTAAACTGGCTTAGCGGCGCTTTGATGGTCCGCCACATGTCACCTTTTGTGCGCGATCCAACTACGGCTTCGAAACCGACGAGCAGGTTCAAATCCTGGAGGCGCAACCACCGACACCGCCATTCACTGACGGCGGCCACATGAGGTGCGATTAGCGCATCGCTGAAACAAGCCGTACAGCGGAGTTATCAAATCCACTGTCGGCAAGCTTGCGCACTTCGTCTATTCGGCCGCTTGACGGAAAGCGCCTTCCTTCCGGAGCCCTGCCTCGGCAACCGCCTGCCGCAACCGCGCCAGCTCCTGGTCCGACAATTTGACGAGTGGAGGACGCACGACGGCCTTGTCGAGACGCCCCAACATCACGAGCATCTCTTTCATGCGGTTGTGCATATCCAGGAACGGTGGCGCGTATAACACCTGCTGCAATGGAACCATGCGATCATTGATCGCCTTTGCAGTGGCCAGATCATCAGAGCTGATCGCATCAAACAGGGCCGCCTGCAAATCCGCGATCACACTTCCGGCTCCCGAGAGCAAGCCTTTTGCCCCCATCGCAAGCGATGACATCAGCCAGGAGCTATGCGTCGTGAGGACGTTTACCGGCTTTGGAAGATTCTGGAAGGTTCGGATGTGGCGCTCGTGCAGCATTGGATCATTGCACCAATCCTTCATCGCCTTGATGCTCGGAATGGCGTCAAAAAGGCTCAGCAAGGTGTCGAAGGGATAGTTGACCAGGCTGGATGCCGGATACTGGAACAGGATCAGCGGCAGATCCGTTGCGTCCGCAATGCGCTTGAAATGAGCGAGCGCCATGTCGGGGCGGAGCTGGCCTCCGAGAGAGAATACCTGGCTGGGGAACACCAGGAGCGCCGAGGCTCCAGCGCGGTCCGCCATTTTGGCGATCCTTGCCGCCTCCTGCGATCCGTCGGCATAGACACCGCTGATGAGCGGTACCTTGTCACCAACTTCCTCAAGCGAGAACGTCAAGATCCGCTCCTGCTCCTCGAACGAACAGGCATGGACCTCGGACGCGTGGCCATTGACCGTGACCGCTGTGACACCCGACGTGAACGCACATTGCGCCAGATGCCGTCGTGTTTCCTTCTCGTTGATGGACAGATCATCATTGAAAGCCGCAAGCGTCGCGGGAATGACCCCGCTGGGCGTAAAATCCTTGAAGCGCGGCATGTCCTGTCTCCCTGGCTCGAGATCGTTGATTACGAAAGGCTAAGGAACGATTCGACAAATTTGGGATCGTCGAGGAGGCTCTCTGTGGTCCTCGCCATTTGGATGCGGCCAGCTTGCACGACGTAAATTCTGTCCGCAATGGCGGTCGCAAGCTTGGCATTCTGTTCGGACAACAGGATGGTCAATCCCTCGTCGCGCAGGCGACCAAGGGTTCGGCCGATTTCCTTGATGATAACCGGAGCAAGACCGATCGAAGGCTCGTCCAGCATCAACAGCTTTGGTGACGCCATCAGGCCGGAAGCAATGGCGACCATTTGCTGCTGTCCTCCGGACATGGTTCCGACCATTTGGGCCCTCCGGTCCTTGAGGATGGGAAAGAGCCGGTGCACGCGCTCGATGCGCCGCGCCACTTCCTGTGTGCTTCGACAGAGATACGCGCCGACGAGAAGGTTCTCATGCACGGACATCATCGGGAAGACGCCGCGCACCTCCGGAACGAGCACCAGACCATGGGCCAGCCGTACGTCGGGCGTTGCATCTTCCAGCAGGTCAGCACCGAAGCGGACCGAGCCTGAGAACGGCCGCACGAGTCCGGCAGCGGCATTCAGCAACGATGTCTTACCGGCGCCATTGGGTCCGATGATTCCAACGATCTCGCCCTGCTTGACCGTCATGTCGACGCCGTCGACCGCAAGGAAATCTCCGTATCTGATCACAAGTTTCTGGAGTTCAAGCATCGCCCGTCCCCAAATAGATATCGATTACCTCCCGGTGGCGCAGCACGGTCTGCGGACTATCGTCGACCAGCTTTTTGCCGTTGACCAGAACGACCACCCGATCGGCGAGCGAGGTGATGACCTTCATGGTGTGCTCGATAATGAATATCCCGCACTCCTCTCGAAGGGACTGAATCAGGCCGATCATCGCGCGGATCTCTTCCGGATTGAGCCCTCCGACCGGCTCATCAAGCATCAGAAGCTTGGGTCGCGAGATCAGGCGGGAAGCAAACTCCAGCCGACGTCGATCGTATAGACCAAGCGCACCCGCCCGCTGTTCGAGGTCGGCTGTCAGCCCGACGCGGGCCAATGCCTCTCTTGCCTCATCGACTTCCTTGGTGCCCATCGAACTGTGCCCGAGCGCACCGGCAAGCACGTTTTCGAGAACGGTTAACTTGTCGAAGATCTTTACGGCCTGAAAGGTCCGGGCGATGCCGGCGCGTGCGACGACGTGCTGCGGACGCCGGGCTATGTTGGCGCCATCGAGCAGGATCTCGCCGCTATCCGGCTTCAGCGTTCCGCTGATCACATTGACGAATGTCGATTTGCCGCTGCCATTCGGACCGATCATGCCCAGCAACTCGCCCCTGCGCTGGGACACATTCACGTTTGAAAGCGCCTTCAGCCCGCCGAACGCTTTCGAAATGTCGGTCGCCTCGAGCAGAAGATCATTCATGTCCGCGCCTTCCGCTTCAATACAAAGCCATAGATGCCTTGCGGCAAGAATAAGGTTACGAGAACGATGGCAACCCCATAGATGACGTCCTTGACCCATGTGTACTGCACAAGCAGGTAGGGAAGCGGCGCGAGCAGGAGCGCTCCGAGCAGCGGCCCGACCAGCGTTCCGCGTCCTCCCATCGCAACCATGAGCCACAGATTCAAGCTGATTAGCACATCGAAGGCGCGTGGTGAGGCGAAGCCGATGTAGTGCGCATACAAGCCGCCGCCCAGGCCCGCGATGAACGACGAGATGATGAAAGCCGCTGTACGGTTCAGCGTGACATTGATCCCAAGCGCACGCGCAAGGTCCTCATCCTCCCGGATGGTGATCAACGTCCGACCAAATCGGGAGCGCATGGTCAAGCCGATGCCGGCGACTGCTGCGATCACGAACAGCGCAAGCACGCACTCCATGTAAGGAGACGGAATCGCACCTCCATCGAAACCGGTGGGACGCGGCACCGATGCGATCCCGGTATCGCCATTTGTATATGCCGGAAAATAAACGAAAGCGATCGTAAACGCCGATTGGATCACCATGCCGGACAACGCAAAGTAAAAGCCACGAAGGCGAATGGCAGGAAGACTGAGAAGCAATCCGACCAGAGCTGCCGCGGCACTGCCGATCGGCAACGCAAGCCAGAACGACAGTCCCAACCGCATGACCAGATGAACCGTCATATACGCGCTGATTCCGGCGATGCCGGCGTAGGTCAGCGGGATCAGACCTGTGAAGCCGTACAGCAGATTGAGGCCGCTCGCCCACAACATATGGATCAGCGCGATGCCCGCGATGAACACCAGAAAGTCATTCCGCAGGCCGAAAATCGCAACCAATGGCGTCGCGATCACCATTGCAATCACAAGTATTCTCATTTGGCGAACAACCCGCTCGGGCGAATGAACAGCATCGCAAGCATTGCCAAGAGGTAAGCAAAGGTAGCGACCGTCGGATCGGCAAAGACGCTGACAATTGCCTGCGTGAACCCGAATACCAGGCCAACCACCAGCGCGCCGACGACGCTCCCCGGCCCACCGACGATCATGATTGAGAAAGTGATGAGTGAGATGGTCCAGCCGACGGTCAGGTCGAGCGCAAACGCCAGCGCGAACAGAATTCCGCCTGCCGTCGTGATTGCGGTACCCAGCAGAAAAGCGAACCGATAGATCTTCAAGGTATCTATACCGCGCAGGCGTGCTGCCTCGCGGTTCTGGAACACGGCGCGCAGCGCTCGGCCGATCCGGTGCAGCCTGAGAAAAGCGACCAATCCGCCCAAAACCGATCCAGCCAGGACAAACGCGATCAGCCGGGTATACGCAATCGGCACCGGTTCGATAATCGCGAATCCGTTGACGGGCGCCGTGACCTGAAATGTGTCGCTGATCCTGCCGAACGTGCCCGTATAAATCCCGCTCAGGATTTGTGCGATACCGAGGGTAATGATCAGATAGCTGATGTTGCGATCCTCAAGCGGATAGAATCGCTTCAGGATCGTTGCTTCGCACGCAAATGCCAGGAAACCGATGATCAGAAAGGTCGTCGGCACGGCCAGCCAGAGCGGCCATTCCCACTCCGTACCAAAAAGCCAAAACAGCAGGCCGGCGCCTAGAAAGACCTGCCCGTTGGCCGCTTGAGGGAGAAGAATGGTTCCGTGAATCAGCGACAGGCCGGCGGCAACCACCGAGAATATGGTGCCGACCAGCAGCCCCGACGTGATCACGGAAAAAACTACGAGCAGATTCTCTTCGAGCATTGAAACGTAACCCCAACTCGAATTGTCGCCCCGAACCGCCGTTCCTGGTCAACGCACCAGATCGTAGACGGGCAGGACCTCCGGCGACCATTCCATGTAGTTGACCTTCTCCGTTTTGAAGTCGTCCTTGCTCAGGCTCTTCAACTGCATGAGGTACATGTACTCGATACGTGCCCCGTTTTGATCGAAGCGGATGGGCACGCCGGTCGTCACCTCCTTCGTGTTGACCTCACGCAAGGCCGCGCGAATTCCATCCCTGCCCTTTGCCCCCTTGTCCACGAGTTCGTTGAGCAGATAGACCGTCGAGTAGCAGTAGTTCTCGGTGTATCCCGGCGGATAGTTCTTCACCTTGCGGAAGTTTTCGACGAAGGCTTTGCCCTGCTCGGTCAAATTGGGAAGGTTATGGTCAAAAAACGTCCCAAAGTACGAGCCGATCGAGCGCTCTCCCCATGTCATGATCTGCTTGGTCGACCCGTAAGGATGATACAGTTGCTCCGGCTTGAAACCAACGTCGAGCATCTGTCGCGTCAGCGTGGCGTCGAACGCGCCGCCGCCAGCCAGGATGACGAAATCAGGCTTCTTCGCCTTCATTTGCGCGGTTTGCACCGTCGCATCCGAGGCTGATTGCGGAAACAGCATTTCGGCCACGATGGCAATGCCGTCCCTCTCCGCCTGATACTTCAGGCCGGCGAGGATGGCCCGATTGACCGCAAAGTCGCTCATCATGACGCCGATCTTGGCATCCGACTTCATGGTCTTGATGAATTTGACCGCGGCATAGCCCCATCCTACGGCGTCCGGCTCCATGCGAAAGACCTGCTTGGTTCCGGGCTTTGTGAGTTGCGGGAATGCTGCGACAGGCATCAAGACGGGCAGTTTGGCATCTTCGGCGTATCCGTAGACCGCGAGTGACACGTCTGCATTGGTCGGACCGGACAGGAGATCGACCTTCTCCTGGGTGTCGAGCGATCTTGCTACGGCGGCAGCCTGCGCCGGATTGCTCTGATTGTCCTGGACGATCAGGTCTATCTTCTTGCCCTTTGCGTTGACTTCCGTCTCGGCAAGCCGTGCTCCGTCCAAGCAGGCGTTACCGAAGAACGTCCAGACGCCGGAGAGTTCGGAATTCCAGCCCACCTTCAAAGGCTGGTCGGCAGCGAGAGCGGGACCGGCCATCGCGGCCATGGCGCAGACCAACACCGACAGTTTCGGCAAAAAACGACCGAGCATGATTTCCCCCATTAACTTATTGATTAGATGCGATAGAGCTGTGCAGCGGTGTCGTGGAGGATCGCGCGCTGCTCCTCCAGCGAGAGATAGGAAATGGACTGACGGAAGGTCTCGTTCAGCGCCTTGTAGCTCGTCCAGAGCTTTTCGATCGGGAAATTGCTTCCATACATGCAGCGCCCTGCTCCGAAGATAGAAACGGTCTCCCTGATGATCGGAGACACGACCTCAGCCGGATAAGCATGCACAAAGGTGCCCAGACCGGATAGTTTGGTGAAAACATTCGGCTGAGCGGCAAGCAACTTCATGCCGCGACGCCAGAGCTCCCACCCCGCGGGCGAGAGATCTTCCAGCATGCCCGCATGTTCGAGCACGAAGTTGACCTTCGGAAATGCGCGCGCAAGCTCCGCACCATCCTGCATCTGGCCGGCGAAGACCTGAAGTTCGAAGATCAAATTGCGCTTGGCAAGCTCGGTCATGCCCTTGCGCCAAGCGGGATCGTTCATCACGTTGGGCCGGGACGCGAAGCGGTATTGAGGATTTTCGTGCCAGTGCAGTTGCTGGCGCACGCCGCGCACCGTGGGCAACTTGCAAAGCTTGTCGAGCAATGCGTCGACGTTCGGATCGGCAAGATCAGCGTAGGCAACGCAGGCGTGCGGCCAACCTGCCGCATCAGCCACTGACTGCACCCATTGCGCCTCCGTCAATTCGCCGCCGGGGGGCCAGTTGGTCTGGACGTAAATGGATTTGACGACGTTGGCGCCTTCCAGATCGCGCCGGAATTCGTCGACCGTGTAGTCTCGGCGAATGGCTTCGTAGGGACCGAAAATACGCGGCACTGGCGGCCCGGACAGCCAAGCCAAGTCAGCAAGACGCCAAATGTGATGATGCGCGTCGATCGCCTCGATGGGCTCAGCCATCCGCATTTCTCCCCCAATATCGTTGCTGGCACTTTTAGGACTGAATTATCGCGCGTCAAGTATTTTCGAAAATATGCGGTCTGTGGTAAAATCCAGCACATCTTGTACGGGAGCATCGATGACGGCGGTTGCTGGCACGGCAAAAACCCTGGCTGAAAGTGCCTATCTACGGATTCGCGATGCTATTCGTGGTGGGGCACTGCCGCCCGGCACGCGCTTACGCTTTGCAGAGCTCCAAGACCTCTGCGGGATGAGTGTCACCCCGGTCCGCGAGGCGCTGACGCGGCTCACGGCCGAGGGCTTCACAACCCTGGAAGAGAACCGCGGCTATCGGGTCGCGCCACTATCCATTGAAGAGCTCTGGGACATTGCGCGGAGCCGGCAACTTATCGAGGGCGAAGCGCTACGGCTCTCGATTGCGAAGGGAGGCGCGGATTGGGAGGGCGCGCTCGTATCGGCGCACCACTTGATGAAGCGTATCGCCCGAACAACTCAGCAAGCACCGACGGTGGTCGATGAAGACTGGAATCACCGGCACACCGTTTTCCACCGATCGCTTATCCTGGCCTGCGGATCACCCATACTCCTGTCCATAAGCGAGGGTCTCTATGATCGTGCCGATCGCTATCGTCGTCTGTCGTGGGCGATACCGGACAACCCTCGAGCAATCGAGGAGGAGCACGAATTGATCTTCAAAAGCGCGCTTGCCCGCGATGCCGAAGCCGCGGTGACCTACCTCCGTGTTCACTATGAACGCACGGCACAGCAGGTCGAGGCATTCCTGCTGAACAAGGCCCAGCCCGACGTTTCGATTTAGTGGACGTACAGCGATTTGCTTCGAGAGGATAGCCTATCCGGGCGCTTGGTTAGCCTAGTCTGCTAGGTCCTCGCATGAAGGAGGCGGTGTCACGCGGCCGGTTCAATGGGTGGACGCTGTCGCTGCATTGGTAGCGCCTCTTGGAAGGACGCCGCAGCTTGCAAGACCCCGAGATCGTTGAAACGCCGGCTTACGATCTGCAACCCGACCGGAAGCCCAGCCGCGGTCATGCCACAGGGGATGCTGGCGGCTGGGTGGCTGGACATATTGAACGGATAAAGGAACTCAGACCATGCAAGCCAGTCCCATGCATGTTCCGGCCAATGCTCGGGCCTCACGCGCTCGACAGGGAACGCCGCAACAGATGCAACCGGCGTTATGAGGTAATCCCAATTTTCGAGAAACGATGAGATCCTGGCCACGTAAGTCAGCTTCCGCTCTCGCATATTGATGTAATCGGCGGCCGAGAAGTTGGCTCCCGCGCGAATACAAGCCACAAGATCGGGGCTCATACGGCCTTCCCAATCAGCCAGTAGCCTGGCATGACGTCCGCAATAGACACTCCAGAAAAAGCGGCCGAGCTCAGGCCCGAGCGCACCCCAGTCGGGGATCACTTCTTCGACGTCCGCCTGGAGCGTGCCAGCAAAAGTCCTCGCTGCATTCCGGACGATATCGGCAATCTCATCGTCAACTCTTGCGTGACCGAGATCGAGGCTGAAGGCCACACGCTTACCCTTCATCGACCCCTTCAGCTCCGCAAGATAGGCATCGGGCCGCGCCTCACACGACGTATGATCGAGAAAGTGGGGGCCGGCCATGGTCTCGAGCATGAGCGCAGCATCCGCGACAGTTCGCGTCATCGGTCCAGGATGAGTACCGTAGTCGTTGTTCGTGACGGGGACGCAAGGCACGCGCCCGTAGGTCGGCTTCAACCCAAAGATGCCGCAGAAATGTGATGGCATACGGATGGAGCCAGCTCCATCAGACCCAAGATGCAGCGGTCCGAAACCGGTCGCCGCGGCAGCACCCGCTCCAGCCGAGGAGGCTCCCGCATTAAGTCCATGCCGCCAAGGATTGTGGGTAATCCCCGTCACAGGGTTGCGGCTCATGCCGGACCAGGCAAACTCGGACATTGTTGTCTTGCCGATGATCACCGCGCCGGCCTTGCGCAGACGTTCCACAACGACGTTGTCAGTCGCCGCGACCTGCCCCTTGATGGCGTACGAACCGGTCGACGTTTCTTGACCGGCAACATCGAAGGCATCCTTGATCGTGACCGGAATTCCCTCGAGCGGACCCGCCTCGCGCTCCCGGAGGCGGTGTTCCGATTGTCTTGCGGCAGCAAGCGCTTCCTCGTACATAACTACCGAGAAGGCGTTGATCCGTGGATTGATGGCGTTGATCCGTTCCAGGACCGCTCTTACGACTTCTACTGGCGTAGTATATCCGCGCGCATAGCTTTCCTTGAGCTCAATCGCGCTCGCGTATCCGATATCGGATTGAAGATTGGTCATCGCTTGTGATCCTTCGATTATATGGACGCGACCATGTGCAGGCGAGGCAAAGCCGGCACTGCACGGTCGGACTGTGGGGCACTGATGCTAGTGAATGCCGAGATATCGCTCGATGCGTTCTGGATGACGCTGGCTTTCGATCGAGCTTAGGCGGTCGACGACGATGCCGTTTTCCATCACCACCACTCGGTCAGCGAGTGAAAGCGCGAAGCCGATATTCTGCTCAACAAGGACGACCGACAGGTCTTCACCGCGCAACGCCGCAAGCGTTTCGCCCACCTTCTTGACCACAACGGGCGCCAGCCCCTGCGATGGCTCGTCCAGCAACAGCAGTCGCGGACCCGGTGCAAGTCCTCTTCCGATCACCATCATTTGCTGCTGCCCGCCCGATAGTTCCGAGCCGCGACGCCTCAGCAGGCCAGCGAGGTCCGGAAACCATTCGACGATGCGGCGCAGGTCGTAAGGAGACCCCCGGCGATGCCCGAGCATGATGTTCTCCTCGACCGTCAAGAGCGAAAACGGGTCGCGGGTTTCAGGCACATAGCTAATCCCGGATCGTGCGATCTGGTGCGACTTCATTCCGTCGATTCGAGTCGAATCGAACGAGATGGCACCGCTTTTGACCGGGTTGAGACCCATGATCGCTCGCAGCGTAGTCGTCTTTCCGGCACCGTTTCGACCCACAACCGCGACCACCTCGCGGCGGCCAACATCGAAACTCACGCCGAACAACGCTTGGCTTCGACCATAGTAGGCGTCGATGGCATCGACCTTCAGCAAAGCCTTCTCAACTACCAAAGTAGGCCTCCTGCACATCCCTATTCTCGCGAATTTCGAAAGGGCTGCCGTGAGCAACCACCGCGCCGCGGTTCATCACGGTGATCTCGTCCGAAAGATCCATGACGATACCCACGTTGTGTTCGATCATGATGATGCTGAACTCACCTTTCAGGGCCAGGATCACCCGCTTCACACGCTCAGCCTCTTTGCTTGAAAGTCCGGCAGTTGGCTCGTCGAGAAGAATGATCCTGGGCTCGCAGGCCAAGGTGACAGCGAGTTCGAGGAGGCGTTGATCGCCATATGAAAGTTCTCGCACCGGCACATCCGCGATCTCGACCAACCCAAGCCTCTGCAGACAGGAAAAGGCCCATTCGCGCGTTTCGGCGAACCGCGTCACTTGCCGCCAGAACACAAAGGGATTGCCGCCGCGGGCCCGGTACGCGGCAACCCAGACATTCTCTCGCGCACTCATGTCCAGATAGACGCTTGAGATCTGATAGGAGCGGGCGACCCCCATTCTCGCGACGCGATCAGGCGTCAGGTCGGTGATGTCGGTCGCTCCAAGCCGAATCGCGCCGGAGTCCGGGATAAGGTCCCTGGTCAAGAGATTGAATAGCGTGGTCTTGCCGGCACCGTTTGGTCCAAGAATGCTGTGCAGACGCCCTTTGGCGAATGCGATGCTCACCTGATCGACTACAGTGTTTCCGCCGAAGCGCTTCGACAATCGGTCTGCCGCCAATACGATTTGATTTTGCGCTAGCATTGTCGCTGTCCACGTCCCTTGACCGTCCAGCTCGAGAGTTTGGAGACGAAGCCGACCAGCCCATTCGGTAGAGAGGCCATGATGACTATAACGAATACCCCGAGGAGCAGCGGCCATCGAGTCCAGACCAAGCTGAACAAGCCCTGCAACCATATGAACACGGCGGCGCCGATCACCGGGCCAAGCATGTTCCTCTGCCCGCCAATGACGACCATGAACACCACGTACGCCGATCCGGTCCAATGTACGGAATCAATGGGCATGATCCGGTACAACATGGCAAACAGTGCACCCGCCACGCCTGAGATTGCCCCCGCGATCACGAAGGCGACGAGCTGGAGCATAGGCACAGGATACCCGAGGGAGACCGTGCGACGACTGTTCTGCCGGCTCGCCGCAAGTACAAGACCAAACGGGCTGTTCACCATCCGCACCAGAACAATCATCGTCGCAAGGAAGAGGACAGATGCAAGCGCGTAGAAACTTCGATTGTCGTCGAAACTGAACGACCCGACAAATGGCAGTTCAAGTACGGGACGACGAATGCCCGCCAGGCCATCCTCTCCACCGGTTACCGAGCGCCAGGAATATACGATGTAGTAGACCAGCTGGTTGAACGCGAAGGTGAGCATCATGAAGTAGATGCCGAGCCTGCGGATACTTAGAATGCCGACCGCTGCCGCGATTAGTCCTCCGCTCCCGCAGGCAACGACCAGGGCGAGCGGCAACGACGTCCAACCATGCGCCAGAAGGTACCCGGCCGCGTATCCGCCTGTACCAAAGAACGCGGCCTGCCCGAAAGAGTAGAGGCCAGCCGTTCCGATCAGCAGATTCGCTGCCATTGCGAAAATCCCAAAGATCAGGATTTCCGTCGCGATGTTGATCGGCATCACCAAGGGCAGGATCGACACGGCACCGATAATGCCGATGCTTCGGATCAGGTTCGCGGTCAGCGGTCCCGGTCTCGCGGTGGTGCCAACACTGCTGATTTCGACAGGTTCTTCGATACTCTTGGCCAGTACAGTTCCGTTGTGGTCCGATGATCTCATCGCCAATACCTCGCCAGACGGGCTTTGCCGTCAGCGCTCGCCAAAAAGCCCCTGGGGTCGAAGAAGCAAGACGCCGATCATCACTGCATAAATAATCGCCGTGCTCGCGGCAGGCGCCGCAATCGTCATGAGACTCTGGACCACTCCGACCAGCACCCCCGCCGCAATCGATCCGTAAAGAGATCCGAGCCCACCGATGACGAGTACGACGAAGGCAATGCCCAACATATCGCCCCCCATGGTCGATGTCGCTCCGACCAGCGGCAATGCCAAGCCACCCGCCAGTCCGGCCAGTCCGGCGCCAAGCATCATTCCCGCGGAGAGCAACAGGTCGACGTTGATCCCCAAAGCCTGAGTGGTCTCGGGTCGTTCGATTCCTGCCCTGACATAAGCACCGAACTTGGTGCGCTCGATCAATAGCCACACGGCACTGATCACCAGCGCGGAGAAAACGCTCGCAAAGGCGATGTATCTCGGCACGATCGTAAAGCCGAGATTGATCGCCCCTCGCAAGATGGGCGGTGGCGAATAGCTGAGTCCAACCGTGCCCCAGCCAATCAGGAGGGCCTGCTCGATCACAAGCGCGGCGCCGAACAACGTGATCAATTGGGGAAGATATCCGCTTCCGCTGACAGGCTGTATCGCAAAGCGGTCCAGCGCCAAACCGGCAAGCGCCGCGCCCAGAAATGCGACCGCCAATCCGACGGCAAAGGACATTCCAAGCGACACGACCGAATAGCAGAGGTATGCACCGAGCGCGTACAAGGCACCGTGAGCGAAGTTCGGAATGTTCAGCAGGCCTTTGATGATGGAAAGGCCGAACGACATCAGGGCGTAAATCATCCCGATCGCGATGCCGTTGACGAGTTGCGCTGAAATCAGCCAAAGCATCTGCCGTCCCTCTCGCGTCGCGTGCTCATATCGGTGAATTAGAGCGCAGGCATCTGCTTACATTCGTTGAGTTCGGGAGGCTGAGGCTTGTCGCCGTTCGCCACGATGTCAGCGAAGTCGGCTGCATGGCGCATGTCGGATGCCTGTTTGCAGCGCACGACGAAATACGGTCGAATAAGCTGATGGGTCTTCGGATCGATCGACATTCGACCAAGCACTCCATCCCAGGACATTTGCTCTAGAGTCTTGATGACGTCCGGAACTTCGGTACTGTTCGCCTTCTCCATGGCCATAAGGAGAGCCCGGACTGCGTCATAGGCATAGGCGGAGGAATATCCCGGAAGCGCCGAGAACTTCTTCGTGTAGGTTCCCACAAACTCCCTGTTGGCCGGCGTGTCGATGTCGGGATAGTAGTTTTGACCAAGGACCAAGCCCGTCCGCATTTCCGGCGCGAGCTCCGCAAGCTGATCGACTTCGAGCGACCAAGGACCAACGACCGCGATGTTCTCCGCGCCAAAACTCGCGAACTGGCGGACCGCCGTGACGGCATCAGCTCCGGCTGTATTCAACAGCAGAATATCAGGCCTCGCAGCGACCGCCTTTGTGAGGTATTGGGTATATTGACGCTCGCCGGACGGATGGTTGTCGTTGCCAACCAGCTCAAAGCCGAGTTCCGCCGCCACGATCTTGGTATATTTGAGAAGTGCGTGCCCGAAGACGTAGTCTGCAGTTAGAGTGTAGATCGTTTTCTTTTGAGGAAACGTCTTTCTTACGTACTCGAGCGTCGCGCGCATCGCGGTGTAAGGATGAGCCGACCATTGAAACGTATACCGTCCGCACCGACTACCCGTGAAGTCTTCGGAGCCGCCCGCGGCGAATTGCAGCAGCTTTTCGCGCTGCGCGACCTCGGATTCGGCAAGCCCGACAGCGCTGGAATAGGCTCCGATGAAATATCGCATTCCGTCGCTGGTTGCGGCCTCCTGAACACGGCGAACACCGGACGCCGGCTTGCCTTCATCATCCCGCGTCAGTAAGCGCACGGCGTTGCCAAGAACACTGCCGCCATGCATTTCCAGCGCCAGCGAGGCACCACGCGCAACTAGATCCCCGGCATACGCGAAAGTGCCAGTGGTTGGAGTTATAACGCCCATGGTTACCACACCGGCCCTTTGGCCCCAGGCCGGAAGGATCGGAGCTGCCGCGAGCGCCACGGCGGACAACAGAACATCGCGACGCGTTTGTGCAATGGGCATCAAGATCTTCTCCTG
The DNA here is from genome assembly GCF_000472865.1 of Bradyrhizobium elkanii WSM2783. GTDB lineage: Bacteria > Pseudomonadota > Alphaproteobacteria > Rhizobiales > Xanthobacteraceae > Bradyrhizobium > Bradyrhizobium elkanii_A. The sequence continues at coordinate 91,071 of NZ_AXAP01000001.1, read as the reverse complement.
GGCTAAACAGATTGTTCAGGCCGCGTCTGGGCTACGACTTTCTCGAATTCGAAAAGGCTATCCCCCAGCCTCGCGGTCAGCTCGGCTATGTGGTCCGACGTGGCAATGAGGGGCGGCGCCACGATGATCGAATTGTTGAGCGGCGCGATCCCCGCGGGATATACGACAAGCCCATGATCACGACAGATCGACACCAGCATTCCTGCTGCATTCTGTTCCGCCTCGAAAGCCCTGCGGGTTGCCCGATCGCGCACGAGTTCGAATCCCCACAACAGGCCGCGGCCTCGGATGTCGACCATGCACGGATGTCGCTGCGAGAGCGCCAAAAGTCCCGCGTGCAACTCCTCGCCGCGCTCGCGCACGTTACGCAATAGGTCGTTCCGCTCGACGTAGTCGAGCACAGATAGGCACACCGCCGCACTTAGAGGATTGGCGCTGAATGTGTGGCCGAAGGGAACGATGCTGCTGCCCTCGGCAATGGCATGCACGATCCTCTGGCGCAGGAGGATGGCGGCCATCGGCGTGTATCCCGCGCTCAACCCCTTTGCGAGCAGGATGATGTCAGGAACAACCTGTTCTTGCTCCGATGCAAACCATGCGCCGGTACGTCCTGCGCCGGTGATCACTTCGTCAGCGATGAGCAGGATGTCATGACAATCGCAGATCTCCCGCAGCCGACGGAAGTAGCCAGGTGGGGGCGGCAACACTCCGCCCGCAGCACCAACGATCGGCTCAGCGATTACAGCCGCGACCGTATCGGGGCCTTGAGCAAGGATCTCCGTCTCCCAAGCATCGGCGCATTCCGTCGCGCAGTCTTCCGGCTGAAGCCCGAACGGGCATCGATAACAATACGCTGGGGGAACTTTGGCGAACTGGTGCAGCAGCGGACCGTAGTCGGGCCGGCGCCCCGAATGGCCCGAGATCGACAGGGCTCCCATCGTCATGCCGTGATAGCTGGTGATACGGCCGAGGACCTTGGTCTTCTGTGGGCGACCACACTCCTTCCAATAGTGGAGGGCCATGCGGACGGCGTATTCCGAGGCTTCTGAGCCGCTGTTCACGAAGAACGCACTGCAGATATCCCCAGGAGCCAACTCGCAAAGCTTCTGAGCCAGGCGCTCGGCCGGCTCATTGCTGAACTGGTTTCTGAAGGTAAATGCGATGGTAGCGGCCTGTTCCGCCATGACGTCGCCGATTTCGCGGAGACCGTGACCCAGGTTCGCGGTCATCGCACCGCTCGATCCATCGAAATAGCGTCGTCCTTCGCTATCGAATAGATAAGGTCCCTCGCCTCGCGTGACTTTGGGATAATGTGCAGCCAGATTCGGCTTGAGCAGGCGGCTGCCCTCCAGTCCACCAGTCCGCGACAAATCGATCATTTGGGAAACTGCCATGCCCCGAAATCTCAAAAAGAGAGACTGGCCTCCCGGCCAACGAACCAAATACAATACGAACCGTTGCGTATGTCAATAGGATGAATGATGGGAAAGAAGGCTGTTGCCCGCGCGGGGCGCCCCAGGGACGAAAACGTCCACCGCGCCATTCTCGACGCGGCCAGAGATCTCATTCGGGATGAGGGTTACGCTTCATTCTCGATCGAGGGCGTCGCAGCCCGGGCCGCGGTAGCAAAGCAGTCCATTTATCGACGATGGTCGTCGAAGGGCGCACTGCTCGTCGACTTGTACATGGATGGACTGGAGCGCCCGGCCCCGCTGCCTGCGCGCGGTCTTGTGAATGACTTGCTTGCCGTTCTGTTGCAGACGACAAAGCGCATTCAGGACGCGGCCTATGCAAATATTCTGAAGAGCGTGGTCGTCGAAGCGCAAAGCGACCCCGACATGCGAAAGCTCGTTCTTCAGAAGATTGTCGAGCCTCGTCGAGATGCTGCGAAGGCAGTCATCAACCGTGCCATCGAATCCGGCGAGCTGCCAAGCACGCTCGATTCAGAGATGATTGTTGACTTTGTCTTTGGCGCGGTCTGGTTCAATTTGCTGCTGGGCGACGCGAATCTCACCAGCCGATTTGCGCACCGGGTCGTCAAAATGGTCGAACAGCTCGGATCCAAGCAGGCCCCATAACCAATGCGCAGTCACGTCCGAGCCCACGAGCCGATGCTGGGAGAGACTCGAACCCCGGACGTCAGGGGTCGCTGGAGTGGGGAGCGCAGCCGAAGATCCGGGTTCGCTTCCCGCAGTCGCGACGTGTTGAAAAAGCGAACAGACGGGAGACTTGATTTATATGTGGGCGCACCAGGGCTCGAACCTGGGACCCGCTGTTTAAGAGGCAGCCCCGGGTTGAGAACGATCAATGACCTACTGGTCGCACCCAAGGGCTTATCCGGTAGAAGATGGGATCCGTCGCGCGGTCAGCCGTCGCCAAGCTCTCGGCCATAGAGATTGCAGAGCTCAACCACGACCTTCACGCCGGCGCTAAATTGCGCATCCCGTACGCCGATCCGATGTGCTCCGGCTGGTTTACGATACGACGCCCAGCCGGCCCAGACGCGGCGTGAAGGGAATCGCCACCTCCTGCGCGATCTCAATCGATTCATAGAGCGCCGAGATCAGTTCCAAGCTCTTGCGGCCCTCGAGGCCGTCGACCAGCGCCGCGCGCTGGTTCACCAGGCAATCGACGACGTTTTGGTAATAGGCCTGATGGCCGAAGCCGTAGACGTCAGGCGGGTCGATCGAAAATTTTTCGATCACGTCCTTGTCCGACGGCAGTTCGTCGACGAAACGCCAATGTCGGATCTGGTTGACCGCAAGGCCCGCAATTTCAACTATCCCCTTTTCTCCGAGAATGGAGAGCGAGCCTTCGATGTCGGTCGGCCGGGTGGCGGTGGTCGCCTCGATGACGCCGAGCGCGCCGTTCCTGAACTTCAACGTCGCGACCGCCGTGTCCTCGGCCTCGATCCGAACCAAGGCGGTGATCGCGCGGGCATGAACGCTGATGACATCGCCGAAGAACCATTCCAGCAGGTCGATATAGTGGCTCGCCTGATTGGTGAGCACGCCCCCGTCATAGGCCCAGGTGCCGCGCCAGCTATCCTGGTCGTAATAGGCCTGATCGCGACACCAGCGCACGCGCACGGTGCCGAGCACGAGCTTGCCGAAGCGGCCGGCCTCCAGCGCCTCCCGTGCCTTGAGCACGGGAACATTGAAGCGGTTCTGCTTGACGACGAAAAGCTTGACGCCTGCCTCGTCGCAGGCGCGGATCATGTCATCCGCGTCCCGCAGCCGCAGCGCCATCGGCTTTTCCACCACGACGTGCTTGCCGGCGTTCGCGCAGGCGATGACATGCTCGCGACGCATGCCGCTCGGGGTCAACAACGCGACCGCATCGACGTCCTTGCGGGCGAGAAAATCATCGATGTCGTAGTGGGCGTCAACGCCGAACTTCGCTGCGAGCGCATCCGCGCGAGTACGCACCAAGTCGCAGACAGCCGCGAGCGTTGCGCCCTCGATGCGATTGCCGCCGAGCAGATCGGCATGGCGCTCGGCGATACGCCCGCATCCCAGCAGGCCGAACCTGATCATTGAGCCTCCTTTTCGACGCGGAGACCACGCGGGGCGATAACGCTCCCGGTTCCTTATTAGCAAAGGTTCCAACAGATCAAGTCAATCGGGAGACAGTGCGTTCCCGGCTCGACCGGTTCGGGTGTCGGTTTTTGGTTGCCGGCGATCACTGGTACGGCTCTCGTCGCGCTCGGCCGCCACTTCGGCAATCTCCGCCCCACCGGGGGGATCAGGAGACCGAAACGACGCGCAAGTTGTTGGTTGTCCCGCCCTGGCCTAACGGTATGCCGGCAACGACCACCAAACTATCACCGGCGCCGGCGAACCCTTCCCGTTTCGCAAGCTCCGTCGCGCGGCTGACCATCTCCTCGTAGGCTTTCACATCGTCGGAAAGCACGCTGTGTGCACCCCAGAAGAGACAGAGGCGACGGGACACTTCCACACTCGTCGTGGTCGCCAGGATCGGCACCCTGGGCCGCTTCCGCGCGACACGTGCGGCCGTTGTCCCGCTTGCGGTATAGGCGACGATGACCGCCGCCCGGATCGCCGAGGCCAAGTCGGCCGCCGCCGCGGCCACCGCGTGCGGCGGAGTCTGCTCCTCATCAGGCTGGGTTGCTTCGATGATCGAGCGATACATCTTGTGCTGCTCTGTGCTGCGGATGATGCGGTCCATCATTTCGACGGCCTCGCGCGGGTACTGGCCGGTGGCCGACTCCGCCGACAACATCACGGCATCCGCGCCGTCATAGATTGCGGTGGCGACGTCTGAAGCCTCGGCACGCGTGGGTGTCGGGGCTGTCACCATTGAATCGAGCATCTGAGTGGCGACGATCACCGGTTTGACGGCCAGCCTGCAGGCGCGGACCAGTTCCTTCTGGCGAGCGGGCACCTCCTCGTGCGGAATCTCGACCCCCAGATCGCCGCGCGCAACCATGATCGCATCCGACAGCTGGATAATGTCATCGATCCGCTCGAGTGCCGCGGGCTTCTCGATCTTCGCCATGAGCCCGGCGCGCTCGCCAATCAGCGCCCGTGCTTCGATCATGTCCGATGGCTTCTGCACAAATGAGAGAGCTACCCAGTCCACGCCAAGGCGCAGGCCGAATTCCAGATCGGCGCGGTCCTTTGCGGTGAGCGGCGACAGATCGAGAATCGTTCCCGGCAAATTGACGCCCTTGTGGTTCGAGATCGCACCACCAACGATCACCTCGGCCTCGATGGTGTCATTGCCCAGTCTCGTCGCGCGAACGCGCACCCTGCCATCGTCGATCAGGAGATCGTCGCCGGGGGCAAGGGCTGCAAAGATTTCCGGGTGCGGCAAGGGTATAGCCCCGGCGTCACCTTCCGATCCGGAGCCGACAAAGCGAACGATCTCACCGGACCGAACTGTGATCTTCTTGTCGCGCAAGGTGCCAACGCGAATTTTGGGCCCCTGCAGGTCCATCAGAACGCCGATCGGGCGCTGCATTTCCTGCTCGAGTGCGCGGATCGCAGCATGGACGTCTGCATGATCCTTCTGGGTTCCGTGGCTGAAGTTGAGACGGAATGTGTCCACACCTGCGACAAACAGCGCTTTAAGCATCTCTGGCGAAGCGCTGGCCGGGCCAACGGTAGCAACTATTTTCGCCCGTCGACGACGCATGACCATGTGATCCCTTCCGTTCCGGCTCGATCAGGCAGGACTCGCATGCGGCTTCATCTAGTGACTTTTGTGCCGCAGTTAATCTCCTTCGAAGAGCATGGTACCCGCCCCGCGGCTTATTCGCTGACCTTTTGCGCCGCACTGGTTGCTCACTACTAGCATTTTTATACCGGATCGTACACTGCTGGGTTGTATGGCGCATACGGCTGCAGCCGCCTCGCTGCTTCAGCCGGATCGAGCCCTTTCCCGCAGTCGGTGGCAAGCAACTTCGCAACATCGCTGGCAGACATCGTATGCCAGCGATGTGACGCCACTCGTCAAAGTCGACTCTGCCGCTGCGCCCATGGTTGTCTCTGATTGGTCCGTGTTCATCCCGGGCATCCGGGAAGCTCGGTGCGGAGCGACTGCGAGGTCGAGGTTACGACGCCAGCGCGCTAGGTTGGCTGCATGGACAGGCGCTCGGCCATCACTTCGGCATGGAGACGCTCGACATCCTCCCGACGGCACAATTGGGTGCCTTGTGTCAGGACAGCAGCGGCACCCGCAGCCATGCCGAGCGTGAATGCATCTTCAGCACTTTTTCCGCGCGCCAGCGCAAAGGTCATGCCCGCTACAAAACTATCGCCCGCCCCTACAGCGCTCACAGGCTTCACCTTAGGGCCTCGTAGTCGCAACGTGCCTGACCGAGTTGCGAGCAATGCGCCATCGCGTCCCATGGTCACAGCAAGGTTTTCGACGGACCCGGTAGCGACCAAAGACGTCGCGGCATCGACAAGTTCCTCGGGTGACTCGAACTTTCTGTGTGTCAACGTCTCGAACTCCCCAACACTGGGCTTGGCGAGACAAATGCCTCCTGCCGACACGGCCGCTTGGAGCGCAGGCCCTGAGGTATCAAGGATCAAGCGTGCTCCATTGCTCCGCACGATGTCGGCCGCGCGGGCGTAAAAATCGATGGGAACACCCGGCGGCAAGCTGCCACTCGCGACGATGATGTCTGCGTCACATTCCTTAAGGTGCGATAGGGCCGATTGCCACTCTGCTTCGACAAGAGAACAGCCCTCGCTTACGAAACGATATTCGAGCCCCGAAATCTCTTCGAAGACCGTGAAGCTGATGCGTGTGCTGCCGGCTATATTGACGCATTTTGCTGGCACGTCCAATTTCGAGACAAGTTCATTCAAGACGAGTCCAGTAGCGCCGCCAGCCAGGTAAATGGCGTAGGCCTCGGCGCCCAGTTCCTTCAGCACACGCGCGACATTTATGCCGCCGCCTCCCGCATCCGTGCGCTGTTGTACCGCACGATTCTTACGGATCGGTCTGATCTCGTTCGACTGGAACGCGAGATCAATGGTCGGGCTGAGCGTCAGTGTAACGATAGGCTTTGAGGCTGTCTCCGGCTGCTGTATCATGTTGCAAGCCTTCTCGCCTGGAAATAGAAGTTGAACATTATCATCCTCAGGGGATGAACGCCATGCGGCTGGTCGGAGACATTGGCGGCACCAACGCAAGGTTTGCGATTGCAGAGCCTGGTTCGCATCCATCGAATGCGCGCAAGCTACCGGTCGCCCACTATCCCGGCCTTGTCGAGGCGGTGGAGGACTATCTGTCCGGCGTCCCGATGCTGGAAGAGGCGGTGCTCGCTGTGGCGGGCCCCGTCCTGGGCGATGAGGTGACCTTCAGCAACAGCTCCTGGCATTTCTCGATAGCGGATGTGCGGCGGCGGCTCGGCTTGCGCAAGTTGATCGTGATCAATGATCTTCTCGCCCAGGCGTTGTCCGTTGCTGCACTGCAACCCGATGAGATCCGTTCCGTAAAAGCGGGAACACGTGATCCAAGCCAGCCTTCCCTCGTCATTGGCCCCGGCACCGGCCTCGGTGTTGCCTTTCTGCTGAATAATGCGGGAACCCTTGTCGGACTCCCGAGTGAGGCCGGGCATGCCACATTCGCTCCGGCGGACAGTGTCCAAGTCGAGATCCTGTCGCATCTCCACAGGCACTATCCGCATGTGTCAGCCGAACAGTTGCTGTCCGGAAAGGGGTTATTGGCGATTGCGACAACTCTGGCCAAGATGAATGGGCAGATCATCGATCTGCAGGATCCCAGAGACGTTTCGGCCCGCGCCGCAGCGAACCAGTGCCCTACTTGCTGTGAGGCGATAAGGATCTTCTCGTCCATCCTCGGTGCGACCGCCGGCAATCTCGCCCTGACCCTTTTGACCAGCGGCGGGGTCGTCATTACTGGCGGACTGTGCCGCGGACTGCGGCCACTCTGGGATGTCGAAGCGCTCAAGCAGGCTTTCACTGCAAAGGGACGGTTCAGCTCGTATCTGGACGGGATACCGATCGACCAGATCTTACGTCCTCATGCGGGCCTCCTCGGCGCTGCCTTGTATGTGGAGCCGAGCCACTCCGTTTAATTTGAAATCAATGCTGGCGTACGTCGCAATAACTCCGTGAGCCGAGGCATGTCTCGCAAAGCCGGTCTTGTTCCGTCGCAATTTGATGCCGTCGCCTTCGATCTCGATGGCGTGGTGACAGATACCGCGCGCATCCATTTCCAGGCTTGGACGCAAACCTTCGATGTTTTTTTCGAAGGGCACACCCGTCGCACCGGCGTTGCCTTCGCGCCATTCACGCTTGAGGACTACCGCAAGTACATCGACGGGCGTCCGCGCGAAGAGGCCATTCGTGCCTTCCTGGCCGCGCGCGGCGTGGGCCTCGCGGAAGGCGATGAGCGCGATGGTCCCGAGGTCGAAACCATCCAGGGCCTCGCCGTACGAAAGGACGGACTGTTCCTGGAGAGGATGCGCGGCAAAGGGGTCGACGTCTATCCTTCCACGGTGGCCCTGATTCGGCGTCTGCGCGCGCTCGGCCTGAAGACGGCGGTGGTTTCGGCGAGCCGCAATTGCCAGGAGATTCTGCAAACTGCGCGGCTCGATCATCTGTTCGACGCTCGCATCGACGGACGCGATGCCGCGACCCTGGGGCTCCCGGGCAAGCCAGCGCCCGACACTTTTCTTGCGGCGGCGCAGCGCCTTGGGAGCTTGCCCGATCGCACGGTCGTCATCGAGGACGCGATCGCCGGCGTGGCGGCGGGACGAGCCGGCGGTTTCGGCCTCGTCATCGGCATCGACCGGGTCGGCCATAGTGCGGACCTGAAGAACGCCGGTGCCGATATCGTCGTCGCCGACCTCAACCAGATCGATTTGGAATTGGACGATCGAGTGACGCCGCGCCCGCTTGTCGCCAAGCCCGACGTGCATCGGCTTGACCCGTTCATCGCGCAACAAGGAACCGAGACCCGCCATCCCGCGGCCCGCGCTCGGCCGGACCCTTGGCTGTTTGTCCATGAGGGGTTCGATCCTGCCCTGGAAGGGCGTCGCGAAACCCTGTTCGCCGTTGGCAACGGATACTTCGTGACCCGCGGAGCCGCCGCCGAAGCGCGCGCTGATGATCTGTATTATCCCGGCACGTATCTCGCCGGCGGCTACAACCGGCTCACCACCGTGATCGATGGTCGCCCGATCGAGAACGAGGACCTGGTCAACCTCCCCAACTGGCTGCCACTGACCTTCCGGATCGACGACGGAGACTGGTTCGACCTGCGTCGCGTCGAAGTGCTCGAGTATCGGCAAACGCTCGATCTGCGCCACGGTCTGTATTTGCGGAGTTTGCGGGTACGCGACCCGCTGGGGCGGGAAATCAACCTCACTGAGCGCCGCTTCGTGCACATGGACAGCAAGCACCTCGCCGGCCAGCATGTCACCGTCACCTCGCAGAATTGGTCCGGCCGGCTCACCGTGCGCGCCATGCTGGACGGCGACGTCGCCAATACCGGCGTGCCGAGATACAGAGCGTTTGAAAGCCGGAATCTGCGCGTGTGCGAAGCCGCCGCCTTCGCACCTTGCTCCATGCTGCTTCAGGTGGAGATGACGCAGTCGCAGCTACGGATCGCACAGGCCGCACGGTTGGACGCACGTGCGCGCGGGCTTGATGCCGCCGTGCACAAGCACCCGATCGAGGAAGCGGCGCGTGTCGGCTATGACATCGCCCTTGATGCCGTGCCGGGCGCCGGCATCGAGATCGAGAAGATCGTCGCGCTCTATACCTCCAGGGACCGCGCCATCGCCGATCCGGAAACCGCAGCGCGCACCGCCATCGCACGCGCCGACAGCTTTGATGCACTTCTGCAAACCCATCAGCGTGTCTGGGGACATTTGTGGGAGCGCTGCGACCTGGATCTGCTCGATATCGCCAGTGACGAAGCGGATGAGACGCATTTGGCCGTGCGTCTGCATCTCTTCCATCTGCTCCAGACAGCTTCCAGCCACAGCATGGAACTGGATGCTGGCATCCCCGCCCGCGGCTGGCATGGCGAGGGCTACCGTGGCCACATCTTCTGGGACGAGCTGTTCATCTTCCCGCTGCTGAACCTGCATTTTCCGATCCTCGCGCGTGCCTTGCTGCTCTACCGCTACCGGCGCCTCGATGAGGCGCGCTGGGCCGCGCGGCAAGCCGGCTTCCGCGGCGCGATGTACCCATGGCAGAGCGGTAGCGATGGGCGCGAAGAAACCGACGTGATGTACTTCAACCCGCGTTCCGGCAACTGGATCAAAGACGACACACATCTGCAGCGCCATATCGGCGCGGCCGTCGCCTATAATGTCTGGCAGTACCATCAAGCCACTGGCGATGCCGAGTTCCTTTACTCCTTCGGCGCCGAGCTGATGTTCGAGATTGCCCGCTTCTGGGCCAGTCTTGCGCAGTGGAACGAAGCACGCGACCGCTATGATATCCGCGGCGTGATGGGGCCGGACGAATTCCATGACGGCTATCCGGATCGGGATGAGGCAGGCCTGGACAATAACGCGTACACCAATGTCATGGCCGTCTGGTGCATTGCCCGCGCGCTAGACCTCTTTGAGCTGCTGCCCAAGGAACGCTGTCACGAATTGTGCCAGAACCTGCGAATCGAGCAGGAGGAACTCGCACATTGGGAGCATGTCAGTTGCAAGTTGTACCTGCCATTCCACGATGACGGCATTCTCAGCCAGTTTGAAGGCTATGAGCTGCTACAGGAATTCGACTGGGACGCCTATCGCCGCAAATACCCGAATATCATGCGGCTAGACCTGATCCTCGAGGCGGAGAGCGACTCGCCCAATCGCTACAAGCTCTCCAAGCAGGCCGATGCGCTGATGTTGTTCTATCTGTTTTCCGCAGAAGAACTGGCGGAGCTCTTCAACCGCCTTGGTTACACTTTCAATCCTGCCACGATCCCCAGAACCATCGACTACTATCTGCGGCGCAGCTCGCACGGCTCCACCCTGAGCGCCCTCGTGCATGCCTGGGTCTTGGCGCGCTCCTGCCGGCAACGCTCCTGGTCACTTTTCACGGAGGCTCTGCAAAGTGACATTAGCGACGTTCAAGGCGGGACCACGCGCGAAGGCATTCATCTCGGCGCCATGTCCGGCACGATCGACCTGTTGCAACGCTGCTTCACCGGGCTGGAACTGCGCGGCGAAGAACTGCATTTTCACCCGGCATTACCGGATGAACTGCGCCGGCTTGCATTTCGGCTCCGCTACCGCCAGCACTCGCTCAGCGTGGATATAACCCAGGATGCGCTGACGCTGGCGAGCGATCCAAGTGGAGCGGACGCAATCTCCATCGCGGTCGACGAACGGCATTTCGTTCTGTACCCGGGCGAGCGAACCAGCGTGCCGCTTCACCGTGCGTCCTGATCGCGCGAGCACTCGCGGCGCCGCGAACTTTCAATGCGCGGACACGACGTTCTGCGGCGTCCCGCGCGCAAACGCCTCGATATTGGCAAGCGTCGTCGCGGTGATGCGCTGCAGCGCCGACTCGGTGTTGTACGCATTGTGCGGCGTCACCACCACATTGGGAAAGCGCAGCAACACATGGTTCGCAACCAGTGCCTTGAAATCATCGGCGTCCCGAACTGCGTCCTGGTGGAAGATCGCCGCCTCCTCGCGGATCAGGGGCTCCTGCGGCAGAACGTCGAGGCCGGCGCCGCGGAGCCTGCCGTTAGCCAGCGCCCGCACCAGCGCTTCAACGTCAACGATATGGCCGCGTGCCGTATTGATCAGGATTGCATCCGGCTTCATGCGGGCGAACTCGCGATCCGAGAGCATGCTGGCCGTGCCGGACGTTGCGGGCACGTGCAGCGTCACGACGTCCGAATCCGACAACAGTTTGTCGAGGCTCGCGTAGGAAAACTTGAGCCGGACGGCGGCCGCTTCGTCCGGTCGGAGGTCGTAAGCAAGAACATTCATGCCGAAGCCGCGTGCGATTTCGATCACGCGAATCCCGATCCGGCCGGTGCCGATGACGCCGATTGTCCCGTCGCGGAGCTCAAAGCCGCGTAGCCCGGTCTGTGTGAACTGCCCGCGCCGCGTCCGCTCCACCGACTCCACGAGATTGCGCGCAACTGCCAACAGCAGAGCGAAGACGTGCTCGGCCACGGTCGAATCGCCATAGTCAGGCACGTTCGACACGATGATGCCGTGTGCGGCGCAGTAGCTGAGATCGATGTGATCGTATCCCGTCGATCGCGTCGCTATCAGCTTTAGCCTTGGGAATTTTGCGAGGGCTGCTGCGTCAAACCGCGAATTGATGAATGGGCTGGCAACTTCGGCCTCGGAGAAGTCAGCCGCGTTCCGTTGGTCCAGCGGCTCAGCAACGCAGCGCACGCGATGGCTTGGCTCAAGGCGCAGGAAGGCTTGTCGCTCCCATTCCTCGGTTTCGAACACGACAATGTTCATGACGGCCTCCCGGGTCTGAGCACGGGTTCATAGCTCCGATGAGCTTATGCGGTCCAATCCAGATGCAACCTTACATGACGGCGGGAATCAGTCCAGCCGCTGCCATCTGATGGAACAACGCGGCCGCTTCTAAAACGGGAACCATCGCGCGAACGTCAGCGCAAGAACGCCTCCGAGCGCAAGGTATCCAAGACAAACTGGTCCCGTCTTTCTCAGGATATCGCCTTCACGTCCTTGCAGGCCGACCGTGGCAGCGCCCGTGATGATGTTGTGCAGCGCCGCACAATTGCCGACGGCAGCTCCGAATCCCTGGGCGGCGATCAGTGCCAACATCGGCAAGCCGAGCCCGGCAGCGGCTGCCTGCTGAAGATCCGTCAGGAGGATGTTGGAGACGGTTGTCGATCCCGTGATGAAGGAGCCGATTGCCCCAACTGAAGGCGCAAGCAGCGGCCACGCCTGACCGGTCCGTGTAGCCGTTTCCGCCAGTGCCTCTATCATGCCCGCATGGACCATCAGCCGCGCGATCGCGAGCATCGAGAACAAGGCAGCGGCGACGGGAACCAGTCGACGGATAGCAGCAGTGACGGCACCGGCCAGATCGGCAATCTTGCATCCCTGCAAGAGCCCGCCGAACAGAAATCCTGCGAGCAGCATGGTCCCGGGATGATAGAGGAGCTCGACGCGTCCGCTGAACGGTCCGGGCAACCCCCATTCGAGCACAACCTGCCGGAGCGGATCGCGGATCTGCGGAACGAGACGCGTCACGAGGATCAAGCCGACCAGCACGGCATATGGTAGAGCAGCAATGGCAAGCGATCTCGCATCCAGAGTTTCAGCTTGCTGCGGATGCATCCGTCTGAGGACAAAAGCAAATGCCAATCCACCGGCCAGCGCTCCGCCGATCGTCGGCAGCTCTGGTCCTACCCACATGGCCAAGACCAGGTACGGCAGCAGGAAACAAATGGCGGCGACGATGGCCCATGCCGCGTATTTCACCTGGAATCGCGCTTTGCTCGCGATGAACACGATCGAAAGCACCAGCAATGGCGCCAGGCTCGCATGCAGCAAGGCCGTCGGCGGGGCGATGCTGCTGCCGCTGATGCCTGACACGTCGGCCTGCGCCAAGATCGGAGTGCCGAGCGCGCCAAACGAAGTGCCTGTGACATGACCAATGAGCGGCAAAGCGACCGCCACGACGGGTGTGTAGCCGAGACTGACCAGAAGAGGCGCAGCCAGGGCGATAGGTGTGCCGAACCCCGCCGCTCCTTCCATGAATGACGCAAAGAACCAGGCGATGACGAGGGCAAGCAGGGTCTCGTCCGAGGACAAACTCATCAATCCCCTGCGGATGGCATCGATCGCGCCTGAGCGCTGCTGCAGCTCATAGAGGGACAGAGCCGGCAGGATGATCCACACGATGTCAGCGGCCGAGAAAGCTGCCTCCGCACCGGTTCCGATGAGCACTCCGGCGATGCCCTGCTCAGCGTAGATGCGCGTTCCGAAGCCAAAGAATCCGATTGCGCCAGCCGCGGCCGCCACGAGTCCGACCAGTCCCGCGCTGGCCGCCGACCACCGCAATACGGCCATGAGAAGAACGATCAGAGCGAGTGGGGCGATCGAGACGAAGGCTGCCATTCCGCTTTCCGTGCATTTGATTTGGTTCGCTGCAAGGAACCATCAATCGCGAGCCCGATTAAATGCCATTATACAGGCCATCTCGGATAGCCCACAGTAGAGCCGCAGACGGGCGCCACGCTGATAATCGACCTTGAAGCGTCAGAACTCATACGGCCAGCAGACACGCCTAAAGCGAGTTCCATCATGCCCCGGGGCCAAGTGTCCGGATCAAAAGGAGGCAGGCAGTCGCATAGGGCCGTCCGCACGACAATGCCCACTGTTTGAAATCATCGAAACTAGTATCGTCCCTATCCCGACAGGAAACAGTGTCGGAGCGTAGTGCCAAGAAGGGAGCCGAAAATGACCGTTCGCGTCGCCATCAACGGATTCGGCCGCATCGGCCGTAACATTCTCCGCGCCATCGTCGAGGAGGGCCGCAAGGATATCGAGGTGGTCGCTGTCAATGATCTCGGGCCCGTGGAGACCAACGCGCACCTTCTACGATATGATTCCGTGCACGGCCGCTTCCCGGGGCAAGTCAAGGTCGAAGGCGACGCCATCAGCGTCGGCAACGGCAAAGTCAAGGTCACCGCGATCAAGGATCCCTCGGACCTGCCATGGAAGGACCTGGGCGTTGACATTGCGCTCGAATGCACGGGCGTCTTCAACTCAAAAAGCAAAGCTTCCGCTCATCTCAAAGCAGGTGCAAAGGCCGTCCTTGTCTCGGCGCCGGCCGACGGCGCCGATCTCACGGTGGTTTACGGCGTCAATCACGACGGGCTGTCGAAGGAGCACAAGATCGTCTCCGCCGCCTCATGCACGACCAACTGTCTGGCGCCGGTTGCCAAGGTGCTCAACGATGCGATCGGGATTGAAAGGGGCTTCATGACAACGATCCATGCCTATACTGGCGACCAGCCGACGCTGGATACATTGCACAGAGACTTGTACCGCGCGCGAGCGGCGGCGATGTCGATGATCCCGACATCAACAGGCGCGGCAAAGGCGGTCGGCCTCGTGCTACCGGAACTGAACGGCAAGCTCGACGGTGTCGCCATTCGTGTCCCGGTGCCGAATGTCTCGGTGGTCGATTTCAAATTCGTCGCCAAGAAGGCGACATCGAAGGACGAGGTGAACGCCGCGATCAAGCGCGCCGCCGACCAGCAGCTCAACGGGATTCTCGGCTATACCAACGATCCAAATGTTTCCATCGACTTCAACCACGATCCGCACAGCTCCGTCTTCCACATGGATCAGACGAAGGTCATGGATGGCACGCTGGTACGCGTGATGTCATGGTACGATAACGAGTGGGGATTCTCGTGCCGCATGGCGGATACCGCCGTAGCGATGGGGAAGCTGATCTGAACCGAGACTGAGGGCGGATCGCGGAGCGAAGGTGCCCGACGAGATTGCTCGATATGGGACTGTCCCCATTTCTCGCGGCTCAGGGCCGCGCGTATCGTTTGCAACTCCATTCTCTTCTCAGGATCGATCATCGGGTAAGTGAGGTCGAGTTTCTCCACCGCCTCGACGATGGCGGCAGCAAACACAAGCCGGGTGAACCATTTGTTGTCGGCGGAATGCCCGATGCTGCGCGTCGCGCTACGCACCTGCAATCCCCTGCAGGCGCAGGATCGAAGCTGGCGCTGCCAAACGGGAGGTTAACCAGAGAAGCCGACGGTAGTGAAGCCTGCCGACTCGTCGCGCAACTGCCGGCGCAAGATCTTGCCGACATTGGTCTTCGGCAGCTCGGTCCTGAACTCCACCAGCCGCGGCACCTTGTAGGGTGTGAGCCGCGTTCGGCAGTAGGCGATCAGGGCCGCTTCGGTGAGGTTTGGATCCTTCTTGACGACGAACAGCTTCACCGCATCGCCGGAGCGCGGATCGGGGACGCCGATCACTCCGCATTCGAGCACTCCCGGGTGGCTCGACACCACCGCCTCGACCTCGCTCGGATAGACCTTGAACCCGGACACCGTGATCATGTCCTTCTTGCGATCGACGATCCGAGTCCGGCCGGTCTCGTCCATGATGCCGATATCGCCAGTGAGGAAGAAGCCGTCGGGAGCAAAGACGTTGGCTGTCTCATCCGGACGGTTCCAGTAGCCCGGCATCACCTGCGGGCCGCGCGCGCAGATCTCGCCCGGCTCCCCAAGCGGCACCTCGTTGTTGTCGTCGTCGCGAATCGAGATGTCCGTTGACGGCATCGGCAGCCCGATGGTGCCGTCCCATTCGGGAGCGGTCGGCGGATTGCAGGTCAAGACCGGCGACGTCTCCGACAGGCCATAACCTTCCCACAGCGGCGAGCCCGTGGTCCTGAACCAACGGTCCGCCACTGATTTCTGCACCGCCATGCCGCCGCCGACAGCGCACTTGAGCATGCTCCAGTCGATCTTGCCGAAATCCGGATGATTGAGCAGCGCGTTGTAAAGCGTGTTCACCGCCGGAAAATGGTTGACCTTGTACTTGGCAAGCTCCTCAATGAGGCTGGGAATATCGCGCGGGTTTGGGATGAGAATGTTTTGGCCGCCGGTACGGACGCTGAGCAGGAAACATGCCGTCAACGCGAAGATGTGATAGAGCGGCAGCGCCGCCATGACGGTCAGACGATCGACCTTCGGCTCGTTCTCCAATACCGGCTTCAGCCATTCGTCGATCTGCAGCATGTTGGCGACTACGTTGCGATGCAACAGCATCGCGCCTTTGGCGATGCCCGTGGTCCCGCCGGTGTATTGCAGGAATGCGAGATCGTCGGATCCGAGCTGCGGCTTGGTCAACGTCATGTTCTTGCCGGCCGCGAGGGCCGCATTGAACGGCGTTGCGCCCGGCAGCGAGTAGGCCGGCACCATCTTCTTCACCCACCGTACCACCAGATTGACGATCGTGCCTTTCATCAAGCCCAGGAGGTCGCCCATGGAGGCAACGACAACGTGTTTAATGCTGGTCTTGTCGATCGCCTGCTGCAGGGCATGCGCGAAGTTCTCAAGCACGATGATGGTTTCGGCGCCGGCATCCTTGAGCTGAGTCTCGAGCTCATGCGCCGTGTACAAGGGGTTGATGTTCACCACGGTGAAGCCGGCACGAAGGACGGCGCAGATCGCCACCGGATACTGCAGCACGTTCGGCATCATGATGGCGACGCGAGCACCCTTCGCCAGGCCTCTGGCCTGCAGCCAGGCCCCGAAAGCGCGTGACATCTCGTCGGTTTCACCGTAGGTCAGCTCCTTATCCATGCAGATGAAGGCGGTGCGCTCGCGATATTTGGCAAAACTTTCTTCGAGCATCGCAACGAGCGATGCGTATCGCGACGGGTCGATCTCCGCCGAAACCCCTGGCGGGTAGTGCTTGAGCCAGATGCGCTCCATGGCACTCCTCCCGACGGCCGTTAGATACTGCGCCCCGGCCGGTCAGGGCTCTGGAAGTGTCGGCTTTCCATTGGCTGCCGGCAAGTGCGGCCAGTGCCTCACTTCCGAAGTTCGTAAAACACGACAACAATTTTGAGACGAACCTCGGAAGTAACGTGCGTCAACAAATTCATGATTCTAATGCCGTTTTCTGATTTGAAGTTCCTGAACGAGCTTGCGGCAAATGCTGCAGGGAACTTCAAATTGGCGGCATTGGCCCACAATCAGTGGTCCATGCCACCAATTTGACCGTAGTGCTTATTCGGCGATTTCAGGCTTACGGTCCCGCAGCCGCGATGGACTATGCATCCAAGCAGCAAACGTCGAGAGAGCTCCGGACCTGTCCGCATTTGCAACCCGGTTCGGTCGAGCTAAGGTCGCGGAGGATGCTCACGAGCGCCAATCCGTTGACTTGCTCATGTTGACTTGGTCACACAGGCTGGACGGCAGGTTGGAGAATGATCATGGCGGCTTGGTCCCGTGCTGCCGAGCTTGCTGACCGGACGCCCGCGTCCCGAAACCGCTACGTCGACTTCCTGCGAGCTATGTCGATGCTGGTGGTGATTGTCGGGCACTGGCTGGCCGCCGCGCCCTATTTCGACGCAACCGACACGTTGAAGACATCCCATATCCTGACGGTCGTCCCTTGGACCGCTTGGCTCACATGGATCGTGCAGGTCATGCCGATCTTCTTCATGGTCGGCGGATACGCGAACGGCATCAGTTGGCGTGCCGCGCGACGGGACGACAAATCATATGCAGCCTGGCTTGAAGGCCGGTTGCGGCGTCTCGTGTGGCCAATCCTCCCACTGCTCACGGTTTGGGTGGCGATCGTTGCAATTGAGTACGCCCGCGGCGTGCGGCCGGAGCTGATCAGCTATGGCTCGCAGGCTGCGTTCATACCAATCTGGTTCCTCGCGGTGTACATCGGAATTGTTCTGCTCGTGCCGGCCACGGAGGCTGCATGGGCCCGATTTGGTATGGGATCGTTCTGGGCTTTGACAGCCGCTGCAGTTGCTGTCGATGTCATGTACTTTGCCGTCGGTTTGCGCTGGCTTGGCTTCGCGAACTATCTGTTCGTCTGGGGTGCAATCTCCATGCTCGGTTATGCGTGGCTCGACGAGCGATTTTCCGAGCTCAGGACACTGCTAGTCGGCGCCGCTTTGGGCTTTGCCGTGCTACTTTTGCTGGTACACATCGGGCCTTATCCTGTCTCGATGATTGGCGTCCCCGGCGATCCGGTCAGCACCACGACACCGCCGAAGGTCACGCTGATAGCGCTCGCAATCATGCAGGGCGGGTTGCTGCTTGCCGCGCAGGTACCCGCGCGCCGCTGGCTGGCTGGCCGCATAGCGTGGACGGCAACCGTGGCGATGAATGGCAACATCATGACGCTGTTTATTTGGCACCTGACGGCCACCACCCTTGTGATCCTCGCAGCCTATCTCGCCGGCGGCTTCGGTCTACGGCTTGAGCCGGGAAGCTCCGAGTGGTGGTGGTCGCGGTTCCCGTGGCTCGCAGCGAATGCGATGGCGCTTATTCCTCTTGTTATAGCATTCGGACGCTTTGAGCGGCCGCGCGCGACTGCGGGCGCACCGGCGCCCGCGTGGCGCTACGTGCTCGGCGCCCTCCTGACCGGCACCGGCCTTGCGCTGCTTGCGGCGCAGGGAGTTGGTGGATACGGGAGGCTTGGATTGAACGTGTGGGGTCTCGCGCTCGCGCTGATGGGCATCGGCCTTATCGCAAGCAGGATCGGTGCGTCGCGCAGTGTAATCTAACCCTGCGGCAACGCGCAGAACAGATTGTCCGTTTTTCTCGCTCTAATATCCTGTCCTACGACGAGCACGTGATCGGCCTGTGCCAGCGGTTCTGCGCGCTGTATCGAATGGGGTGAAGATACAGAAACAAAACGAGAAGCCGCACGGCAATTTGGCCGTGGCGCGTCCGACCACAAAAACGTCGCGCGAGATCCGCTTTGTTCTCGGCGACCGCTCCCGCAAATTAATAAGACGCCTTCTCGCGATGGTGGGCGCACCAGGGCTCGAACCTGGGACCCGCTGATTAAGCAGTCGCGGATCGACGCCACAGCGGCCTGCCGATATCAGGCTTGGCCCTTCACGTTGGCAGCATCGAGTCCAAATCCCGCCGTGTCGTAATCTAGAACGGTACAGCGAGGCGAAGGCTGGCCTCCTGGCTAATATAGTTCCTGCTGAAACCGGCCGAGTATTCCGTGCGCAGCTCGTAGCCCTTCGTCGAGAAGATCTGCAGCCCCGCGGTAACATTGACCAGCGTTGCGGGAAGCTTCGCCTGGGTGATGAAGCCCGCGTCAGCCGCATTGCCGAAGGTGACGCCGATATCCATGCTGTCCCTGGCGAAGAAAGTCATACCCACCGACGCATAGGGCCGCAGCCAAGCCTGCGGATCGACGTCCAGCCGGCCGCCGATTTCGAGCGATGGGCTCACTGCCACATTCCATTGGCGTGCGGACGAGAAATGAAGGTCCATGCCCCCCATGCCGTGCTCATTATAGCCCGGCATGGCAGTGTAGAGCAGGTCGAGGTCGGTATAGGGCTTGATGTACCAGTTGGAATAAGCCAGCTCGTAGCTGGCGCGGACGCGGGCGGCGGCCGTCCAAATGTCCGAGGTGCCGTTCGCGAGCCAGACGCTCGGTCCAACGTCGAGAAGCCGTTGCGTCTCGAACGTACCGTAACCCATGTGGCCGGACATCGCGAGCAGCCATGGGCCGATCTGATGCTTCAGCGAGACCGCAACGTCGCCAGCGACGCCGTTCGTCCTCGACAGCCTGTCGCTGTCAGACAGAGCGGATTGCGTCAGGCCGGCGGTCGCGCCAAGAAACCAGCCGTCGGCGATCTCGCGCTGCGCGCCGACGCGGTAGGTCTCGGCATTCTGGTGATAGCCGCTCGCATCAGCACTTTCGGTCTGCCTGGTCCAGGCGCCGGTGACACGGGCCCAGCCGCAATCGGTCTCCTGCATCATCGTGCCCGCGCCGGTGAAGATCGGACAACTGAGCGACATCTTGATGGATGTAAGGGCGCCCAGGGTCTGGTTGGACAGCGCGCCAAGCGACTCCTCAGGTGTAATGCTGTCGATCGAGCGGGTATAGTCGTCCACTGAGCTGACATTGGCCAGCTTTCCAAACAGCGATGCATTGGACTGCGAGATCCTGCCGGACTCCCAGGCCCGCTGGAGATAGGCCATGGCGGCATCCTCGCTGGCGGTCATATCCGCCCCCTGGGGGGCCCGGATATTCGCGGCGGGGTCGATGAAGATCCGGCTTCCCTCGCGTTGGACAGACCAGTTAAAGGGGCTGAAGTTGCCATGCGCCCCGGCCGCTTTGAGGTTGTTGGTGGTCCCGCTCACCTCGGCCACGGCGAAACGGCCCGGCATGAGGCCGTCCACGACGTTCACCTTGATGGTGCCGCCAAGCGAGCCCGTCAGCTGTACGAGATCGTTTTTGGCCCCCGCAGGGGTGCGGCTGACATCCATCAGCAACGAGCCGGCCTCGGTCTGTACATAAGTGCCAATGACATTCGCGGTGGCAATGGCATTGATGCCGCCGATATTGAAGGTCCCCTCGTTCCGGAACGTCCCTGCGGCTCCAACATTTACGATCCCACGGGCGGAGCTGGTATAGGTGCCGCCAAGGCGGTTGTTGAATGTGTTGACCTCTCCGGTGTTGCCGACGGCAAGGTTCACGTCGCCGGATAACAACCCCCAGTTGTCCAGCCGGTCCTGGCCGTGGCTGGCCAACACTGCCACGCCCGAGCCGGCGCTGACGTCGGACCCGGCCTGGAACTCGATCGCATTGGCACCGCCGCCATCGATCTGGACCGCAGCACCGGTCCCGGAGCCACCCGCGAGCACGCCCTGGAAGTTGACTCTGATGTCCGAACCCGTGCCGGCCACGACCCGCCCCGCGCCGCCCTGCGCGCCGCTCTGGGCGTAGATGCTGACCGAATTTTCGCCGGTCGTCCTGATCGACCCCTTGAGGTCGATCTCGATCAGACCACCGCCGCGGGTTGCCTTGTTGCGGTTGGTCGTGTCGCCGATCTGCGTCGGCAACACGATCCCCTCGGCCGTGCCGACCGCGCCACCACCGCCGCCGACGCTTTGCGCGAAGACGCCATGCGCGTTCTTGCCCTGTGTTTGGATCGACATCCTGGCAGCAGTGTTCGCCATCGAAACCAGGATGCCGCCGCCGCGTCCGGATGACGGATCCCTCTGCGCCAGGAGATTCGCATAGGTCGCATCCACCGAATTGAGTGCACCGGTATAGCCGCCGCCACCGCCAATGCTCTGCGCGAGGATGCCGACAGAGCCCACGCCCGTCGTCTGGATGCTGCTTCCCGCGCCGAGTTTGACATAAACCTCGGAGCCGTCCCCGAAGCTGTTGGCGGACCCGCCCAGGCGACCGGACACTTTCAGCGTGTTGATGCCGGGCCCCGATCCGTCTGACATGAAACCGCCGCCGCCACCGATGGACTGCGCGAGGATGCCGAAGGCATTGCCGCCAGTCGTCGTGATGGATCCCGCATGTTCGATTGTCACCGCGGCGGCGTTGCCGTTCGCACCGCCCGTGCCGCCAAGTTGAAGGGTGAGGGTGTCGGTCCCCGGCTTGGCTGCAGCCTTCGCGGATTCGGCTTCCTTGATGGCTTGGTCGACGTCCAGGCCATAACGCTTCAGTGTATCTTTCTCGGCCTGGGTCAGCGCAGTCTTGAGGCTCAGAACCTCGAAGGCATCCATGGAGTTGAGCGCCACGAGGCCGCCACCGCCGCCGATGGACTGGGCGACAATGCCGTCGGATTGCGCGCCGCCGGTGACGATGCTCCCTGCATTGGTGACCTTGACCGCGCCGCCATTTCCACGCGACCCGTTACCGCCGGCCAACAGCGCGGGCCGATCGAGTGAGAAACCCGAACGGTCCACGCCGACGGTCGCCTGACCGCCACCGCCACCGATGGATTGAGCAAAAATGCCGTACGAGGAGGCCCCCCTGTGCTGATCTTGCCGGTGAATCCATTGGTCACCGTGACGGCGCCGCCATCGCCGCCCACGCCGCCGCTGCCGCCGCTGGCGATCTTCATGTTCGCGAGGAGCGCACCGCCACCAACCGTGGAGGCGCCGCCATTGCCGCCGCCACCGCCGATCGACTGCGCGAACACCGCCGTGGCCACCTGGCCATTGGTGGAAATCTCATCCCAGTTGGTGACTGTGACGGACTTGCCGTTGCCGCCCGAACCTCCCGTACCTCCCACGGTATCGTTGCCGGCGACGGAGATCGGGAAGGACGGCTTGATACCGTGCTTGGCGGAGAATTTGGGCAGTACCTTCTGGGCGAGCGCCTTGAAGCCGTTTGCGGCGAGCGTCTTGCCAAGCAGAGCCAACGTGGAATCTCCCGCATCGGCAGAGGCCGAGCCGCCGCTGCCGCCACCGCCGCCGACCGACTGCGCCTGGATGCCGTAGGCGCCGTTGCCGTAGGTGGTGATAGCTGTGGCCGCGGTCCCGCCGTTGTTCACGACCACGTCGCCGCCGTCGCTCGCGCCGCCGCCAGTCGCACCGACCGCTACGTTGACCTGCACGTTGTTGGCACTGTGCGCCGTGCCCGCGCCGCCTACGCCGCCGCCGCCGCCGATGCTCTGGGCCAGGATGCCCCTGGCATCAACCCCGCGGGTCGTGATCGCCGTGTTGTTCGTGACCTCGACGAGTCCTCCATTCGAGCCGCTGCCACCGGCGCCACCGACGCCCACATTGACCGCCGCGGTGATGCGCGCTGAGTCGCTGGGTTTGGGCTGCGACGAATCCGACCCCGCGGACCTGGCCATCCCGGCGCCGCCATAGCCTCCGCCCCCGCCGGCGCTGAGCGCATGGATCGCGGACGCCGCATAGCCCTGGGTCTCGATCGTTCCATTATTGGTGATCTTGACGGTGCCGCCGGTATTGCCGCTGCCGCCCTTCCCACCGACGGCAACGTTCACCGCGACCGAGAAACCCTTACCGGACGTGGTGCCGGTCACGTCGGCGCTGCCGCCGGCACCGCCGCCACCGCCAATGCTGTAGCCGACAATGCCGATGGACTGATCTCCGGACGTGGTGACTCTGTTGCCACTGACGATGGTTACGGCTCCTCCAGTACCGCCGCCGCCCCCGGTTCCACCGACGCCGACGCCCACGGCCACGCCGACAACCGAGGACCCGCTCGCCGTGGCGCTGACGTCGGAAATGCCGCCGTCGCCGCCACCACCACCAATGCTCATGCCCATGATGCCGAACGCATCATTGCCACTGGTCGACACGGCCCCGGAATTGGTCACGGTGACGGCGCCGCCCTGGCCACCCTTGCCACCCGAGCCGCCGATCGCGACCGCGACCGCGATATTGGGCAGCCGCTTCTCGACTGCCTTGGAATAGGCTGCCGCATACGAGGCGCCGCCATCGCCTCCGCCGCCACCAATGCTCATCGACTCAATGCCATGGGAGCGTACTCCCGAGGTGGAAACGGCCCAGCCGCTGTCGATGAGAACCGTGCCGCCGGAGCCGCCATCGCCGCCCGAACCGCCGAGAGCCGTCGCGGACGTGACCAAGGTGCCGCCCACGACGGTGACGGCTTCGCCGCCCGAGCCGCCCCCGCCGCCGATGGATTCCGCGATGATGCCGGCAGCATCGGCACCACGGGTATGAATGCCGCCCAGGAAATAGCCGATGCTGCCCCGACGGCTGTTGACCGTGACGGTGCCGCCATTACCGCCGCCGCCACCGCTGCCGCCCCGTGAGACGCCGAAGCCAAGGCCGAAGGCCGTGGCCTCGCCACCACCTCCACCGCCTCCGCCGATGCTCTGCGCCAGGATGCCGGCTGCGCCTGCGCCATCGGTCCACAGATCGCCGTTGTTGTTGACCGTCACTGCGCCGCCATCGCCGCCCGTTCCGCCGACGCCACCGCTGCTGAGCCAGAGGAATAGACCCGACCCGCCCGCACCGCCTCCACCGACCGGCGGTGCCAGAAGATCGGACTGGAAGGCCTGAACGGCTTTGCCGCCGCCGACCGATTGCGCCACGACCGCGGTAGCGCCTTTGCCGGCCGTGCGGATCTGGTCGGCGACGGTGAGGTCGATGCTACCGCCGCTGCCCGCCGCCCCGCCTGCCCCGCCCGATGCCAGACCGTTACCTCCTGCACCACCGGCACCGCCGACCGACTGCGCCACGATGCCGTAGCTGTAGGCCCCTTTGGTGTCGATCCTGCCGGTCTGGAGCGCTATGATGTTGCCGCCATGGCCACCGGCGCCGCCCGGCGTTCCGCGTCCGGACACCGCCGCGATGCCGCCCTTCCCGCCGGCGCCGCCGACGCTCTGCAGCAGCACGCCGGGCGCAAATTCCCCCGCCGTCGAGACCGCGCCAGCATTGCTATAAAGAATCGATCTCCTGTCAGAGCCTGCATAGGCGTTGCCCGCGACCCCGCCGCGGGTGTCCTGCGCATTGGCCGAATTGGAGCCGTCGCCCCCGATCGACTCCACCACGATCGCCGCTGCGGCCTTGCCGGTCGTAGTGAGTTTGGCGTCTTTGCCGAGCGTCACCGAAACGAGACCGCTGTATCCGCCAGTGCCAGCACGGGGCGTCTGCGGCTCGTCCTCGTCAATCCGGCCGTGATCACCGCCATTGCCCCCGCGGGACATCACATGAAGCGCTCCGACATAGTCCCCCTGGGTGTCGATACCCTTCTGGACGGTCGCCGTGACGTCGCCACCCGCCCCGCCCCCACCGGCCGAGGCATAAAGCTCGGACCGACCGTCGAGATCGCCGACAACGCCGGCGCCTCCCTTACCGCCCCGGGAGTAGATCGACACCAGGGACGTCAGCATGGTCGCCTCCGCCGTGCTGAGCGCCATGCTCGCATTGTGGACGACCGTAACGTTGCCACCGGCTCCGCCGGCCGCGGCCTCCGCATCCCGCTTCAGGCCGTCACCGCCTTTGCCGCCCTCGGAGCCGATCACCACCGAGGGTGCGATCGCCTGCCGCCAGATAACCTGGGTTGGATCTTTGTTGAGAATCCAGGAATTATTGATGATGTTGAGAGACGGCCCCGCCTGACCGGAGGTCGCCTGGTACAATGTCTCCCAAATGAAGCCTTCCGTATAGGCGGCACGACCGTTCACCGGCGCGGGGATGACGAACAGGCTGTTGCGCTGTCCGGGATAATAAGTCTGCGCCCCTGCAGGCTGCAGCGCCAGAATGAGCGCCAGCGAGCTGACGCCGGCGCTGAGACTCAAGCGATGCCCGGAAACGAGGGGCCGATGACAAAAATTGTGCCGATAGGCGATCGTCTGCAAGATCATCTCCGCGGTCGCGAAACCAATAGGGTGTACGAAACCTTCGCGCCGCTGCTTGGAGAGGTCCGTTGCATCTGGCGCGTACGCGGTGGACAGCCGAGTTGTTGAACGAAACCCCAACGCGGCGCTCGATCGTCTCTCAGGCGAGAAGCTGTCTGCGAGCTTGCAGGAGGTTAAAGCTGCGGGCGTGAGTGCAACAGAAGCGAGTTGGAGCGATTTGTAACGCATTGAAACATGCGGAAACGTCTTGGAACGAAACCTGTTGCCTCGTCGCAACGCCACGAAACTTCTGCAACGGGTGACCGACAGGGCACATGTTCAGCGTGATCAGGAGAGCTGCATCGAACCGCTTCTGAGGCGTCGCGGCGCCGAATCAGGTCGAAGGCAGCGGCACGATGATTCGGATCGTGGTGCCGACACCGACCTTGCTGTCGATCTCAATCGTTCCACCGTGGGCGCCCGCGATGCGGGAGACGAGCGATAGGCCGATGCCCGTGCCCTCGACATGTCGAGCATTGGAGCCGCGCACCGATCGGCGCATGATTCCGACGATCTCGTCGGGCGGGATGCCAATGCCCTTGTCGGTGACAGCGATCACGCCGCTATCTCCCGCGATCGAGCATGAGAGGATCACAGGATCCCCCTTCATGTGGATAGAGAATTTCACCGCGTTCTCGAGGAGATTGATGATGGCGATGCCGAGCATCTCGGGATCGGCCATAATCGATGCATGCGCCGCTCGTGGGGCAGCATCCGTCAGAATGTCGGCTTGAAGCAGGTCGTTGGCGCGAGCTGCGCTGGCCAAGACGACCTCCTGCAAGGACGTCCGAACCAGTTGCGGTGAGAAGGACGGCCCCTGCAAACGGCTGCGCGTCAGGTTCACCTCGAGCGTTTCGATGAGCCGTACGATGCCGCGGCGTACGCGTTTGAGGCGGTCGTGATTGGCTTGGTCCTCCACGGGCAAGCTGAGGCCGATGCCGTCGATATTGGAGCGGATCGTGGCGAGCGGCGTGCGATACTGATGCGAGATCACCTCCATGAACCGTACCTGTTGCTCTTGCGACTGCAATTCGGCGCGCAGGGCGTCCTCGGCGATCTTCTTGGCTGCGGCGAGCTCCCGGGTCTTCTCCTCGACCATGGCGACGGCGCGGCGTTCCGCGGCCTGCGCGGCGAGCAGCATCTCGGTGCTCATGGCGGCGTTCATGGCTTCCGCGGAGCGCAGGCGCACCGCCACCGCTCCCGACAGCAACACCATTTGCAGGAGGACCGGCAGCGCATAGGTATGCGCAACCCAGTCTGGCAGCTCCACGAAGCCGGCGCGCTGGACCACCGTTCCCGCCACGCCAAACCAGAGAACCCAGTAGGCTGCGGCGCGCAGCCGCGTGTCGACGCCATTCTCGTTGGCACAGAACAACGCGAGCACCAGGGCGAGCGTCACCAAGATCAAAATGACGACGCCGCCAAACGGCGCGAAGACGAGGTTGGCGTTGAAGCCGACGAAGACGATCCCGATAAAACCCACGCCGGCTCCGGCGAGAAATATCCGGTTCATCCAGGGAAGGCGTTGGGGCAATTCGAGAATGCTGGCGGTGGCGAGCGAGCTGGCCAGCAGCCCGAGCCAGGCCGCAGCTCCAGTGAAGTAGTCGTTGCCGTAGCCGCCGTTCGGAAACAGCAGCATGCGGGACAGACCGAGATTGCCGACATAGACCAGCGTCGCGCCGAGGATGCTGAAGGCGAGCAGCGGATAGGACGGCTTGCGGTCGAAATGAAAGAAGACGAGCTGGATGATCAGCAGGACGGCCATGCCGCCGAACCAGGCGCCGGCGACGAGACCTTGGATAGTCACACGGAACGTATGGACCGTGGGAGAGTAGAGCACCGCCGAGAGATTGAGCGACGAATTGACGCTGGCCAGCCGGATATAAACGAGCATCGCGGTATCCGGCTGCAATTGCAGCGGAACCACGTTGTCGAGCCCGGAGAGCGTATCGTCCGCCGAGAAAGGACGATGATCGCCGGTGGCGTAGTGCTTGAAATCGTCGGCAGCGAGGCCGGGACGGTCGGCTGCGACATAGACGTCGACCAGATCGACGAAATTCGGAGTCAGCGACAGGAGGACACGTTGCCACTCCCCCGCTCCCACGCGAATCCTGAGCCACGCTGCATCCGTCGTATAGCCGAGATTGATGCCGTGGCCTGAAATAGGGAGAAACTGCGCGCTCGCCCTCAGCACGTCCCCCAGGTCCAGGGTCCGCGACGGATCGACGAACAATTCCATGTATCCGTCCAGCGGCAACTCGCCGCTCGGCCCGACGATGGCCGTCGGCTGCAGTTCCCGCGCATCGCCCTCGCGCGCGAAGACGCAGAGGGCGAAGAGACAAACCAGGATAGCAAGGAGGTCGCCAAGGCTGGCGCATCCCTTCGGGCGATCGATCATCGGCAACCATCCCCTCAGGCGTTGTCCACTCGGCGCTGCTGTGTATATGCGATGATTCGAGACGATTGACCTGATTCGTTGCAGTCTATGACGACAAGCTCCCTGCCCCGACAAACCGCTCACCAGCCCAAGTCCGATGGTCAGCCGATTCACGTCGTTCTCGTGGAGGACGATCATGATCTGCGGCAGGGCTTGGCAGAATACCTGCGGCTCAGCGGGATCACTGTGACCGACCTGTCCTCGGCCATCTCATTTTACAAGGCGTTGCGGACGGACGTGTTCGACATCGCCATTCTCGATGTCAACCTCCCCGATGCGAGCGGCTTCGAGCTTGCGCGCGATCTCTCGGCTGAAAGGCGCCCAGGCATCATCATGCTGACGGCCCGGACCGGCCGCGACGACCGCATCCGAGGCTACGCAGAGGGTGCTGACCTTTATCTGACCAAGCCGGTCGATGGTGAAGAGCTTCTGTTCGCCGTCAGAAATCTTGCTCGCCGCGTCCACACTGCCGCAGTTACAAAAGCCGAGCGCATCGATGCGCGGCAGCCGGCGGTTTGGCAGATCGAAACGCAGCGCCGTCTTCTCGTCGCCCCCGGAGGCGTGTCATTGCAGCTCTCGGGACGCGAGTTGCTGCTGCTGGAATATCTCGCACAGGCCGAGGGCGCGACGGTCGCCCGGGCCGGGCTTGCCAAGCACCTCGGCTACGGCGAGATGGACGTGGAAAGCCGAAGCCTCGACGCCGTCCTGCGCCGTTTACGGCAAAAGGCGCAGGATTGCAGCATCGAGCTGCCGTTGCTCGTCATTCATGCGGTCGGGATTCGCTTCTCCGCTCCGCTCGTCAGGACCTGAGCAGGCCCGATCTGTTCAAAAGCCCACGTGTCCGATCCGCCGTGGGTAGATGCGCTTTCCGAGAATGCCTGACTTCCGGGTCGACTTCGTCGCCCATAAGGCGGTCAAGAGCCGGATCTCACATCTGAATCTGCGCAGCGGCCAGTCGCACCAAAGCGATCAGCGGATCCGACTGAGAAGTCGAAGCCAGGTTAGGGCGAGCAGGTGACCGCGCCGTGAACAGTTATGCTGACGCGGCCATCATCGCGGTCACCTTTGCTACAATGTGCGGTTCGCGGTGGGCGGTATGAGGAGATTGTTCACCTCTGCAACACGCGATGCACCGCGGCATCTTCGATGGCGACCTTTTTCCAACGCGGCTCCATATTTCATTCGCTGCGGAAATTCCGTAGAGCATTGGTCACACGTGTTCGGAAAAATGGAATCATTCTCGGCCACGGACCACGGGGCGGCGACCACTGGCTGAAATGGCCGCGAAAAACCGGGCCCTAACCCATGCAGTGGAGAAGGCTTTCCCGCCCGTTCGTCGAGCAGGCGCTTGAGGACGCGCACTTGCCATGATGGTCAGGCCGGCCAGTTTCTCGCCCGCGTTTCCAGACTGAACAGCAGTGTAACGACAAGGCGCCGCCGACCGTGGCAAAGTGCATTGTCCAGATCTCAAAGACGAAGTCCGACCGGCTCATCTGAATGAGGATGCGAAAGTTGATGTTGGCGGCAAGTACCATCGCACTCACGTTGAGCATGATGGGCCTGGTCACGCCGGGGAATACCCCGGGGGGACGCGACTGGTGCGCCAAAATGAGAGGAAGCCTCCGTTGCGCGTATGCCACCGAACAACAATGCCGCGCATCCGCCGGCGGAGGAGGCACTTGCGTTCACCGGCCATCGAGCGCTAGGAGACAGTACGCAATCGACCTCCTCACAACGCCGCGCCGCCAACGATGCCAGCCGATCCTGATCGAGGGATTCCAATCCCGATAGGTGTTTGAGAGGAGGCCTTCGGAGCGGGAGATGCGCTTATGAGCGTTCCCGGAAACGAAGCAGAAGCGACCTACAGGGGATTGTGGTCGAGTGCCGCTTCGCGAGCGGCATTGTTCCTCTGCATCTGGCTCGTGCTTGCTGGGGCTGACGCCTGGGACTTTCCTGCCGCGGCCGGAGCCGTCGCCGCAGCGACCTGGACGAGCCTGCGCTTACTGGCGCCACGGGCCTCGCGCGGCTTAGCTCGTGCCATCGCACAACTGGCGTTGCCCTTCCTGTACGAGTCCGTCGTGGCCGGTGCGGATGTCGCACGGCGCGCGCTCGATCCTCAGCTGCCCCTGCAACCTGGGTTCGTGGCCTACCCAATCGGTCTTCCGCGCGGTGCCGGTCGTAATCTGTTCACCACGCTCACCAGCCTGCTGCCAGGCACGCTGCCGACTGGAACCGAGAAAGGACAGCTCGTCTACCACTGTCTCGATGTCGGACAGCCGGTTGTAGCACAGCTTACGGCAGGGGAAGCGGCATTGTCCCGAGCGCTTACCAATGACTGAGTTCCTGACCGCTGCGCTCGGCTTCATTCTAGCGATGCTGGCGCTTGGCTTGGTGCCCATCCTACGCGGTCCGGGAGACGCAGACCGCATGATGGCGGCGCAGCTGATCGGGACCGGAGGTATCGCGGCGCTGCTCCTGCTCGGGGCCGTGACGGGCGTACCTGCGGCTGCCGACGTCGCATTGACTGTCGCCCTTCTCGCCACCTTCGCTTCCATCGCGTTTGTCAAAAAGGGACTTCCCCATCTGGACGCTGATGAGGCCAGCTCGACGGAGGATAGATGAGCTTCGCACTGGATATTCTGACTATCGCCGCCGTATCGGCGGGCGCGTTCTTTTTTCTTGCAGGCACCGTCGGCCTTCTTCGCTTTCCCGATACCCTGACGCGGCTGCATGCGCTGACCAAGGCAGACAACCTCGGCCTGGGTCTCGTTGTGCTCGGGCTGCTCCCACAAGCGGGCAGCGTGCGCCACGGGTTGAAGCTGGTCGGCATTTGGCTGCTTGTGTTGCTGGCGGGCGCGACGGTCTCTCAGCTGATTGCGCGCGCCGCACGCCAAGGTGGACCTGCGAGATGACCGTAGCGACCATCCTAGAGATGGTGCTCGGCGCAGTGGTGCTGGGCTTGGGGGCCTGGACGATAGCGGCGCGCGAGACCTTTGCGGCAACCGTGGGCTATGTCGCTTACGGGCTGTTGGTCCCGCTCATTTGGGTGCGTCTGGACGCTGTCGATGTTGCGTTGACCGAGGCCGCAATCGGCGGAGGATTGGGAGGCGTGCTGCTACTAGGTGCGGCTGCACGTCTGCGAGCCAGCGAGCCGGCGGCGGCGGCGGAAACGCCGGGCAAGATCGTGCGTCTCGGCGCGGCGGGAGCCTCCGTGATGGTCGCGGCGGCGCTCTCGGCCGCGGTCCTGCTCCTGCCTGATCCCGCACCGACGCTCGCTCCGGCGGCCATCGCAAATGCCTCGGCGACAGGCCTGGCCAATCCGGTCACCAATGTCCTCATGGCCTTTCGCGCCATGGACACCATGCTCGAGAAAGTCGTGCTTTTGCTGGCGATCGTGGGTGTTTGGTCGCTTGCATCCGACCAGGCCTGGGGAGGGCGCCCGGGGCCGCGGCACCAAGCCGATCCGCACGGCGTCTTCGCCTTTCTGGCGCGCTTGTTACCACCGGTCGGCATCGTCGTGGGCATCTACATGTTCTGGACGGGAGCGGACCACCCCGGCGGAGCCTTTCAGGGCGGCTCGATGCTCGCGGCCATGTGGCTGCTCGTCATCATGGCCGGATTGACGGACACACCTCCCGCAAGCGGCCGATGGCTACGGCTCGTCCTGATCGCCGGTCCTGGCGTGTTCCTTGCCGTCGGTCTCGGTGGGGTCTGTTTTGGTCTGGCATTCCTTGCCTATCCGCCGACGAACGCCAAGCCGCTAATTCTCGGTATCGAGGTCGCCATGGTCCTGACGATTGCGGTCACGCTCGGCCTGCTGGTCGCCGGTGCGCCGGAACGGAGCCCCCAGCGATGACCGACACGACGATATTTGGCCTGTACGCCGCGGCTGCTGTAGGGTTCGGACTCTACGGCCTCATCACGAATCCGCAGCCGCTTCGCAAGATCGTCGCCTTCAATCTGATGGGTAGCGGCGTATTTCTCCTGCTCGGCGTCGTCGGCCGACGGGGCGCGGCAGCGGGTTTTGGCAATGATCCGGTGCCGCAGGCCTTGGTCATCACCGGTATCGTCGTCGCGTTTTCCGCAACGGCTTTGGCCGTCGCGTTGTTGCTGCGGCTCTTTCAGACCGCCGGTTCGGCTACGTTGCGCGATGACGCGCCGGCGAGCGCGAGCATCAATCAATCCGGTGACTGATGTCGTATCCCGCCACAGTTCTGGACGCGGTGACGACGACGCGCGGGTTCCTGCTGGTGCTGTCGATCATCGTCCCCGTGGCAGGCGTCCTGCTCGCCTTCGTTGTCGGTGGCCGGCACATCGAGCGGCTCGCGTTCGCAACCATCCTGTTCGGGCTCGCGATAGCCGCGGCGATCCTCGTGGCCCTGCAGCAGAGCGACGGCCCGCTTGTCTATCTGCTCGGCGCCTGGGCGCCCCCGCTCGGCGTGGCCTTGCGCGCGGACGGATTGTCGGCAGTGATGATGATGGTAGCGGCGGTCGTGATCTCTGCGGTTGGTGTTTTTGCCGGCGCCGATTTTCGTCCCGCCGCTGCGGAGTCCCGCGCGCCCTTCGCGTTCTGGATATTGCTCCTGGGCATCTGGGCAGCGCTCAATATAGTCTTCCTGGGCGGAGACCTCTTCACTCTCTATGTCGCTCTGGAACTGGTAACATTCGCCGCCGTTCCGCTGGTATCCCTGGATGGCCGCGCGGAGACGCTTCAGGCTGCGCTGCGATATCTGCTGTTCGCGCTGACCGGTTCGGTCCTCTATTTGCTCGGCACGACACTCTTCTATGGTCTTTACGGCACCCTTGATATCGTGCTGCTGTCGCACCGGGTTCGCGCGCAGCCTGCTACGCTCGTCGCTGCGGCATTGATGACGACAGGTCTTCTGGCCAAGACCGCGCTCTTCCCACTGTATCTCTGGCTGCCGCCTGCCCACGCCGGCGCGCCGGCTGCCGCCAGCGCAATCCTGTCCGGCCTTGTTGTGAAGGGATCTTTCTTCATCCTGGTGCGGCTCTGGTTCCAGGTCATGCCCGGACTGCCTGGCTTCGCCGCCACGCAGCTGCTCGCGGCGCTTGGCGGGGCAGCGATCGTGTTCGGTAGCGTTGTCGCTCTTCGACAAGAACGACTCAAGCTTGTGATTGCTTATTCGACGCTGGCCCAAATCGGGTATCTGTTTCTGATGTTTCCGCTCGCGCTCAGTGCTTCGGGACAGCTCGAGAGTGGCGGAGCCTTGGCGGGCGGTTTGCTGCAGGCAGTCTCTCACGCCACCGCAAAAGCAGCGATGTTCCTGGCGGCCGGGTCGATCTACGCAGTCCTGGGTCAGGATCGCATCGCAGGACTCGGCGGTGTCTGGCGGGCGCTGCCCATCGCGGTCCTGGCCTTCGCGCTGGGCGGCGTTGCATTGATGGGCATACAACCGAGCGGCGCATATCTGGCGAAGGAGCTGTTGCTCCAGGCCGCAGCAGAGAAAGGGCAGTGGTGGTGGGCGGTCGTGCTCCAGGCAGGCGGAATTTTCACCGCCGCATATGTTCTGCTGGTGCTGGCACACGTGCTCGCACCCGCAAAGGCGCCGATCGCTTCGGATCGCCCCGCACTGCGCATTCAGGAGACGGCAGCGCTCGCGCTGGCGCTATGCTCGCTGTTGCTCGGCCTTCTGCCTTGGGAGGCGTATCTACCGATCGCGCAAGGCATCCCATCTTACCGGCTTGGCCCCGAGGCGGTATCCAAGACGCTGTCCAAGGTGCTGTTACCCATCCTGGGAGGCACGGTGGTCGCGACTTTGCTGGGTCGCTGGGGGCCTCCGCCTGCACATATAACCTCCTGGAAGCCTCCTCTCGCGGTAGTCGACCCAATCCGAC
The DNA here is from genome assembly GCF_000472865.1 of Bradyrhizobium elkanii WSM2783. Taxonomy (GTDB): domain Bacteria; phylum Pseudomonadota; class Alphaproteobacteria; order Rhizobiales; family Xanthobacteraceae; genus Bradyrhizobium; species Bradyrhizobium elkanii_A. The sequence continues at coordinate 57,432 of NZ_AXAP01000001.1, read as the reverse complement.
GCATCGGCCTCGCCCTGGGCGACCTCATTGAAAGGAGTGATGGTTTTCTCCGCCAATGGCCTGTGGCAGGCGTGACCCTCCTTGTGCTGGTGCTGCTGTTCGGCGGCTGCAATGCTGATGGGCTCGTGATGCGAATGCAAGCGCGGCCAGCGTCAGGGCGCCACCAGCTCTTTGCGTAGCGGACCAGTTCAGCCGTCGACGACATCCGGAGCTCGCGCATTGCCGACACACGATGCGTTTCGACCGCCTTGACTCCCCTCGAGCAATGCCTCCGGAACCATGCTTGTCGGCCTGTTGAGGCCGACAACCGCACAAGGCCGTTCTGATCGGCTATGCCTCGCCGTTGTGGATACGCAACGAGGCAGCCCTCACGCCACAGCCACTTTCTCATGGTCCTGCCTGAGCTGATGAAACGGAAGCGTCGGCGGCTTCCTTCCCCCCGAACCAGGTGACATACAAGGTAGGTAGAAGCACCAGCGTCAGAATGGTCGCGACCAACAGGCCGCCCATGATCGCAAAGGCCATCGGCCCCCAGAACACCGTTGGAGCGATGGGTATCATGCCGAGGATCGTGGACAGGGCCGTCAGCATGATCGGACGGAACCGGGAGCTGCTGGCATCCACGGCAGCCTCCCACGGGCTTTTCCCCCCGGCGCGCTCCGCGTCGATCTGGCCGATCAGGATCACCGCGTTCTTGCTGATCATGCCGAGCAGTGCGAGGACGCCGAGAATTGCGACGAAGCCCAACGGGCGATTGGACACCAGCAGTGCCGCAACGACTCCAATCAGACCGAGAGGCGCCACGGTGGCGACCATGAACAATCGTGAGAAGCTTTGCAGTTGCGCCATGAGAATGGTGAACATGGCGAGCAACATCAGGGGGACCACGGCCATGACGGAGGCCTGCGACTTCCTGCTCTCCTCCACCGTCCCGCCGACGACCACATCGTACGATGCAGGAAGGGTCTTTTTGAGGTTCTCGATGGCCGGCGTGAGCGAGCCCACCACCGTGTCCGGCAGTGCGTCGCCGGCGAGAGCAGCCTGGACGGTCAGGGTCGGAACGCGGTCGCGCCGCCAGATCAGGGGAAATTCCTGTTCATATTCGAAGCTGGCAAACTGGCTGAGCGGAACCGTTTGCCCGCCCGGCAGCGGCACCTGCAGCGTACGCAGACCATCAAGCGAAACACGCTGTTCGTCGACTGCGCGCGCCACCACGTTGACCAGGTAGATATCATCGCGAACCTGAGTGATGGGTGTTCCGGATATTACGGTGTTCAGGACAGAGGCTATCGCCTGCGAGCTGAGACCGAGAAGGCGGGCTTCATCCTGATCAACACGAATGCGCACCTGGCGGTCGGGCTCCATCCAGTCGAAATTCACCTGCCTGGCCCTGGGGTCGGTGGCAACGATCTGCGCCACCTTGAGCGCGATTTCACGCACCCGCGCGAGGTCGGGACCGCTCACGCGATATTGCACCGGCCATCCAACCGGCGGCCCAAGCTCAAGCGGAGCAACGAACGCGATGGCGTTTGGGATTTCCTCCGCGAGGAATTTCTCCAGTTTCGCATGCAACCGTTCCCGTGCCGTGACATCCTTTGCAACGATGACCGCCTGCGTGAAAAAATCGTTTGGCAACTGGACATTGAGGGGCAGGTAGAAGCGAATTGCGCCGTGTCCCACATAGGTGCTCCACCGCGCGACATCCGGATCACCGGTCAACGCCGCGTCCAGGCGTTTTGCGGCCGTTTCGCTCGCATAGATCGATGAGTTCTGCGGCAGGCTGAGATCAGCGAGCAGTTCCGGTCGATCGGACGACGGAAAGAACTGCCGCGGGAGCAGAGGCATCGCGAGCATGGATGCGATGAAGAGCATGAGCGAGGCGAGGATCGTCAACCATTTTGCGCGCATCGCGAAGCTAAGGAAGCCTCGATATAGGAGGAAAACCCTGCCCGGAGCAGCGTCGCCCGTCTGTGTTGGCGGAGCGAGAATGAGAACTCCCAGCAGCGGCGTGAAGATGACCGCAACGAACCACGACACGAGCAGCGCGATGGCAACCACGGCAAACAGCGAGAATGTATATTCGCCCGCATTGCTGGCAGCAAAGCCGACCGGTATGAAGCCGGCGATCGTCACCAGCGTTCCCGCGAGCATGGCGAAGGCATGGGTCCGGTATGCGTAGGTCGCGGCCTCGACCTTGCTGTCGCCCTGCGCCAGCCTGTTGAGCGTGGCGTCAGTGGTCGTCATCGCATCATCGACGAGCAGGGCCAGGGCGATGATCAGTGCGCCGAGGGATACTCGCTGCATGTCGATGTTGCTGATTTGCATGACGGGAAATACGATCGCAAGCGTCAAGGGAATCGCGAGCGCGATGATGAGGCCCGGACGAACGCCGAGACTGATGAAGCTCACGGCAAGGATGATGGCGATCGCCTGCAGTAGCGACGTCATGAACTCGCCGATCGCCTTGTCTACGACGGCGGCCTGGTCCGCAACCAGTTTCGGCTCGATTCCGATCGGCAAATCCTCGGTGATCTGCGCCATCGCCTTCTTGATGTTTCTGCCGAGCGCAAGAATGTCGCCACCGTCCCGCATCGCAATCGCGAGCCCGATGGCCGGCTGGCCGTTGACGCGAAACATCGGCTCCGGCGGGTCGGAATAGCCGCGTCGCACCTGCGCAATGTCGCTCAGGCGCAGCATGCGGCCGCCGGCGGCGAAGTTGATGTTTGCGATGTCCTGTTCGGATTGAAAGCCTCCCGACACCTGCAGCGTAATGCGCTCGGTTCCGGTTTGGATCGCTCCCGATGGTCGCACGATGTTTTGTGCTTGCAGCGCTGCAATCAGCGCCGAGCGATCGATTCCAAGGGTGGCGAGCTGCTGCTTCGAGAACTCGATGAAGATGACTTCGTCTTGAGCGCCGAGTATTTCGATCTTTGACACGTCAGGCACAAGAAGCAGCCTAGAGCGAATATCCTCGACACGGTCGCGCAGTTCACGCTGCGTGAAGCCGTCGCTGGTAAAGCCATATATAATACCGAACGTGTCGCCGAAATCGTCATTGAAGCCGGGTCCGACGACCCCGGCAGGGAGCGTGTGACGGATATCGCCGATGTTTTTTCGAACCTGATACCAGGTATCTAAGACCTCCTTCGCGCTGGCGCTTCCTTTCAGGTTCACGAAGATCGTCGTGAGGCCTGCCCGGGTGAAGCTGCGCAGAAAGTCCAGATGAGGCGTATCCTGCAATTTACGTTCGAGCCGCTCCGTCAGCTGCTTCATCGTCTCTTCGACGGATGCGCCGGGCCAGGCGGCCTGAACGACCATAGTCTTGATGATGAAGGCAGGATCCTCGTTCCGGCCGAGCCGGAAATAGGAGAGAACGCCAGCGAGCACCGCAATGATCATGATATAGGCGACGAGCGAACGGCGCTTGAGCGCCCAGTCGGAAAGATTGACGCCGATCATGACCCTGACCCGAGCACGCGGACCTTCTGACCTGGATGAAGGGCCTGGACTCCGGCGGTGACGACAATTTCGCCGGTATCAAGTCCCTGGGAAATGACCGCCTGCGCCTCATCGAATCGCGCGACATCGACGTTGCGTATTGACGCAGTGCTGGTGGACGGATCGACAATCCAAACCGCAGGTTGTTGATTCATCCTGGTCAGGGCCGTCGATGGAATTTCGATCATCGGCCCCGCATTGGTCTGGACCTGCCCCACGACGGTCGCGCCGAGCCGCATTGCCGCGGGGGGATCGGTCAAGCCGACCTTGACCTCAAAGGTCCGGGTTACAGGGTTGGCTTGCTCGGCGACCTCGCGAATCCGCCCCTGCGCCGTGACCTTCGGATCATCCGTCAGGCGTACGGTAATCTGCGGATTGGGCGATGCGGACCTGATCAATTGGGCGGGGACATCGAACACCGCATCGCGACCGTCCTGCCGCGCAATCCTGGCTATCATTTGTCCGGCCTGGACGACTTCGCCGGCGCGGGGACCTGTCGCGGTTATGACACCCGGCGCGTCCGCCTGGAGCTCGGTGAAACTGACCAGGTCATGTGCGGATTTTAGCTGAGCCTCAGCCGCGTCTACCTGTGACTGAGCGGTTTGTTGCGCCTTTGATGCAACATCAAAATTGGCTTGTGTGGTCCATCCCTGTGCGAGCAGGGTCTGCTGACGATCGAAATGGTTGCGTGCTTGCGTCAGCTGGCCTTGCGCGGCGGCAAGGGCAGCCTGCGCCTGGCGCAGCCCGTTCATCTCGTTCTGGGACTCCAACTGCGCCAGAACCTGCCCGGCTTTGACCCGGTCGCCAAGCTTGGTGTCGTTCGCCAGGAGGCGTCCGGAAATCCGGAAAGCCACGCTCACCTCATCCTCGGCTTCGATGCGACCGGTAAACGTAAGCGGCGTACCCGTCTCGCGCTTTACGACGGTTATCGTCCGAACCGGGCGAGGCGTGGGTGCAGCTGCAGTTTCTGTTTCCCTCTCGCAGGCTGCTAGCACCAGGGAAGATGCCACTGCCGCAAGTGCCACAGTGAGCGTCGATCCTGGTAGCATTCGGCCGCCGCGCGTAGCCATGACCAGCCTTTTGAGTTTGAGTTCCGGAAGGCCCGCCGGACAGATCACGATCACAAAATCGACCCGCCCTCAAGACATCCGGCCAAGAGCGCGGTCCGGCGAACCATCGGAACACTCCCTTCCCTAGACTCTCCGCGGATGTCGGGATTGTAACGGAATGATCCTCCCTTTTGCTCAGGGTTTTGTCCGATGTCGCGTCATGCTCTGGCGACCCTCAATGAGGTCATCGCCCGTGGCAAGATGAGCTGGGTGGTCGGCAGTTCGGACGATAGCATAGAAAAAGGGTTCAGGCCACATCCGAGCAGCTCGCCCATCCCCAACCACTCGCCATCGCGCGTCGATCTCACGCGCTTCGATCGGTAAACAATGCTGTCACACGAAGCCGTCGCCGACATCAACGCGGGGCTCCCCCACATGCATAACGACAACAGTCATGTCGAAAGGAGCCGTGCATAGCATGCGGTCCATGCCGAGCTGGACGGAGTACCAGCTCCCCTATGCTGAGTTGACCCGCCGGGTGAATGCCGATGACCGACGGCGCGGTCTAGCGTCGGCGTCGGGCAATTCCGCACCGAGGATACGCGCTCCTGTCATTGCGAGCGCTCCGGCCTGACTGTATGCGAATGGAGATGTCGCCTTGGTGACATCTGCTTTGGTTGCGCACTCTGCCGAGGAGCCACTCCTGTACAGCACTCGGGATGGAACTTTGGTATGCCGACGGTCACCGCCATACTCATATCCGCCCACAAGACCAGCGGCAGAGCTATGGCAGCGACGTGAAGGATATGCTTCATGGTGCTGACCTTTCGGGTTTGTTGACGGTTGAACGCCTTGGCGCAGCGCGTCATTTTCCACTGGTTGCAACGTCGCATTGAGACTGCAGCCTTCGTGGTCCCTATCACAAGCCTTGAGAAGGGAGGATCAGTATATCGGGTACATCGCGGCAGCCATTTTAGCTTATTTGACTGAGCGAGGAATGTCGCCCAAAGCGGCGATCGCGGCCCGTACGCCAGATGTCTGCTTATCGCGGGTATCGGGCTGAAGTTCTCCGACCGTGGAGCGCACGAGCTCGAGGCCAGCTGAGGAATTGCAGGCACTGCAGGACGTCGTCGACACCTTGCAGCAACAGCGCGACATGGCCGAAGAGACGTTGACCAGTTTGATCGAAGCGATGCGACCTCTTTGCGGCGAGCGCACTTTATTCGGGTTTTTGTGAAGCGAGAACGCGCATTGGAAGGTCACGCAAATCGTGCGCGAGCGGCGTTGCCTGCGGCGCTAGGATCTCGAAGGTTCGCTCTTGGTGTGTCGGCGGCGCTGTTACCAAGCGACGGGCTACGGTTAGGAGGGCCAACAGCAGGCCGACGGCAGCCATAAAATAGAACACGCCGTCGATGCTGAACCTCGCCATCAAACTGGTGCCGATCAGCGGGCCAAGGATCGAGCCAAGCCCGCTGACCAGGATGAGCCGGCCGCTCACTGCAATAACCTGATCGGCTGGCATTTGGTCGTGCGCGTTGGCGACACAGACCGGGTAAAGGGTCGACATGAAGCCGCCGAGCAGCGCAGCGGCTGGCAAGATCACCGGGCGCGAGTGCGGCAAATAGACCACCGCGATCGCGGTGGCAGCAAAGCCGAAGCTCAGCATCGATAACACGATGCGCCGGTCGAATTGATCCGACAGTCGACCGATCGGAACTTGGAACGCGAGCCCGCCAAGCACAGCGATCAACATGAAGGTCGCTATCGTCTCGCGTGCGATGCCTTCATCCTGCATCCATGCGGGAACGAGCGAGTAGAAACTGGCGCTGATCAGCCCGCTCACCGTGCAGCCGGCGACGGCGACGGGCGCCGCGCGGAACAATTGGCCGAACGGCAGCGAAGCCGACGCGGTCCCGCGGGGCGGTTCGGCCCGCGTCGTGCTCACGATGACTAGAGCCACAGCGAACAGGACAGCGATTGCATTGAAAGGTTCTGCCGCTTCAACCTTGGCATGGCCGATCAGCAGTTGTCCTAACGCAAGAGCGAGGAACGTGCCGAACATGTAGGTTGAGAAAATCTGTCCGCGCTCAGTTGGCTCCGCCTTGGCGTTGAGCCAGCTCTCAGTGGCGATGAAAAGACCAGAGCAACCAAAGCCGATGACCGCACGCAGGATCAGCCACGACAGTGGGCTCGCCAGAAGCGGCATGGCTGCGGTCGCGGCGACGACCGTTCCTGCGAAGGCGGCATAGGCGCGGATGTGACCAACCGCTTCGATGATCCGTTCGCAACGCAACGCGCCCAGTGTGAAGCCGGCAAAATAGCTGCTGAGCACCAGGCCAGACATAGTCGGCCCAAAAACCTCGATTGCGACACGCAAGGAGATGAAGGTGCCGAAGAAACCGTTGGCGAGTTGGATGATGCTCGTTGCGAGGATCAGCATCCCGATCTGCGCTCGCGGCGACTTCGACAGCATCAGCCTTCTCCCTTGCAACAGTTTCCGACGACTCACGCGCTCAAGCTAGAGCGGTCTTCGGCGATCGGGCGGTGCCGTCGAGTTCGTCGTCGCGCCCGATGGGCCCGGTCCGAAGATCGACAAGAGGTCCAACTTTGCACTTCGCCGACATGACCGGCCAGCAAAGACAGTATTTCGACCATCGGCTCGCGAACCCGAGAGCCTCGAAATTTTCCGCGCGCAATTCCGCGCTTCAAGATAACACGCAGGCGCATTGACGGAGTGGTCAAGTCTGATGGAACCTTGATTATCGATCACGAGAGCGGCGATTTGAGCGCTGCAGCAAATTTGGTGGTTGAATGTCCCATTGGGGTCAAACTGAGAAAGACTCAGCCCGAGCAAATGTCTTCCGTGTTACTGCCGGAAGCGGACACTGCGCGATACAATCGGCGTGTCTCAAAGGGCCAATACGCAACCAACAGACATCGCAATATCATCGCGGCTGATAATGGGTCAGCACCTGTACCATTTCTATCTGCTATCCGCCGTTGAATGTGGGCGGATAAACTCTGCCCTTCCTTCAAACACATCAGGCAACAGCCTGATCATGGAGATAAGAAGCCGAAGGAGAAAAGCCGTGGAAAACAAGCCATCGCTATCCGCCCCCTTACGTCGCAGAGGCGAAGCCGCTGCGCCCGCATCCGCTTGATCTCCTCATCAAGCGCGTCCATCTCCTCATCATGACGATTAGACCGCGATACGGTCGCATCGTCGGCGCGCATCTTGCTGAGCGCCTTCTACGGAGAGTTTTTTTGTTTCGGCCAGGATTTCCGGTCCTCTAAAGCTGTTGGACGGGAATGCCTAGTTATCGAGGTTGGCAAACGCCGTCTCTAGAACGTCGCCAATCGGCTGCCAAGTGCGGCCGTCGAATTGAACCAATCGCATGTGCTTGATTGGCCGGAAATTCAATGGACCGGTGGTGATCTTGATGCCGGGCAAAAGGGCGGAGCTCTGATAGTCCTTTAGCGCTGCAGCCTGCTTCATGACATTCTCACGCGACAAGTCATTGCCAGACTGCCTGAGCACCTGCGCCAGCGTCTCGGCGGCGGCGTATCCGAACATGGCGGCGCTTTCGTCCCCGCCACCGATTCGTTGATATTTCTCCAGAAATGATTGCCAATCAGAGCCGGACTGTCCGACCTTCCAAGCCGGATCGTCAGCGTCCTTGAGGTATGCGGCGGTGATTACACCTACCGCATTGTCCAAGCCGGCAGGTTTTAGAGCCATTGCGATCGACGAGGCCATCTGGTTCAGGATGAAGGTGGGACGCCAATTAATGTCCGCTGCCAGGCGGATCACTTTCGCGGCGTTTGAGGCTACGCCCGCAAAGACAACGACTTCTGCACCTGATCGCTTCAGGATCGATACGTGTGTGTCTAGATGTTCGTCCCTAAGATCGTAGGCGATACCGACCCTGATCATTTGGGCGATCTCTCCTAGCCCATCCTCCAGACCCTTGATGATCTCACGACCGAAGTAGTCATTCTGCCAGAGAACCACGATCCTCTTTCCCGGGTAGAATGCCTGGATGTAATTCGCGTAGATGCGTCCCTCTTCTCGGAACGAAGGCTGCCAGCCCATTGTCCATGGGAACGAGCTTGGATCGCTGAGATGATCGTCGCCGGAAGCAACAAACAGCTGAGGGATCTGTTTTTCATTCAAGTATTTGCGAACGGCGAAATTGCCTGGTGTACCGAAGGAACCAAACATCAGGAGAACATTGTCCTGCTCGACAAGCGCACGCGTCAAGCTCAGGGAGGATGCCGCATCAGATTTATCGTCGTAGGAGATGAAGCGCACTTTGCGGCCATTGATGCCACCGCGCTCATTGAGCATCTCAAAATAGGCCGCCTCGGCCTTGCCGATTGCCCCAAAGATCTCAAGGTTTCCACTATACGGCATGAGATTGCCGATGCGGATTTCGTTGTCGGCCACCTCCTCACGCACGCGCTCCGAGATCGCGCCCAACGAGGCAACAGCAACAGCGATGGTCAGCAGGGTCCGGAGCAGCGTATCCATTGCAAAAACTCGACTAGATGGAGCGCGCTTGCCTAGATTTCAAGCCTGCCGGATTGATTACTTGATCTAGATCAATAGAGGGCTGCTTTGGCGGTGTCAGCGGCGCGGCTGCGGCCGCGAGGTTGTTGTCTTTACTGCGCGCAAAAGTGGCGGGTCAATTTAGCTGACGCAAAAACGATCGGCGTCGCAACGGTATATGTTCGCCCGGAGTGAGCGTCTGCCGGAGCGTGGGCATTTTGACCTTTGACTACAGTGTTCTCCAAGACTTCCATCGGGAAGCGCGTGCGATCTTCCATGCGGCCCCCGCCGTAACTGTCGGTGCACGTATTGAGCATCGAGTTCATGAACTGCTCGAACAGATAGCCGTTGGCTGCATGGAGTTCGACACCATCGAACCCGACCTTCCGTGCATTGGCGGCAGCTTTGGCAAAGGTGCCGACTATGGCCGACACTTCATCCGTGCTGAGGGGCCTCGGCGTCTCCGTAGGCATATAACCCAACCGGCCATCCGGGCCGTGGGCAAACACCGACGAGCCCCCTGCCCGTTGCTCGGTCACGCCCACCGGCGCCTGGCCGTTCGGCAGAATCGAGGAATGGGCCATCCTGCCGACGTGCCACAACTGCAGAAAGATCGTGCCGCCATGACGGTGAACCTCATCGGTCACCAGGCGCCAGCCCTGCATTTGGGCTTCCGAGTGGATTCCGGGTGTCCTTGCGTAACCGTGGCTGGACTGATCCACGTTGGCGGCCTCGGTGATGATCAGGCTCTGGATCTGGGTGGAGGCAAGCGTGACGATACCGCTTGACGTCTGCGCGTCGGTGCCGAGATAGGCGATGACTGCCTTGATAGGCGCGCCCGCAGCGGCGAGCTTCAGGATAGAGCCGTTGAAAGCGCCGCCGAAGTCGATGTCACCGTCACTGCCGCCTGGATGTCCTGAGGGCCACTAATTGTATTGCCGATCCAGTTGAGTTTGACGGGCGCGAGGTATCCGAGATCCTCAGCGAGCTCGGGGTAGAGCACGCGGCCCGACCAGCCCTGATATCGCAGCTCGAGCTTTTCCGGCGCCGGCCCCGGCTGCTTCGGCGCATCCTCCGCACGGAGAAGGCCCGGGGCCGAGACCAGCAGAAAGCAGAAGAGAGTGAAGAAACGCAACGCCTGTTCAGCAGCGAATTTCGGACATTCACAAGCTGCAGCCAGAGTTCGGCCGCCTCCGCTCCCGATCCGCAGATAACAAATACGCATCGACCGTCTCTCCTGGCTGGAGATTGCACGCCGGCGGACGTCTAGAATACGCCGTCATATTCCAATGTGAGGCGGTGGATGCGGCGCGGAGCCTTGCCGTAGTCACGAGTCGCGTAATGCTGGACCTGTCTGTTGTCCCAAATCGCGACGTCACCCTCCTGCCACTCGAAGCGAGCCTGCACTTCGGGCGTCTTGATGAGATCGTACAGATAGTTCAATAAGCTCTGGCTGGCGGTCTTGGAGACGCCGAGCAGATGGCTGGTGTGGGCCTCGTTGACGAAGATCAGCTTGCGGCCCGTCTCCGGGTGCGTCTTGACGACGGGCACTTCGATCGGCGGAAACTTGACGGCGGCATCCCTGACGCGCGCCAGCCCCTCTTCAGCCGTTTCTTGTCCTCCTGCTGCATAGCCCGAGAGAAGATCCGACAGCGCGGCCTTTTTCGGCGAAGCCCAGAAGGTGTTCACTGCCGTCAATTTCTCGAAATAGCGGGCTAGGTCGGGATCGAGCAGATCATAGACAGCGCCGGAAGAAGCCCAGATCGTATCACCGCCCCCGCCGGGAGGCACCTGCTTGATATGCAGCACCGTCGCCTTGGGAGGCTCGCGCTGCCATGAGACATCGACGTGCCAATTGTCGGTTCCGCCCGACTTGGTGTGTTCGTCATGGGCGATGACCTCGATCTCGGGAAACTCGTTCACCGACGGCAGATAGATATTCTTGCGGATGGGGCTGCCGAAGACGCGGGCAAGTTCGACATGCTGGCCGGAGTTCAGCGCCTGATTGCGGATGAAGATGACGCCGTGCTCGATCAACGCACGGTTTAGATCCTGCTTGTTGCGATCGCTGAGCGGCTTGGTCAAATCGACGTTCTCGATCACCGCTCCGATCAGTGGCTTATAGCGACGGACAGAAAGGTCTTGATGTTGCCCTGTATTCCCGACGGCTGACTCCGCCAGCGCAATGCTCATTGTTGATGGCCTCCCGGAAAATTAAAGCGATTAAAATCGTCAGTCTGCGCACAACCGGAGTCAAGCTTGATCGGAAAATAAGTAACTCTATTCGACAAACCGGCGAGCAACACCTCATCCATGTTTTCCTTCATGATCAAACGAAAATTTTGACCTATGGAACATCGGCGCAAGCAAACGAGTCCTGCGAAAATACGACCGTGCGCTCGATGCGGCCATGAATGAAGCCTACGCCCGCTCCCAAGCCAGCGGACCAGCGGATATTTGTTGCTGTTTGCAATGGAAATTTGGAATGGCGAGGTCCGTCCTTTTTTGTATTTTCCTTGTCGCCTCACGTTGGGTGATGCAATGGCTCAGTCACTTTCGATCATTCGACTTCCATAGCCACCACGTCCCGCCTCAATGGCAACTGACAACATTGCGGAATTTTGCGCCGAGCGAGCGCTCACGATGAGAGCGCATCAACACCCGCCTCGTCGATCCCGGCGCGCTGACCGCTGCGATCGATGACGGTGATATCGCCGGACGCGCGGTAAACATCCTGACCGCATTATCCTCGTTCGGGCGCGAGGTATCTGCCATTGACGTGTTAGACAATCGCAAGCGCAGACTTGGAGACGCGGCTGCTAATCCTGCCTCAATTTCCCGGCGTCAGGAAGATCGGCGACGTCCAGATTCTCGACTGGTCCCGCTGCCGCGCGGTGATGAACAGCGGATGCTCGATCCCCGATGTGAGATCGAAGCCGGAGAGATCGATCTCGCCGCTGACATCGCGCGGCAGCGCGACGTCAGAGACACGCTCAACGGCCACCTCCAGCTCGATTCCGCTGAGAGCGAGCGCGCGGCCGCCTGCAAGAAGGTCGGTGCCGGAGATCTCGAGGCTGAACTGCGGCGCATGTACGTGAGGCGACGGACTCAAGGGATCACCGACCTTCACATAGCCCGTAATGCCCCCTCGCACTTCGATCCTGGCACCCGCGAGACCCGACAGGGTCAATTCGATGGCATCCGTGTCTCCATGGGTCGCCGTGACAAATCCCACGGTGGTCGTGTCCTTGCGCCAGGCCCGCTGTTCCGGATGATCGAATCCGACGCCGCGGACATCAAGGATTGCGGCGCCGAGCACCGTGATCTCGCCGCTCCAGTTAGCGGCACGATAGCGATCCCTGATGCGCGCACCGGCGAGACGCACCCTCACCTTGCGCTCGGAGAGACCGGCTTCCGCATTCAGGTCCCGGCGCCAGATCAGGTGGCCGGCATCGAACAGTTCGACGCTTTCCCAGCCCTGATCGCCCAGCAGCCGGTAGGTCAACGGCTCATGCCGACTGACGGCGACAACCTCGCCCATCCAGGCCGCGCCGAGCCGCAGGCTCGCGAAGCTGCGCTCGCCGGTCGTTGCGAAGGTGCGCCGCGCGCGCAGCGCCTGCCCCACACTCGCGCGGTCGAGGCGCTCCGCGAGGACGCCCGTCAATCCACCGCGGGAGCCGAACACGGCCGTGGCCGGCGCACCGCCGCCGCATCGTCCCTGGTGTTCGTCACCCGCAGCGGACGCACCCACGCGATAGCCACGCGCCAACGCGTCGATATAGAACCAGTGGAACTGTCCCCAGGACGACCCCACCTCGACAAGGCGCTCGAGTTCAGGGTGATGCCAATCGAGGATGCAGCGTCGCCCGCCCACATGGGGAATGAGGAGATGCTCCTCCGGGCTATCGGCATACGCCGCATAAAGCTCGTCAACCGGCCACACGCCGGGACGAATGGTGCCGGCCGTCGTCTCGTTCCACTCGAACGAGCGCACTGAATGGCCTTCTGCATCAAACGGAAACCGCGGCTTGCCTTCCCCCAGAAACACAACGTTGCGGTCGCCGCCGGCGCTGGAGTTGCCGCACCACTCGGTCCCCGGATAGCAGACGAACCGGCCCGGCGCGTTCAGCCCGGCAATGATCTCGACCGCCCGCTCCCAGTCGGCCTGCTTGATGTTGAAGTCGTTGACGGTGTACCCGACGATGTCGAGCGCCGCCACGTCGCGGCCATAGGCAAGGTTGTAGAGCGTATCGTTGGTGCCCACGGTGTCATGGGAATGCACATGGAGATCCGCGTAAAGCGGACGCATGTCCTGCGCAAGCGGTTCGACCTGGACGAAGGCAACCGCCGGCGCGGCGAGACCTTCGACCTGCGCCTCCAACCGCCACTCGCCTCTGCGCTCCAATGCCAGTCCGTGGACGCGTGCGACGTTCCATCCCTCGGCAGCGAAGTTGAGTGGCTGCAATTGCACGTGCCCGGCGGGATCGATCAGGCGGAGCTCGCCACGCGCTGCACGGTCGCGACAGGTGTTGCCCCACAGATCGTCCAAGCGAACCACGATGTCGAACAGAGACTGCGGTGCCACCAGCCGCGGCGCCGTCAACACTGGCGACCGCGGCGGCCCGGGCACGATGTTGATGACACAGTCGCCGGGCGCCTCTGCGAATTTCGAGCTGCCGAGCGGGTCGATGAACAGGCGGAAACGAAAGTCCTTCTCGACGAAGCTCTGCACGCGGGTGCCACCGCCGCCCTGCCGGCGGTCGCCGAGCCGGATCACGATGCGGTCTCCAGGGTTGAGATAGCCGTCCACGATGTCGACGATGATCGCCTTCTGGAAGGGCCGCTCGTGCCCTTTCTGGTCGAAGCGCACCTTCAAGCCCTGCACCGTCGACGGGCTTTGCCCCGGCCGCAGCGGTCCGGCGTGATATTCGGCGGACACGTAGTTCGCACCGGCCGGATCGGAGGTCTGGAACAATGCCCAGTCGGAATAGAACTTGAACGCGAGCTTGAGCCAGGCGCCGTCGGCGAGGCCGACCGCGCCGACCTCATAGACCAGCTCGATCTCGGTCCATTCGCCGGCGACGAGCTGCTCGCGATTGCAGCTGACCCGCCCGAGGAACGGCAGGGCCTTGTTCTGCTCGTACAGGCCCTGTGGCGCGACGTAGCGGCCGGCGCGAATGCGCGGATCAGTCTCTGCGGTCATGCGATGCTTTCTATGAGGGCTGTTTCAAAATCATGGGGTGCGCCAGGCCTGGTAGCGGCGCTCGACGCGACGAAACACCAAGCTCTCTGCAAGCCATGCGATCAGGCCGATCAGCACAATTCCAAGCAGCACCTGGCTGGCATTGCCGACCTGGCCACCCATTGCGACCATCCAGCCGATGCCCTGCGACGCTCCGATCATTTCCGCGGCGACGAGTGCGCGCCAGGCCTGGCTGAAGCCGATCCGCAGCGCCGCAGTGACGAAGGGAAGCGATGCCGGCAGATAGACGTGACGCAGCAGTTGCACAGGGCTTGCGCCGAGCGTGCGCGCGGCGCGCACCTGGCCGGCAACAATGCCGAGCACGCCTTCCTGGATGGTGACCGCCATCGGGAATACGGCGGCGACGAAGATGACTACCGCAATGGCGAGATAGCCGAGCCCAAAGAAGATCAGGCAAAGCGGCGCCCAAGCGATCGGTGGAATGGCCATGAACAAGCTGACCAGCGGCGACGCGAAGGCGCGGAACCGCTGCGACAGCCCGCCGGCAGTGCCGATCGCCAGCGCGACGAGCACCGCCATGGCAAAGCCGCCGGCTTCGCGCGCGAGGCTTGCACCCACCTGCCGGCCGAGATCGCCGCTCCGGATCCAGCGCAACGCTTCAATCGCGACATCCCAGGGCTGCGGCAGCACGTAAGGAGGTACCCGGCTCGCGGCCATGCACCGGACCAGCAGCAGAGCCGGCAGCGACGCCCAGCCCCAGGACGGTTTCGGCATACGCATTGAGGACGTCAATTCTGCTCGACCGCGCGCGTCCATGGACCGTCATCGACGAGCTGCTCCACCTTCAGCGGCCGCGCGAGCAGACCTTGATCACGCGAATAGTCCATCAGCCGCTGGATGAAGGCGCGGTCTGACACGGTCAGCTCGTCAGACCAGCCCAGGCGCTTGCGCGCCTCGGCGACAATCGCCTCCGGCAGGATCGTGCTGCCGTCCCGAGCCGTGACCGCCTCCAGCTTGAATTCGCGGGCGATGATCTGATCGGCCTCCGCGGCATGATCGCGCAGAAAAGCGATTGCCCGGCGATGTGCGCGCAACAATTTCACCAGATCGTCAGGACGATCCTTGAGCGTCTTCGCCGGCGCCATCACGACATACCATGGATATCCTGGAATGGCCGCGTTGACGTCGAACACGAGCCGGCCGCTGCCGCGCAGCAGCGCCTGGCTGACGAACGGCTCCCAGGAAAACACCGCATCCACCGTGCCGGTGTCCAGCGCCGCGTTCATGCTGCCGACGGGCAGCTGCGACAGCGCCAGATCGGCCTCGGGATTGAGAGCCGCGGTGTCCTTCAGCACGTAGCCGCGTAGCAGCACATCCATGCCGCTGCCGCGCGCCACGCCAGCGAGTCTGCGGCCACGCAGGTCATCGAGACTGCGGACCGGTCCATCAGCCCGGGCCACGACCGCGGCCTGGCCGTAGTTCACCTTCGCAAGGATGCGGCTGTCGAGGCCACGAGAAAACCACTGATAGACCGGCGGCGCGCCGATATAGCCGACATCGAGCTCGCCGCTGGCCATCGCCTGCTGAATCAACGGGCCGTCGCCAAACGGCTTCAGGTCCACCTTGAGACCTTCCTGGGCATAGAATCCCTTCTGATCGGCGATCAGCGCCGGCGCATTGGCCATGGCAGCAACCCATCCGATGCGCAGCGGAGCCGGTTGGCTCTGCGCCGACGACGGCCCGCTCGCCGCGAGCATCGCGACCATCGCACACAACAGAGATCTGATCATTGGACTGACTCTTGTTCGACAAAGGAAGCGGGCGTCGACCGCGCCTGCATCACACCGGCGATCCGCTGCAACAGCGTGTCGCAAAGCTCGGCGAACCCGGGCAGCACGCGGGTGCGGCGGAGGTCGCGCGGCCGCGGCAGATCGATCGTGACCTCGCTGTCCAGGCCATGGGGAGGGAAGCCGAGGACGAGCACACGATCGGCAAGAAAGACCGCCTCCTCCACATCATGGGTGATGAAGAGAATGGTCTGGCCGAGCGTGGACCACAGCCGCAGCAGCTCCGCGTTCATTGCGCTGCGCGTGATCGCGTCCAGCGCGGCGAACGGTTCGTCCATCAGCAGCAGGCTTGGTTCGAGCACGAGCGCGCGTGCGAGGGCGACACGCTGCTGCATGCCCCCCGAGAGCCGATTTGGCAGCTCATCGGCCACATCAGAAAGGCCGACCAGGTCCAGATACTGCAGCGCCTTGCGCCGCTGCTCGTCAGGATCAAGCTGCCCTGCCATGCGCAGGCCGAACCGCACGTTCTCGCGCACGCTCAGCCACGGAAACAGGTTCGGCGCCTGGAACACGTACCCGAGCTCGCTCATCTCGGGCCTGACCGCGCGGCCGTCGATCGTCACCGTGCCGGCATGCGGCGCAAGAAAGCCTGAAAGCAAGTTGAGCAGAGTCGTTTTGCCGCAGCCTGAAGGACCGAGCAGCGCGACGAACTCGCCGGGCCTCGCCTTCAGTGTGACATTCCGGAAGATGTCCCTCCCCGGCCGGTAGCCAAAACCCATGCCATCAACCATGAACGAGGCGCCGCGACGGGTGGTCGGCGCTGCGGCGCGCGCAAACTGAAAAGGCTCGGTGGCGCGGGCGCTGGTGTCGGAGGCAAGCATGTAATACATTATGATACAAGTTGACGCTGCCGCAACCGGCGCGCAGCGGCCGACCGCAAAACGAAAGATCCGCCCCTGCTTCCGGCTGGAATGAGCACAGAATGTCTCTCGTGAGAGAAAACGCGACAGCTCTCTACCAACAGATCGCCAATCGGCTGCGCCAGGAGATCGCGGCCGGCCGGTTCGAACCCTCCGGCCGCCTGCCCTCGGAAGCCGAGATCGGCGCGCGCTTCGACGTCAGCCGGGTCACCGTACGCCTCGCCCTCGACGATCTGGACAAGGACGGCCTGATTGACCGGAGAAAGGGCAAGGGCACTTTCGTCGCCGGCAAACAGGTGCGCCACGAGCTCAACGTCCTGCGCAGCTTCCACGAGACGTTGCGGCGCCAGGGACTGGAAGCCACCATGCGCGTAACGGCCCTGCGCATGGTCGCAACGCCAACCGGCCTGCGTCCCCTGTTCGGCAAGGCACGCCGCGATTGCCTGCTGCTTCAACGGCTGCACCTGATCGACGCGGAGCCGATCGCGTTCGGCCGCAGCTACCTTCCCGTGGACATCGGCAGCCTCACGCGCGCGGAGGTGGAGCAACAGCCGACCTACTCGGTCATCTCGACCCTTGCCGGCGCCCCCGTGATCCAGGCGAGGATGGAGCTCGGCGCACAGATCGCCAGCAAGGAGCTCGCCGGCAGTCTGCACACGACACCGGGCGCAGCTCTGCTGACGATGGAGCGGACCTCGTACTTCAGGGACGGCAAGTGCGCCGAGCACTCGACCTTCTTCATCAAGCCGGAGCGCTACAAATTCGTGCTGAACGGAATCTTCAGTGAAACGGCATCATGAGGTGCATTGCGAACGGCGTATGAAAACTAGAGTTCCGCGGGCGGGGCAATGGGCGGCCGGCCGGAGACAATCGCCTGCTCCAGCAGATCGAGGCGATCCTGGCCCCAGAACGGTTCGCCGCGATAGAAATTGCCGCAGCTGCGTGGTCACAAGCAGCGACGCCTCGTCGAGCTGAGCACTTCGACATCTCGGACACCGCCGGACTTTGCGAGCCATATCTGCATCGCGATGCGATAGCTGCCGAGATCCGTAGAAGTGGCTTCCCGCTCCGCGCAAAAGCGGCGTACCGCCGCGCGTTGCAGGAGCACGGTGTAGCGCTTTTACGCCGGAACGCTGGACGGCTCCCCCGCCGCTGCATCATGCTCCGCCAAACCACACATGCACATGTAAAGCGAAGCGGCGGCGATCGAAAGCGACATGAGCGCGAGCGTGACCCCGTCAACAGCCGGATATTGCTCCAATTGATCGACATCCAAGCCATCTAAGAAGGGGCGACCTACTAAGGTCCAGGAAATCAGTACCGCAAATCTTATGTCGAGAACATTGCCATAGCGGAGCGCAACCGGCAGCCGCAAGCGTGGGACCACATCGTTGCGCCCGTGATTCCGGAGGGATCGAAATGCAGACCGGCGGCGTACTGACGTTCGAACACAGGACAACGGAAAGCTTGCTCAGCGCCCGGTATAGATTCTGAATGGAGAACCGGAGGGCGAAGTCCGGTGGATGCTACGGCTACCCGTCCACCACCTTACTTCAATTCTGGTCATGGACGAAGAAGGAGCTCGCGACATCAATAAATGCGCTGGAATGGGCCGCCCAGGCCGGACTTGTCGACGCCATCTGGGGCCAAACCGGCCGGGCCTTGCGACCGGCTCCGCACTGAGGCCATCTCGCTCGAAGTGTGATTTGCCCTGCGCGGCGGCCGGGGGTTCGAGTCAGTGGAGCGCTACCGCCTTTCCCCACACGCACCAAACCTACGATATTGCATCCAATCCTTCGCGTGAGGCGGCTCGCGAGCACTATGCAAGAGTGTCTTTAGACGCTTGACGACAGGTGTTGAACGGTCGTGAACCGCAGACCGCGCGAAAGCGGACGATCTCGTAGGAAATAGAAGCGAGCCCCGCCTTTCGATGCATCGTCGTCTCCATTCTAGATTTGCGTCTCAAGCACAAGCTCAGGCGCTTCGTGAGCAACCGTCCGTTCGGCGCCAGTTTCGTACGTGGGAGCTTTGCGTTCGTGGGGAAGCGATCCATCCTCATGGCTTGGATGGATCCTGAACCACGCGACATAAAGCGCCGGCAGGAACAGCAGGGTCAGCAGCGTGCCGACGATGATGCCGCCCATCATGGCGTAGGCCATCGGGCCCCAGAAAATCTCGCGCGCGATTGGAATGAGCGCGAGACTTGCGGCAGCGGCCGTCAGAAGGATCGGGCGCATGCGGTGCTCGGTTGCCTCTACCACGGCATCCCAGGCGGGCCTGCCTTCCTTCTTGAGATTTTCAATCTGCACGATCAGGATCACGGAGTTTCGGACCAGGATGCCGATGAGGGCGAGCACGCCGAGCATGGCGACGAAGCCCAGCGGCGCGCCGCTCGGCAGCATAGCCATGACGACGCCGATCAACGCGAGCGGCGCGACCGCAAACACCAGGAACAGGCGCGAAAAGCTCTGCAGCTGTACCATCAGCACGGTCGCCATCACGAACAGCATCAACGGTACGACCGCGATGATCGGCCCCTGGCTCTTGGCGCTCTCTTCCACTGAGCCGCCGATCTTGATCGAGTAGCCCGCGGGCAGCTGCTTTGTAAATTCCGCCACCCTCGGCGCGAGCTGGTCGACGATCGTCTTCGGCTGAACGTTGCTGATAACGCCGGCCTTCAGTGTGATCGTCGGAATCCGCGCGCGCCGCCAGATCGTGGGCTGTTCCAGCTCGTAGCGCAAATTGGCGACGGCCCCGAGCGGCACCGATTGGCCGCCGAGCCCGGTCATCTGCAAGTCGCGCAGCGTGTCGATCGAGGCGCGTTCCGGTGCGGTCGCTCGTCCCGTGACATTGACGAGATAGATGCTGTCACGCACCTGCGTGATCGGCGAGCCCTGGAGCACCGAGTTCAGAGTGGTGGCAATGTCTTCCGAGGTCACGCCGAGCTGGCGCGCCTTGTCCTGGAGCACATCGACTTTGACGACGCGAGCTGGCTCCATCCAGTCGAACACCACGTTGCCGAGGTCAGGACTGCTGCGAATGACGCCGGCAAGCTTCTGCGAGAGGTCGCGGACCTTGGCAATGTCGGGACCGCTCAGGCGGTATTGCACCGGACGGCCGACGGGAGGGCCGACCTCGAGCAGCTTGACGTAGGTGTCGGTGCCCGGGAAGGTCTTCCTCAAATAGTCGTCGAACTGCGACTTGAGCTTGTCGCGCGCGGCGATGCCGCCTTTGGTCACGATCACCTGCTGGCCGAACCAGGTGTTGGCGGTCTGCAGGTCGAACGACAGCACGAAGCGCGGCGCACCGGTGCCGACATAGGTGGACCAGTGCTCGACCGAATTATTGCCCTGCAACTGCTCGCGCTCGAAGCGCGCCATCTGCGTGTTGGTCTCGGTGATCGAAGCGTTCTGCGGCAGGTTCCAGTCGATCACCAGCTCGGCACGGTCGGACGAGGGGAAGAACTGCTGTTGCACGAACTGCAAGCCGAACAGGGCGAGAAGGAACGCGCCGGCCGTCACGGCGACGGTGCTCCAGCGGTGATACATGCAGAACAGGAGCAGGCGTGCGAACATCTGCGCCAGGCGGCCCTTCTGCTCGTGATGTCCCTTCATTTTGGCCGGCAGGATGGTGACACCGAGAAGCGGCGTGAACAAGACGGCCACGATCCAAGAGACGATCAGAGATACCGCGATCACCACGAATAAGGTGAAGGTGAACTCGCCGGCGTTGCTGCTGTTGAGCCCGATCGGGATGAAGCCGGCCACGGTGACAAGCGTTCCAGTCAGCATCGGGAATGCGGTCGAGGTATAGACGTGGGTTGCCGCCTTCTCCGAGGGATCGCCGATCTCAAGCCGCGCCACCATCATCTCGACCGCGATCATGGCGTCGTCGACCAAGAGGCCAAGCGCGATGATCAGGGCCCCCAGCGAAATGCGTTGCAGCGAGATGCCGCAATAGGCCATCACGACGAAGGTGATCGCGAGCACGAGCGGAATAGCGATGGCGACCACGAGCCCCGCCCGCAAGCCCAGGCTCAGGAAGCTGATACCGAGCACGATGATCACGGCCTCGAACAGCGCTTCGGTAAAGCCCGAAACGGCATGCTCGACCACGACGGGCTGGTCGGCAACGAGGTGGACCCCGACGCCGATCGGCAGGTCGGCGACGATCTTCGTCATCTCCTCTTTCAGCGCCTCGCCGAACTGGAGCAGGTTGGCACCGGACTTCATGCCGATCGCGAGCGCAATGGCGGGCTGAGCGTTGTATCTGAACAGCGTCGACGGCGGATCGGCGTAACCGCGCGTGATGGTCGCAACATCGGTCAGCGGGAAGAAGCGGTCGTTGATGCGGAGATTGACCGCCTTGAGACTCGCCTCGGAGGCGAACTGGCCATTCACGCGGACGCTGATCCGCTCCGGCCCCTCCTGGAACACGCCGGAGGACGCAACCGCGTTCTGCCCTTGCAGCGAATTCATGATGGCGTGGATATCGAGGCCGAGCGCCGCGATCTTGCGGGTGGAGAATTCGAGATAGATCACCTCGTCCTGCGCGCCGAGAATGTCGACCTTGCCGACATTGGGCACCGTCAGCACCTTGGCGCGAATATCCTCGACCTGATCACGGAGCTGTCGCTGGCTCAAGCCGTCGCTCGTGAAGGCATAGACATTGCCGAACACGTCGCCAAAACGGTCGTTGAAGCCGGGTCCGATCACACCTTGCGGGAAATCGCCTTTGATGTCTGCAATCATGTTGCGGACGCGCACCCAGGTCGGCTTGACGTCGGCCGCCTTGGTCGAATCGCGCAGGTACACGAAGACGGTGGTCTGGCCCGCGACCGTCACGCTCTTGGTGTAGTCGAGCGATTCGAGTTCCTCCAGCTTCTTCTCGATCCGATCGGTGACCTGGCGCGTCATCTCCTCGGCGGAGGCGCCCGGCCACTGTGCCTGAATCACCATGGTCTTGATGGTGAAGTCAGGATCCTCCTGTCGCCCCAGCTGGAGATAGGCAAACAGGCCGGCCGCCATGAAGGCGATCATGAAATACCAGACGAGGGAGCGATGGCCGAGCGCCCAGTCAGAAAGGTTGAACGACTTCATGGCTCTTGATCCTGTTCGATGCGGACGTGCTGTCCCGGCTTGAGGCTGTGAACTCCGGCAGTGACGACGCGGGTGCCCGCGGCAAGCCCGCCAGTGACGCGAATGCCGACCGGCTCGGCGACGCTATCAATCTTCTGCAAGGAGACGGTGCCGGCGGATTGATCAACCACCCAGACGAAATCGGCGCCGTCCTTGGCGAGCACAGCTGATGCGGGCAGGCGCAAGTCCTTGCTCTGGTCCTTGCCGAGCTTTGCCGTGACGGTCGCGCCGAGACGGAAGCTTTCTGGCGGGTTGTCGAGCGCAATCCGGACGCGTCGCAGCCGTGTCGCCGGATCGGCTTGCGGCGCGATTTCGCGAATCCTGCCCTCGACCTGAACGGCGGGAAGAAGCTGCAGGCTGACGCTGAACGGAAGACCGGCTTCGAGAGGGACAGGGAGGTCTTCCCCGATATCGACGACCGCCTCGCGAATGTCCGGCCGCGCGACTGTCACCACGGTTTGACCGGGCGAGACCACCTGGCCGACTTCCGCGCCGACGGCGGTGACGACGCCGCCAAAGTCGGCCTTGATCTGGGCATAGCCGAGTTGCTCGATCGCCTTGGTCAGGTTCGCCTGCTCCTGCGCGACGCTTGCTTCGGCGCCGGCGCGGGCCTGCTCGGCGTTGTCCAGCGTCTGCCTGGTGGTCGCATCGCTGGTGATGAGCGTGCGTTGCCGCTCCTCCGTGGCCTTGGCCGTCGCAAGCTGCGCCTCGGCCTTCGCAAGCTGGGCTTTGGCCGCGCGAACGGCGAGATCGAGTGCGGTAGGATCAATCGTCCCGATGATTTGTCCTTCGCTGACGATGTCGCCAACGTAGACCGGACGCGAAGTCAGCCGTCCCAGTACGCGAAAGCCAAGGTTGGTTTTATAGCGCGGCTCGACGACGCCCACGGCAATCGTGCTGTCACCGCTATTCGGCTTGGCCACCATTGAGAGCACGGGGCGCACGGGCTCCGGCGCGTTCGTCTCCTGCTGACAGCCGGTGAGCAACGAAGCCGCCGCGAGCGTGCCGGCGATCATCATGACCTGTCGCTTCATGACCGACCTCCCTCCTCAGTGACCGACTGGCCCAGACTCAGAAGCTTGCCGCCGTCGACGACGACGCGCTCGCCGGGCTTGAGGCCCTCCTTGATCAGCACCTGACCGGCTTCATAGGCGCCGACCGTGACCGGCTTCAGCGACGCTGTCTGCGTTTTCGGGTCGACGGTCCAGACGGCAGGCCTCCTGCCCGCGGCCATCAGCGCGCTCCAGGGCAAGGTGATCTCCTTCTGAGCTTTCGCCTTGACCGTTCCCGAGACGGCGCTCCCCAGCGTCAACGCAGCCGGCGGGTTCTCGATGGACACCTTGACGCGGATCGTGGAGCTCTTCGCGTCGATGGCCGGTGAAATCTCCCTCACCTCACCCGTTGCTGCCACGCTGGGATCGGAGACCAGCGCCAGCGTCACGCGGCGGCTGTCGGTCTGGCCAAGGAAAACTGATTCGTAGACCTCGAAGACCGCATCCCGCTGCCCGTCCTGAGCAAGCGAGAACACGGGTTGGGCAGCCGGAACGACCTGGCCGACCTCGATACTTCGCGCGGTAATGACGCCGTCCGCTTCAGCACGCAGGATGGTATATCCGAGCGCATCTCGCGAGGTACCCAGCTGAGCCTTGGCCGCCTCCAGCACACCCTCTGCGGTTCGCAGACCTTCCTGGGCCTGGTCGTAAACGGTCCGGGTGGTGAAGCCGCTTGCGATCAGCGCTTTCTGCCGCTCGAACGTTGCCTTCGCCACGCGCAGCTGGGCTTCCGCGGAAGCCACTGCCGCCGTCGCAGCATCGACATCAGCCTGTTGCTCGGCGGGATCGAGACGGGCGAGGACGTCGCCCTTGTTGACGTGATCACCGACGTCAACGGTACGAGCGATCACACGTCCGCTGACACGGAACGAAAGATCGGCACGGAAGCGCGCCTGAACCTCGCCCGTCAACGTGATGGCGGCTTGCCGGTCGCGCGGCTGCACGATCGTGGTCCGGACCAGCGTGGCCCGTGTGGCCGTCTGCGCCGCATGATCGTTGCAACCGGTCAACACAATGCTGACGAGCACGGTCGTTGCGGCGAGGGCCTTCCCCACATAAGCCGTTCGAACGGGGCTGGAGAATTGGCTTGTCATGGCGCGTCCGTATGATGGGAAGGTGACAACAGCCCGCCAAGCGCATCGGCGGATTGGCGGGGGACGACCATTTCGTGTTCTTGCTGGCGCAGGAGTCTCGCAAGGGGGTCGGCCTCGACAGCGGGCTCGTGGTGATCGGCCGCCGCGCTTGCGGTGAGCACTGCGTCGTTTGAAGCAATGGCTCTCGTGCGGCGCGGTGCCTTCATCTGGCGCGTCGCAATGGTCCAGTTTGCACCGCGCTCACGCTCGGTCAGCGGGAACGAGAGGACAATCGAGGTGAATTCCGCGCCGAAACCCTGCTCGATCCGGCCGCCGAGCGCCCTCGCGATATCCCTGGCAATTCGCAACTCGCGATCCGAGGCATCCCGGGCGGGACGCGAGCCGTTGTCCAGGATCACGCAGTTCACCAGCGCACCGGTACGCGTCAGCTTGATCCTGATCCGCCCGGCCCGCGCGTCGAAGCAGGCGTGCCGTGCCGCGTGCATCACGAGTTCATGGACGATCAGGCTCAGATGCCAGCATCGCTCCGGCTGAAGCGCGATGAACTGGGTCACGAATGCCAGTTGAATGTCCATCCGGTCCCGCAGCGCCCGGCGCATGCCACAGCCCAATTTGCGAATGTAGGTCGCGGCATGGATCAGCGTGTCGCCCGTTGGCATGGCCAGCGCACGATGCACGTCGGCGTAGCCATGCAGCAGCTCGACGATATCGCTGAGAGCGCACTTGGCTTCCGTCCCCTCGACCCGGATGGCCGCGGCGGAGACAAGGTCGATGGCCAAGGTAACACCGTTGGTGACCCTGCGATTCACCTCGCGCAGCAGCACGCCTTCCTGCAAGCCGGACGGGGCTGGGCTCAAAACAGTCACGACTTTCTCCTATTCGACGCGAACGATCGGGGACGGACGCCCCCACCTTTGCTCCCCCGATCTTTCGGGAGCATTCGCCAAGCCCGTGAAGCGTTGCGGGCTGACGATTTAATAAACTATACCGTATATTTTCTTTTTATTGCCTTTCTTTGCCCGTCGTGTCAAGTCGGAAAGCAATGCGCACAGACTCGTGAATTCGGAGGTCCAAAATGAAGAAGACGAAGCGTGGCAGACCGCCCAAGGATCTTGCCGGCGACGCACAGGCGCGCATTCTCGATGCAGCCCAGCAGCTGTTTCTGGAGAAGGGCTTCCGCAGCGCCAGCATCGACGACATTTCCGAGCTCGCTCCTGCGAGCAAGCCGACGATCTACGCTCATTTCCCCGGCAAGGAAGCGCTGTTCGCAGCCGTGGTCGCCCGTACCATCGAGGGCTTGGCGGACTTCGAGGGCTTCTCGCCCGAGGGCCGCACCATCGAGGACAAATTGCTGAGCCTCGGGACAGCCATCGTCGAGAGAGTGGTCGAGGAATCGCTCGGCATGGTGCGCGCGACGATCGCGGAATCGCAGCGGTTCCCCGAACTGAGCCGCAACGTTCACGATGCTGCGCGTGATCGCTCCCTAAATGCGGTGTCCCAGCTGCTGGACGACGCCACGCAGAAGCTCGCTCGCAACCCGAAGGGCCCTTTCAGCTCCAAACGAAGCCGCGCCACCGCGCAGATCTTTCTCGACCTGATTCTGCTACCGATGCTGTTTCGGTCGCTCGTCGGAGAAACTCAGAAGGACCTGAAGAAGGAGCTTCCCGGCTTCGTGCGCGAGCGCGTCGGCTTTTTCCTGGCAGCCTGCGAGACAGATTGGTCGTACTAGCTGTCTTTTTTAGACGGTTGCCTTAGAAGCATTCGCATTAACCGGCGGCTTTGAGCTGCACGTGAGCTGCCATCTCGGCCGGCTGGAGTGGCGTGCGGCGCAAAGCGCCGGTACAAAATCTCAACATCTCGTCGAAGCTTGGCCGCAGCGTCGCAGCGCCGACCCGCGATGGGTTGATATAGACATCCATGGCTTCCAGCAGGCAGCAGGTCAGCGCCATCGGACTGCCACCCTGCAGTTCGCCCCGTGCTTGCCCGTTGCCGATGATCGGTCGCACCAGCCCTCGGATCCTGTCGTCGTAGGCGAGGACGACCGTCCAGTTCTGCCGGACGGCCAGGGTTACCAAGTCTTGCAATCGTCGATGCTTGGCCGGTCGAGCTTCATTGCAGTCGGCGATGGCCTTCAGGATTGCGGCCAGGCGCCGTAGCACTGGCCCACTGGCGCGGGCCGCTTCGGCCGCGGCACTGACCGTCTCCTCGAGCACCTCCTGCACCACAGCCTCCTCGATCGCCCCCCTCGAGGGAAAGAATCGATAGACGCTTGCCGAAGACATCGACAGGCTCCGCGCGATGTCGGCGACGGTGGTCTTGTTGTGTCCCATCTCGCCATAGAGATGGATGGCGGCCTGCACGATCCTGCGGCGGGCGCTCCTCATTCGGTCGTCAATCTGATCGCTCATAACGTCTCCCACTGCGCCGGAAGGTTCACCAACTCGCGGCGGCAGGCCTCTCCGAAATCGCGCAAGGGATCCATTTCCTCGATGAATTTGGGGAGATCGACGAATGTGCGATTTGGCGAGAGATACGCTTCGATGATCAAGTGCCCGGTTCTCTCGGCGGCCTGAACGACCTCGTTGCTCGACAAGATCCGCATGCGTCCGACCAGCGTATAGAAGCTGACCAGTTGCGGTATTTCGGCCTGATCATTGACCAGCGCGTCGGCATAGAGGCGTGATGCCTCCTCGATGAAGCTATGGTACAATTGTTCGCGCTTCGAAAACGAGCGGGCATGATGACGCTCGCGACGCCTTCGGCGTCCGCTAAACCATCCACTGACGATGGTCGAGACCGCGCCGAACGCAGAGCCGCCGAAGGCAGCCAAGGCCGGGATGTATACCGTGCTCATAAGATCGCTCCTGTCTCCTGTCGCAGTGCGGATGTGGTTCAAGGCAGTGCCTGGTCACATCACGCCGCAACGTCGTTCGTTATCTGCCCCTGACTGATCCGGTGGATGCCTGCTCGAACACAGCCTTACAGCCTTCGCTCAGATCCGATTTCCTGAGGCGCAGACACGCTTCGACTCCCGATGGATCGGGAATGTAGGCACTGCACAGGCGAAAGGCGTCGGGGGTGCAAGCCGCTCGCTGCTCGAGTGTGCCCCGGTTCTCCTGGGCAAAACCTGCTGCGCTGCCAAGCGCGACTACGGCCGCTGCGAATAACGCCGGCATCAATCTCGTCATGTCAGATCCCTTCTCTGCTCGAGGCTTCTGGTTGAACCTGGCGGAGCCTCGCCGCCTTGATCCTGCACACGCGCTTGTGACGCACTCGTCTTGACTCAGGCACTGGCGCGTGATTTATATGAACTATACGGTATATTTTATTAAGGAGGCGCGGAATGTCAACACTGCTGTTCGCGTTGATGCGCGAAAATCCGTTGCCCGGCCTCGCCGCCGCTTCGCTGAACTTCTTTGTCGCGCTCTGCCTCGTGGCCCTGAGCCTGCTGCTTGGCATCACGGTCGCGATGATCGCGTGGGCTCATTGGCTTGCCGCGCGCCAGCCGACCACTATCCGGCTGGAGCGGAGGACGGTCGCATGACACCGGCGCTGCTGATCGCCCGCGACTGCATCATCTACTGGGTCAACGTCTGGACCGCGCCGGTCGAATGCGTGTTCGATTTTATCGAGTGCGAGCTCGCGCGCAGAGGCGTTCACCTCACGAAGTCGACCGCCTCACACACACGGCGTGAGCGAGCACCAGCGTCCTGACATGCTGAACTTCATCGAAGTCTTTGACGGGATGAAAGTGGACCCGACCAGCAGCGAGGTCGTGCGGACTGGTATGACCGGAACACGGAGAGCGCTCCAGCGTGACGGACTCATGATCGATCCAAAGGCCGCAGCCTATTGTCCAACCGAATGGCTCGACGAGCGTGGCTATCTCGACGCCAAACGTGCGCGCCGGCATCTGCGCCCGTGGAGTATCTGACGATGCGACAGAGTAATGCCGTTGTCGGGAGCCGCGTGCCGTGAGCCGACGATCCGTCATGTCAATGCACGCGAGCCGATCGAACGGGACCGCCCTTCCCTTGCGCGACTATTTTCTGTCGGTCGGCGGCGCTCTGCTCTGCTTGCTTTGGGCGAGCGGCTGGGTGCTCCCGGCCCAACCGCCAAGCCGCTTCGCAAAGCCGGATACTGCGCCGCCTCCGATCCGCATCGACTCGGACGTGAAGGGGCCGGAGCGCGTCGTGATCGATACCAGTCACTCGCTGCCCACGCTCTCCGACAAGGAGATCGTCGTCGCTCACACGCCCGTCGCAAACGATTGACCAACCACACCGAGATTGATCCGATGACGAAGAAGCATTTGTTTGCCCTGATCATGTGGTCCGCCACGCTCGCCGCGACAGCCGCCGTCGCTGACGTTCAAAAATCTGCAGATGCAGACAGCCGAAGCACGAGCGCGCAAAGCCAGGCCGAGGAGGCCGCTATCCAGCGCGTTCTCTCGGAATTCCGCACGATACGCGTCCCGCTCAGCCGGGCGATCGCGATCGCGGAGCGCCTGCATGACGGTTCGAAGACCGCCGACATCAGCTTCGAGATCGACAGCCAGCCCGTCTACCGCGTTCGCACGACCCGGAATGAGCACGTTTGGGAGAACGCCATCGACGCAAATACCGAGAGCATTACCGGGAAGGAGATGACGTCGTCGCTGCAGGAACTCGATCGGGAGGACCTCGCCAACATCCTTGCCTTGAAGGGGATCAAGCCCGAATTGTCCGATGCCGTGCAGGTCGCCGAGAAAGCCGCGGCCGGCAGCGCGCTGGCCGGTGGACTGATACGACAGGATGGCAAACTCAACTTCGTGATCGTCGTCGCCTCCGGGGACCATTTGAAGGAGGTGCTGCTCGAGCCTCCCAAGATCGGAAAGCAAGACACGAGCCGCCACTAACACGAGCATGTTCATCAGCACTCAAAGAGCACACAAGCCATGAACTTCCAGCCTCGATCACAGCTATCATCGGCACAACGGCAGCTTCCTTTCGACTGCATCGCGCTGCTGCTGCAAGGCGGAGGTGCGCTTGGCGCGTACCAGGCGGGCGTGTACGAAGCCTTGGCCGAAGCCAGCATTCATCCCGACTGGGTTGCTGGCATATCGATCGGGGCCATCAATGCCGCCATCATCGCCGGCAACCCGCCCGAGTCCCGTGTTGACCGCCTGCGCGATTTTTGGACCCAAGTCACCTCGACCGCGCCCTGGGATTGGTCCGGCAATCCCTTCCTGGATTGGACGCGGAGCGACAATACGCGAAACCTCATTAACCAGATGAGCGCCGGTCTGGCGGCCACGTGTGGCGCTACCGGATTCTTCTCTGCCCGTCCCGTTCTGCCCTGGCTGCAGCCCGGCGGAGCCAGCGATGCGACCAGCATCTATGACACGCGCGCGCTCAAGACCACGCTGGAGCGCCTGGTTGACTTCGATCGTATCAATGCCGGTCTGACGCGCTTCAGCGCCGGCGCGGTCAACGTCCGAACGGGTAATTTCGTCTATTTCGACAATACCACCCATACGATTCGACCCGAGCACATCATGGCGAGCGGCGCGTTGCCGCCAGGCTTTCCGGCGGTGGAGATCGAGGGCGAGCACTATTGGGACGGCGGTCTCGTCTCAAACACGCCGCTGCAATGGGTAATCGAATCTGATGCTCCGCAGGACATGCTCGCATTCCAGGTCGACCTCTGGAGCGCGCGCGGTCAACTTCCGCGCAACATGGCTGAGGTCGTCACGCGGCACAAGGAAATCCAGTATTCGAGCCGCACGCGCGCCAGCACCGACCAGTTCAAGCATGTGCAGCGCCTGCGGCGCGCACTAACGGATCTACTGGGGAGGCTGCCCGACGATCTCAGTCAGCATGAGACCGTGAAACTGCTCAACACGGCGGTCTCGCGGAACGTCTACAATATCGTCCACCTGATCTATCGCGCGCGTAATCACGAGGGGCACTCCAAGGATTACGAGTTCTCGCGCCTGTCAATGCAGGACCATTGGCAAGCCGGCTACCACGACGCTCTGCGCACTCTGCGCCATCCCGAGGTGCTCGCTCGGCCTTCGAGCCCGGACGGAGTCTTTACCTTCGATCTCGAACACGACGGCCGCGAGTAACCCAACCTCATCGCCTGGAGATAACCCAAATGCGCGAGACTGATGTGAAACGACGGGCTTTTGCCATGCCGCTGACCAGCCCGGCTTACCCGCCCGGGCCATACCGGTTCGTCGATCGCGAATACCTGATCATCACCTATCGTACTGATCCGACAAAGCTCCGGGCAGTGGTTCCGGATCCGCTCGAGGTCGACGAGCGAGAAGCTCTCGTCAAATACGAGTTCATCCGCATGCCCGATTCCAACGGCTTTGGCGACTACACGGAAAGCGGACAGGTCATCCCCGTCTCCTTCCGTGGACGCAAGGGCGGCTACACACATTGCATGTTTCTCAACGACGAAGGACCGATTGCGGGCGGACGCGAGCTCTGGGGCTTTCCGAAGAAGCTTGCGCAACCGACCCTGCGAACCGAGATCGATACGTTGATCGGCACGCTGGATTACGGCCCCGTGCGGGTCGCGACTGGGACGATGGGCTACAAGCACTGCGAGGCCGATCTGGCGAAGGTCAAGGCTGCGCTTAACGAGCCGAACTTCCTGCTCAAGATCATCCCGCACGTCGACGGCAGCCCGCGGATCTGCGAGATCGTTCAATACCGGCTCGAGGACATCGTGCTGAAGGGCGCGTGGACCGGACCGGCGGCGCTTGCCCTGACGCCACATGCGTTGGCGCCGGTTGCCGAACTGCCGGTCCTTGAGATCGTCTCCGCCGTCCACATCTGCGCCGACCTCACGCTCGGCCTCGGGACCGTGGTACACGACTATCTGCACCAGCCGGCTCGCGGCTCGATACGAGCAGGTGAAAGAGCTCTGGCCTTTTAACTTCAACTGCGCGTCGCATCGAGCCGGAGCGCCGATCCTATTCGCATGTTACGAGGAAGTGTACGATGGGAACTCTGAACGGCAAGACCGCAATCGTCACGGGCTCGACCAGCGGCATTGGCCTCGCTTGCGTGCAGGCCTACGCCAGCGACGGCGCGAACGTGGTGATCAACGGCATGGGCGCGCCCGGCGATGTCGAGAAAACGCGTGCTGCGATCGAGCGCGATTTTTTTGTCAAGGCGATCTACTCGCCTGCGGACATGACGAAACCGAGCGAGATCGTCTAGCTCATCGCTCTTGGCCAAAGGACCTTCGGTGGCGTTGACATTCTGGTCAACAACGCCGGCATCCAACACGTTTCGCCGGTCGAGGACTTCCCTGCCGAGACGTGGGATGCGATCATCGCGATCAACTTGTCCGCCGCCTTCCATGCCATCCGTGCGGCGGTACCAGGCATGAAGACGCGCGGCTGGGGCCGCATCATCACAACGGCTTCGGCGCATTCGCTGGTCGCCTCGCCTTTCAAGTCCACCGATGTCGCGGCCAAGCACGGTATTGCGGGCCTCACCAAGACGGTCGCGCGGGAACTCGCCCGCTCGAAGATCACCTGCAACTGTATCGGCTCCGGCTACGTCTGGACGCCGCTCGTGGAAAGGCAAATTCCAAACACGATGGCGGCTCGTCGCATGCGGAGGGACGAGGTCATCAGCGACGTCCTACTCGCTGCGCAGCCGACCAAGGAATTCGTCACCGTCGAGCAGGTTGCTTCACTCGCTCTGTTCCTCTGCAGCGACGATGCCGCTCAGATCACGGGAGCCAACCTCTCGATGGATTGAGGCTGGACGGCGGCATAGGCGGTTCAATTCACGGAGCCTTATCATGTCTTTCTCTCAAAGAGGCCGCAAGACCAGCCGCCCTTTCCAGCTCGATCTCGCGGACGGCAACAGCCAGGCCAACGCCCTGCGTAGACGCGAGGAGACTTTCAATGCGGATGTGATGCCCAGTAATGCCGAGCTGATGGGGCTCCGAGCGACTTCTATGCAACGACTGCTTTCGGGCCATCGCGCGGTCGGAAGCAGAGCCGAGGGTCAAATGGCAAGACTATTTCCCTATCGGCCTGAGAGACGCGGCATTACGACGAGGGCGGTTGACCCAAGTCAACACGAGCAAAGCCGAGTTCGAAGAATATCCAATTCGGACAGCCAACGGAGACGGTCATGTCGGAGCAGAGCAGTATGCATTGTTACCTGAATTCGGCCAAGGAGCGCATCGACGAAATGGATGCCGCTCCTCGCCTCGTTCGAGGTCAAGGCCGGCGAGGCCAAGGCCGAATCCAAGGTCAAAGCCGAGCAGATCATCGCCGATCTGAAGAAGCGTCGCGACGAATTCAAGGCGCAACTCAAGACACAAGCCGAAGCCGGCGAAGCGGCCTGGGCACGCAACAGGACGGAACTCGAGAAGCAGTGGAACGGCTTCGAAGCGCAGATGCAGACCTATTTCGAAAGCGCCGGCAGACAGATCGAACAGCAACAAGCGACCTTCAAGGACATCGCCGCCGCGCAGGCAAAGGCCTGGCGCGAGGCCGTCGACAAGTTCCGTGAAGCCGCGGGCAAAGTTGCCGCAACGCATACCGGGGATTTCGATGCCGCACTCAAGCAGCTGAAGTCCGACGCAACGGAGGCCGAAGCGCGCTTGCAGAAGCTGGAGCAGGCTGGCGGCGAGTCCTGGTCGGTGCTGAGCGGAGCGCTCGCGGAGTCCCGCAAGGCGTTCGATCTGGCCAATCAGGCGGCCTGGAATGCTCTTAGAGGTTCTGGCGCGAAGAGCTGAAGGTTTCTGACAAGCCCCGCCTCAGGCGAAATGCGCTGGGGAAGATTCGCTCAGTTCTCAACGGAGGTCGAGCGCTTGCGGCACAGCGTTTTGACCGCGGAGTCGATCACCTTGGTGAAGCAGGGGAGCGGCAAATCTCTCTGGGAGACAATTCCGGCCCCTGCAATAGCCCGTTACCATCAAGGGCGCGAAATCGTACAAGATCGTAGCTTGGCGGGTAAAATCGCAGGATTGGTAGCGGGGGTCCGCTACATCGCTAAACCCACTATTTCGGAGGCCCTGTTTTGTATCGGCGCGCAGCGTAACTGGCTTAGCGGCGCGTTGATTGTCCCCCAAATGCCGCCTTTTGTGCGCGAAGTACCGCTTCGAAAACTCCCGAGCAGGTTCAAATCTTGGACGCGCAACACCCGATTATTGCGTTTCTTACCGTAGGCGCACCTAGGATCCCACCGATTGCATCGGTTCGGCGCCAAACGTGAAGGGGACGAATGGCCTCGGTTCTGCAGTTATCGATTCCGCTTCTTCATGTGGGGCGCACCTTCAGCTCATGACGGCCGCGGCCGCTCGCTCGGCGATCAGGATCGTCGGTGTCTGAATGTTGCCCGAGATCATGATAGGAATCACCGAAGCGTCGGCGACGCGAAGCCCGTCGAGACCGTGAACCTTGAAGCTCTTAGGATCGACGACCGCCATCTTGTCAGTGCCCATGCGGCAGGTTGACGAGGCATGATACAGCGTCGTGCAATGGCCCCGCACATACTCGGCGATCTCGGCATCGCTTTCCGCCTCCGCGCTGGGCGTAACTTCACACTCGATCAGCTCCTTCAAGGGCGATTGTGCGGCGATGCGACGATTGATTCGGACGCCCTCGATCATGGTCCGCAGATCCTGACCGGTCGGATCGGATGAAAAGTAGCGCGGATCGATCGAGGGATACTCGAGCGGATCGGCCGAGCGCAACGTCAACTCGCCACGGCTATTTGGCCGCTGCAACGTTGAATGCAGCGTGATGCCAGGCTTCGAGGATAGGAAGCGCACGTAGTCGCGATGCGGGCTGATTGCGCCATAGAGCTGAAGATCGGGCTCGACTTCCGGACGGCTGCGCACGTGGGCGCCAGCGGCGACCCATGGAGAGGATCGCGGGCCGGTCCGGCTTTCCTGCCATTCCTTCAAGCTTGCCTCCAGACTCTCTTCGGTCCAAGCGCCGACGCCGATCCTTTCCTTGCTGTAGAACGTGATCGGAATGTTGATGTGATCTTGAAGGTCCTTTCCCACGCCGGGCAGGTCATGCACAGGCCTCACGCCAACGGTCTTGAGCTCGTCGGCCGGACCGATGCCCGAGAGCAGCAATTGCTGCGCGGAGCCGATCGCACCGGAAGACATCACGACATCGCCGGCCGCGTGTGCCGTGTTGATCTGTCCGTTTTCAAGATACTCGACGCCGGTCGCGCGGCCTTTCTCGATGACGACGCGGATCACACGGACACCGGTCTTGACCGTCAGGTTGGAGCGTTCCAGAGTGGGCCGCAAATAGGCCTTCCCGGTTCCGAACCGTTCGCCCTGCTTGATCACGAATTGGAAGAAACCTGCGCCTTCCTGGCTCTCGCCGTTGAAGTCGAGATTATGCTTGTAGCCAGCGGCCTTCGCAGCTTCAAGCCACAGCCGCTCATTGGGATCGATGAAGGGAACACTGGCGACGTATAGCGGACCGCTGGTGCCATGCAGCGGACTATCCGTGAAATCGGCGTTGTTCTCGAACGCTATGAAATCCGGCAGCACGTGGCGCCAGCCCCAGCCGGCGCAGCCGGCCTTTTCCCAGCCGTCATAGTCGGACGGCAGGCCGCGAATGTAGATCATCGCATTCATCGCGCCCGAGCCGCCCACCATCTTGCCGCGCGGCCAGAACACGCGGCGGCCCCGGCAACCTGCCTGAGGCTCCGTGTAGTAGCCCCAATCAACCGCCGTGTTGAACATCGTCGGCCAGTCCGACGGGATATCGGAAGCGAGCGGGGCCGCGCGGCCGGCCTCCAGCACCAGCACCTTGCGGCCCGGATCAGCGGACAGCCGGTTGGCCAGCACGCAGCCGGCCGAACCGGCGCCCACGATGATCGTATCGTACATCTCTCACTCCATCGGTCTAAAGCCTCTGCGCCGTGAAGCTCGCAGCTTGGCGCAGCGGGCGAAGTCGTTATTTCCTTACGCCGGCGTGTCGCCGGACACCTCGGTGGCGAGCGCGGGACCGCGCGTGCGCAGCCGGCGCAGTCTGTCCCAAATGTTCTCGCACAGGCCGATCAGGCCGTTCGGCATCAGCACCATGACGGCGGCGATGATGACCCCGAGCCCGAGCGAGCGGAATTCGCCGATCTCCCGCATCGCCTCATCGGCGGCGACGAGCACGATGGCGCCGACCAGCGGCCCCCATAGCCGTCCGATGCCGCCCACGACCACCATCGCGATGATGAAAAACAGTTGCGAGAACGACAGGACGCCGGGGCCGATCGCGTTGAAATGCGCGGCATAGAGTCCGCCGGCCAGTCCCGTGAAGAACGCCGAAAGACCGAACACGAGTAGCTGCATCTGGAAGCGGCTGATGCCGCGGGCCATTGCGCAGCCGGGATTGTCGCGCAGCGCGCGGAAGGCCAGCCCGATCGGGCCACGGATGATGGCCCAGGTGAACAGCATGGTCGCCGTGAACAAGATCACCACCAGCGCATAGTTGGCGACCAGGTATTTGGCCTTGAACATCGCGCGCGTGCCGAGGTCGCCGAAGCGCGCGAAGCCGACCGCACCGCCGGTGAACTGCCGACACTGCGTGCCGACCATGATGAAGCAATCGGTGTCGGTGACGATCAAGAGATACATCACCTGTGCGACCGCAAGGGTCAGAAGCGCGGTATAGGCGCCGCTCAGGCGCAAGCATGCCGCACCGATGACGAGGCCGAACACCACGGTCGCGGCCGCCGCGAGCGGCATCGCGGCCCAGACATTCATGCCGAAATAGAAGCACAGCATCGCGGTGGCGTAACCGCCGAAGCCGAACAGGGCCATCTGCGCCAGCGAAAAGACGCCGGCGAAACCAAACAGCAGGTTCCACTGCGAGGCGACGATTGCATAGAACAGGCCGAGCGTGACCTGGCCGATGACGTAGCGGCTGTCGACATAGAACGGGAGTGCGACGGCCGCGGCAAGAACAACGAGGCCGATCATGAGGTGAGCGAGATCCTGGCGTTTCACATTGACCTCACAGACGCCGCATTTCGACCCGGCCGAACAGTCCGCCGGGCCGGCGAATGAGCACCAGGATGACGATGGCGAGCAAGGCAGGGAAACCCCATCGGGCGCCGGCCAGGAACTGGACCACGGCTTCGACGATGGCGAGAGCGAAGGAGGTGATAATTGCGCCGGGCAGATTGCCGAGCCCGGCCACCACGCACATGATGAAGGCCTTCAGCATCGGATCTGCGCCGAGCGAGGGCGAGAGCTGGGTGATCGACGACACCAGCACTCCGCAAACACCGGCGAGTATTCCAGACAGGATCAGGACCTGCAGGTAGACACGCGCGACCGGCACGCCCAGCAGCTTCGCGGCATCCGGGTTCTGCGCCGTGGCGCGAATGGCCCGGCCGGCCTTGGTCCGAGCGAGAAACAGGGCGGTTGCGGCCATCAGCGCGATAGCGGCGATGATGATGACGAGGTTTTGCCAGGGCAGCACAAAGCGGCCGAGGCTGATCGAGCCTCCAACCGAGAGCGGTTGCCCCAGCGGCTGGCCGCCATAGAGCCGCAGCACGATATTCTCCAACGTCAGCGCGACGCCGAAGGTCGCGATCATGATGGTCGTTTCGAACGTCTCGGGGCTGCGGCGCGACAGCGGATAGGCGACCAGCATGAAGATCAGCGCACCGATCAGGCCTCCGACTGCGGCGGCAGCGAGCACCGCGACCGGAACGGGCCAGCCGAGCTGGCTCGCAGCCGTGAAAGCGGCGTAGCCGCCCAGTGTCAGCAGCGTGCCATGCGCCATGTTGAGCATACCGAGAGATCCCCAGACCAGCGAAAGGCCGAGGGTCGCCAGCGCATACAATGCGCCGGTGGTCATCCCGGCGACCAGCACGGGTCCTATGATGTCCACGTCGTCAGCCTCCGAGATAGGTTGCGAGGAGTTCGTCGCCCTGGAGCAGGACGGCAGGTTCGCCTGACCAGACGAAGGCGCCGTTGTCGAGCAGATGAATGCGATCGGCGATATCGGCGACGCGGGCGGGATTTTCTTCGACCAGCAAGATCGTGCGGCCGCTGGCCTTCAGCCGCGCGATCACCTCATAGATCTGCTCGATGACGATCGGCGCGAGGCCCAGTGACGGCTCGTCGATCAGCATCACGGAGCCCTTCATCATCAGGCCGCGGCCGATGCCGACCATCCGCCGTTCGCCGCCGGAAAGGCTCGCCGCGATCTGCGTCCGCCGTTCCGCCAGCTTCGGCAGCAGACTGAACACTTCATCGAGACGCCGAGCCACCGCCACCTGGTCGGAATCGAGATAGGCGCCCATCAGGAGATTCTCGAGCACGCTCATGCCGGCGAACAACAGATCCCCCTGCGGCACATGGATCACGCCATTGGCCGCGACGCGATGCGCCGGCAGGCCTGATATCGCGCGACCATTCAGCGACACCGATCCTTTGCGGACCGGAAGCAGGCCCGAGATTGCGCGTAGCAACGTCGTCTTGCCATGCCCGTTCGGGCCGACGACAGTGACAAGCTCGCCTGAATTCAGCGACAGCGATACGCCGGTGAGGACGTTGCGGGCGTCGTAGCCGGTCACGAGCCCGTTGACGGCCAGGCAGGAGGAGCCGATCGGTTCAGCCATGAGTGCTCATCTCCGACTGCTTGACGAAATAGGCCTTGAGCCGCCTGGTCGCGGCCTTGCCGAGATAGGTCTCCACCACGGTCTGGTCGTCGGCCACCGCCGAGGGCGCGCCCTCGAAGATCGATTTGCCATGGTGCATGATCACGACGCGCGTCGACAGGGAAAGCAAGAAGCGCATGACGTGCTCGATCAGCAGGATTGCGATCCCCGCTGCCGACAACCGTTTCACCACATTGGCAATACGGTCGACTTCCGACGGGCTGAGCCCGCCGACTGGCTCGTCGAGCAGCAGCAACTGCGGCGAAGTCGCAACCGCGCCTGCGATCATCAGCAATTTGCGGTCCAATACGGGCAGGTCGCGCGCGACGCGGTCCCGACCGGCGAGGCCGACGAGATCGAGCGCTGCTGCGGCGCGCTGCCGGGCGGCGCGGCCGATCGCAAAGCCGGGGAAGCGGCGGTCGGCATAGCCGAAATGGGCAGCAACCTCGATGTTCTCCTGGACCGACAGGCTGTCGAACGCCGCGTTGAGCTGAAAGGTGCGGGCAATACCGGCGCGGCATACTTCATGCGCCGCGAGTCCGGTGATATCGCGGCTTGCAAACAGGATGCGGCCGGCGCTGATGGAGGTGACGGCGGTGACGACGTCGAAGAACGTCGTCTTGCCGGCGCCGTTCGGCCCACCGAGACCGACCACCTCGCCGGGACGAACGGTCAATGAGAGACCGTCCACCGCACGGAGCGACCCAAAGGTCTTGGTCACGCTCTCGCAGACGAGTAGCGGATCGTTCGTCTGGCCGGAAGAGCTCACCTCGTCGGCCTCTCACGCCTTGATCCAGGGCGGCAGCTTCATCGCGTCGGTCGCGTAGAGCGAGGGCGCGATCAACTTCGGATCGATGCGGTAGTCCTGATGCTGCAGGAACTGATGCGCCATGCCGAGCGAAGGATCCTTGACCTGGGTCGGATAGCAGAAGGCGGACTGGCCTTTGGGATCGGCGTGGTAGATGCCGTTGACGCCGCGATAGATCAGCCGCTTCATCGCTTCCGACACCTTGCGGGTCTGCTCCTTGTTGCCGGATTCTCCCGCGCCGCCGGCGATCGCCGCCGACAGCGCGTAGTGCCAGAGCCCGTCATAGGTCTGCGATCCCGTGATGAAGGCGGCGTTGGCGCCGAACTTCTCGCGGTAGGTCTTGCGATAGCTGGCGGAGAAGTCATCGGGCAGGCAGCCGATCACGGTCGAATAGATCACCCCGTTGATCGCTTCCTTGCCGATCTCGCGGAATGCCGGAAGCGAGGGACCATATTGCATATAGACGAGGCTTTGCGTGGGCTCCGGCAGGAACTGGACCATGAATTGCGCCAGATCCTGCGGCAGGAAGTGCGTCACCGCGATCGCGGCCGGAGGGTCCTGCCGCAGCTTGGCGAGCGTCGGTCCCCATTGATTGGTTGGGAACGGGACGGTCTCGTAGAGCCCGAGCTCGAAGCCAAACTCCTTGACGCGGTCGCGGATCGCGTTGGCGATCACGATCGAATATTCGTTCGCCGATGGGATGATCGCGATCTTCCTGTTCGGCGGCGACCACTGCTTGGTGTCGATCAGCGACTTCAGGAACAGCAGGAAGCCCGGACCATAATAGAACTCGGGCGGGTCGCCCTGGAAGCAGGAATAGTAGCGCTGAGGGTCGCTGAGAAACTTGGTGTTGTGCGAGATCAGCGTGTTGTAATGCACGAAGATGACGTCGTTGTCGGCGGCGACATCCATCTCAACCATGTTGGTGCCGACGTTGTATCCGTTGATAATCGCAGTTGCCGAGTGGCGATCGATCAGGCGCTGCATCGCTTGCGTTACGATATCGGCCCCCATCTCCTTCGTATCTTCGACCTCGATCTGGATCGGACGTCCGAGAATGCCTCCGGCGGCGTTGATCTCCTCGGCTGCAAGCATGAGGCCATTCTTGAACTCGATGCCGTCAGCGGCGGCGAAGCCGGACATCGGCAGCGCCGAGCCAACCTTGATCGGGCTGCCCGCAGCGCGGGCACCATGGTTCAGGCTCGCCAGCAGTGCGATTGAGCCTGCGCCAGCGGCAACGCCGCCGAGAAGTGAACGTCGGTCAAGCATGATCGTCTGTCCCCTCGTTTATGGCGCGGACAATCCGGCGCCGAAGAAAGCGAGCGATGCATGGCGGCGGTCGTTGCAGGAACCATGCCATGGCATCCGGTAAACGCGATCCGCGAACCGCATCGCCAACTCAACCCACAGCGGGGAGCCTGGCTACGAGCTTTGCCGCCGCATCGACCACCGCGGCCTGATGCGGCTGCAGTTCGTTGCCGCCCCACCCTGCCATCAGCGGTTTCCACGGGTCCGCGATATGTGTCTTGACGCCGGAGAGCTCCTCGAGAACGGCAAGCCCGCAATAGGGGGCATACATCTCCGAATAACCGCCTTCATGCGTCATCAGGATGCGGCCGCCGCACAGCGACCTGGCGGCTGCGAGCAGCATGCGTGTCATCTCGCGATAGGCGGCCGACGACAGCATCATGCGGCCGAGCGGGTCGACACCCGACGCATCGAAGCCGGACGCCACCACGATCATGTCCGGCCGAAAGCGATCGAGCGCGGGAAGCACGACGCGTTCAAATGCCGCGCGATAGGCGCCAATGCCTGATCCTGGCGGCAGCGGGATATTGACGTTGTAGCCTTCGCCAGCATCCGCGCCGTTCTCGTCAAGTGAGCCGGAGTTCGGCGGAAACAGATTGTCCTGATGCAGCGAGATCGTCAGCACGCTGGGGTCCTCGTAGAACACGGCCTGGGTACCGTTGCCGTGATGCACGTCCCAGTCGACAATGGCGATGCGCGAGACGTGACCGGCCGCCTGGAGATGGCGGATCGCGATTGCTGCGTTGGAAAACAGGCAGAAGCCCATGCCGAGCTCCGGCCGGGCGTGATGTCCCGGCGGCCGGATCAGCGCATAGGCTGTCTCGACTGCGCCCGATGCCACCGCTTCGGCCGCGGCGATGGCGCCGCCAGCCGCCAGCAGCGCAATCTCGTAGCTGCCGGCGCCGAGCGGCGTCAGCTCGCTGGCGTCGCCGCCGCCGGCGTCGCTGAGTCGCCTGATATGGGCGATATGATCAGCGGTGTGGACGCGGGCGACCTCTGAAACCGTCGCCGGACGCGGCTTGATCTGCACAAGATGATCGAGCAGGCCGCTCACCTCGACCAGATTGCGGAAACGACGCTTGGTCTCCGAATTTTCCGCATGCGTACCAGGCTGGATTGTCAATCCGGGAGGAAACACCTGTGCCCAATTGCCGGTGTTATGCCACATGTAAAGTTCATGGCAGACGAACCCGGTAGCCATGCGAGCAATCCCTTCTAAAGAGCGCGCCGACTTTGTGCCAATCTACTCGACCGCGCTGATCGCCTCGTCAAAGGTATCCGCGATCTTGTCGGCGTGTTCCGTCGTGAAGGTCAGCGGCGGTGAGATGATGAACGTATCGGCGAGATTGCGGATCAGGATGCCCTTGGCGACGCAACGGTCCCAGATCCGCGCGCCGAAGTTCTCCGCGAGATCGAACGGCCGCTTGGTCTCGGGATCTGCGACCAGTTCGATCCCGACCATCAGCCCCTTGCCCCGTACGTCTCCCATGTTGGGATGGCGCTTCTGGATGTCCTTCAGTCGCGCCAGCAAATAGCCGCCCACCCTGCCGGCGTTGGCGGGAAGGTCCTCCTCCTCGACGATGCGCAGGTTCGCGAGCGCGGCGGCGCAGGCAAGAGGATGGCCGGCATAGGTGTTGCCGTGCATGAACGCGCGCGGCGTGAACTGCGACTTGTCGTCCGACTGGAACGCCGCCGCCACCTTCGCATTGATCAGCGTGGCACCGAGCGGGACATAGCCGCTGTTGATCCCTTTGGCGAAGACCATGATGTCAGGCTTGACGGCCCAGGCGCGGCTGCCGAACATGCTGCCGGAACGGCCGAAGCCGGTGACGACCTCGTCTGCGATCAGCAACACATTGTGCCGGTCGCAGACCTCGCGCACCAGCGGCCAGAAGTTCGCCGGCGGCACGATCACTCCGCCGGCACCCTGCACCGGCTCGGCCATGAAGGCCGCAACGCTGCCCGGCCCCTGGTAGATGATCTCACGCTCGAGTAACTCGGCGCAGAGACGGCCAAGCGCCTCCGGATCCGACGTAAACGGGTTGCGATAGACGTGCGGCGCCTCGACCTGGAAGAAGCCCGGCAGCAGCGGCGTGAACTGTTCCTTGTAGACGTTCACGCCGCCGGCCGAAAGCGCGCCCAGCGTCACGCCATGATAGGCACCACGCAGCGAGATGATCTTGGTACGCAGCGGTTCGCCGGCGAGCCGCCAGTATTGCTTGGCGAGCTTGATCGCGGCTTCGTTCGCTTCCGAGCCGCCGGACGAGAAGAACGCGCGAACCATGCCTTCCGGCTCGGCGAGCCGGCAGAGCTCGTCCGCCAGGGCTACTGACGGGCTGTTTGTGGTGTTGCCGAAGGTTGAATAGAAGCTCAGCCGATCGAGTTGCTCGATGATCGCCTGTTTGATCTCACGACGGCCATGTCCGACATTGACATTCCAAAGCCCCGCCTGTCCGTCGAGATAGCGGCCGCCCTGGCCGTCCGAGACATAGACACCGTCACCGCCCTCGATGCAGATTGGGGGGTTCTCGGCGAGGAAGTTGGCGTTTGCGAACGGGTAGACGACGTGACGAGTTAGCGTGTCGTTATTTCGAGCGGCTGCAACGGACATTCTTCGTTCCTCCGATCTTGGTTACCTCCAGGGGCATCGCGCTCATTCGCTCAGCTTAGACAGAGGGATAAATTTGGTCAAATGACCAATTTTGTGCAACATGCAAATTTGTGCGGCACGGAATCGACATGCCTTGCGCGCATGTGGAGAGAGCGAGAGAGCAATGACAACTGCAGGACGTGAGCAGACTGGCGCCAAGGGCGAACGAACGCGACGCCAGATCATCGAGGGGGCCTTGCACGCGCTGCAGACCGGAGGCGTCGCTGCGACAACGACGCGGGACATCGCGGCCGGTGCCGGCGTTCGCCTCGCCACACTGCACTATCACTTCGAAAGCAAAAGCGCGCTCCTGCTGGCTGTCCTCGAACATCTGATCGACGAAACGACCGCGGCGTTGCGCGCGGAAGCCGGCGACAGTGCAGATGTCGCAGGTTGTATCCGCGAATCCTTGCGCGCCGGCTGGCGCTTCCTCACGCGGACCCTCGATCTGCAGATCGTGCAGTATGAGCTCACTTTGTATGCGCTGCGGCGTGACGATGCGGCTGGGCTCGCCGCCTACCAGTATGACGCCTACGTCAAGGTCTATCAGGACCTCCTGCAAGGCGTCGCGGCGCGAACCGGCGAGCTCGATGCCGCTGGATGTGCCAATGTCGCACGTTTCATGCTGGCCGGCATCGACGGGTTGCTCCTGCAGGAGTTGGCGAAACCCAACAAGGCCCGGTCGTCGCGGGCGATCGAGGCGCTGATTGCGGCGACGCAGGCGTTCGCGGCCGGTCTGTCCGGCACCCGTAGGAAGCCGCGGGAACGTAAGCGAGTAACAGATTAGTCGCGACTGTATCAGGAGGGCGCGCTATAGCTCGGCGATCCGCAGCAATGACGTTCATTGCGAAGCTGCGCCTGCAAGAGCGCAGCGATGTGACGCAACGTGGGCATTTCGCAATTGATAAACTTCGCCACTTCAAGCGGAACCGCCGCGAGCGCGTCGAGTTCCGGCTCGCGACCGGCTCTGATGTCTTGCAACATCGATGTCGCGAACGGACCGGCTCGCCTGATTTCATCGATGAACTCCGCCATGTCGACTTCAGCCGGGCAGCCGACATGGTGGGACAGACTGACCACCTCCCGGGCGATGGCACAGGCAACCTCGAGGAGCTCCGAGTCCTGCCCGATTTGCTCGAGTGTGGCACCGGTCAGACCCGACACGAGGTTCGTGGAGGCATTGCGCACCATCTTGCGCCAGACCTCGCGGCGGATGTTCTCCTCAAGACTGACGGCGATGCCCGCCTCAGCCAGTTGCGCTGCAAGCGCTTCGGGTTGAGGCGCAGGGCCAATCGATCCGATCTTGAGCCTCTGTCGGCCAAAGATCTCGACCTCACCGTCGTCGCGCATTGACGCACGGCTGTAGACAACGCATCCGATCACCCGATCTGCGGGCAACAGGGCCTGCAGGTGCGCGCCGGGATGGATTGGCAGCATCGTCGCTGACAACGATCCTTCATTCTGGAAATACCACCAGGGGAGGCCGTTGACTGCAGGCATCACCCGCGCCATCGGCGCGAGAACTGAGGTGACCTGCGGCAATAGATCGGGCAGTGCCGTCGCCTTGGTTGCGATGATGACGACGTCACGATCTGCGAGCTCGTGCATCTCCCCGATTTTCGGAACGACGGTACGGACCTCGTCATTCTCGCGCCAGCGCAGACCATGCCTGAGGATGACATCTCGCCGTGCGCCGCGCGCGACTACCATGACCGGTTGGCCCGCCAGCATGAGACTGCCCGCTAGGGCAGTTCCAATAGCACCTGCGCCGACGATGCCGATCTTGAGCTGCACCGGGTCCACCCGACCGATCCGCAGCCAATCTCAAAACGGCTTGCCGCCTGCCGCGATCATGCGGCGGACGGCGGCGTC
Source organism: Bradyrhizobium elkanii WSM2783 (assembly GCF_000472865.1). Taxonomy (GTDB): domain Bacteria; phylum Pseudomonadota; class Alphaproteobacteria; order Rhizobiales; family Xanthobacteraceae; genus Bradyrhizobium; species Bradyrhizobium elkanii_A. The sequence continues at coordinate 12,849 of NZ_AXAP01000001.1, read as the reverse complement.
GAAGAACAGGCGGGCGAATTCGGCCTGCTCGATCAGCTTCTTCGAATTGGTGACGCACTGGTCCCGCACGGCCTGCGACAGGGTCGTGTCGGAGTCCGGGATCATGCCGGCCTGGCACTGGATCTCGCAGGCGCGCTGCACGGTCCAGAGCAGCATGAAGGCGCGTGGAATATCCGGCGCGCCGACGGCCACGCCGTGATTGCGCAGGATCAGGACGTCGCCATCGCCCAAGCTCTTGAGCATCCGCTCGCGCTCGTCGTCGAACAGCGTGATGCCCTCAAAGGCGTGATAGCCGACACGGCCGGCGAGCTGCGCACCGTAAAAATTGTCGTGACTGAGGCCGACTTCCTTCTGCGCGACCGCGGACATCGGCGTGGTGTGGGCGTGGATCACGCAATGCATGTCCGGCCGCGCCGAATGGATCGCGCCGTGCAACGCAAAGCCCGCCGGGTTCGGCTTGTAGTTGGACGTGCCGATGAGATGGCCGGAGACGTCGACGGTGAGCAGATTGTCCGGGGTGACCTCGTTGTAGTTGAGACCGAACGGATTGACGAGATAGCTGCGCCCGCCTGGCAGCCGCACCGAGATATGATTGAAGATCATCTCGGTCCAGCCGAAGAAGTCGACCAGCCGATAGCATAATGCGAGCTCGGACCTGAGCTCGTTCTCCTGCGACAGTTCCAGCGTTTCAACAGCCTGCATGACTAGCGCCCTCTCTGTTTCGAACCTCACACTTCCAATCACGAAGCCGCGGACCGCACGCCGAGATAGGCGTTGATCACGCTGGCGTTCCTTGCGACTTCGGCAGCCGGCCCCTCGAGAACGATCGCGCCGGATTCCATCACATAGGCGTAGTCGGCGATGCGCAGCGCCGCACGCGCGTTCTGCTCCACCAGCAGGCACGACACGCCGCGGTCGCGCAGCTCGGCGACCGACTTCAGGATGTCGCGCGTGATCAGCGGCGCAAGCCCGAGGCTCGGCTCGTCCAGCATCAGAAGCTGCGGCTTCGACATCATTGCACGCCCCATCGCCAGCATCTGCCGCTCGCCGCCGGACAATGTGCTGGCAAGCTGCATGCGGCGCTCCTTGAGGCGCGGCAGCAATGCGTAGACCTCCGCCAATGTTCCGAGATAGGTCTTGTCGCCGCGGCGATAGCGCATGAAGGCGCCGAGCAGGAGATTGTCCTCGACGCTCATCGCGCCGAACAATTCGCGTGTCTCCGGGATCAGCGTCATGCCGCGCTCCACCAGCGCCTCGACGCTCGGCTGCTCGGTTGCGGTCTCGCCGAAGAAGCTGAGCCGGCCACGCACCGGAAGCTGCCCCATCAGCCCGCTCAACAGCGTGGTCTTGCCGGCGCCGTTCGGTCCGATGATGGAGACGATCTGGCCGCGGCGGATGGAAAGGCTGACGTTGCGAACGACTTCCACCCGGCCGTAGCCGATATTGATGTCGTCAGCCGCAAGCAGGACGTCCCTGTCGGGTACGAGGTTCATTCCGCGCCCCCGAGATAGGCGTCGATCACCTTTGGATTGGCCTGGATCTCCTTCGGCAATCCCTCGGCGAGCTTCTCGCCGAACTGCATCACGACGACGCGGTCGGCGAGATTCATCACGAAATCCATATCGTGCTCGACGATCATAATCGCCACGCCTTCTGCCTTGAGCTGCAGCAGGAGCTCCGCCAGCGCCTTCTTTTCGAGGTGACGGAGGCCCGCGGCAGGTTCATCGAGCAGCAGCAGGCACGGATCGGTGCAGAGCGCGCGGGCAATCTCGAGCACGCGCTGCTGCCCGAGCGCGAGGCTGCCGGCGCTGCGATCGGCGAGCGCGCCAAGCCCGACGCGCGCAAGCTGCCGCTGCGCCTCAGCGATCAGCCGCGCCTCTTCGGCGCGGTCGAGCCGGAGGCTTGCGGCGAGGAGGCCCGACGTGCTGCGCGCGTGCGCACCGAGCGCGACGTTCTCGAGGACCGTCATGTCGGGGATGATGCGGACGTGCTGGAAGGTGCGGCCCATACCGCCGAGCGAGAGCGCGCGGGTCGAATAGCGGCTCTCATTGCCAAGGAAGTTGACCGAGCCCGACGTTGGCGGCTGCACGCCGCTGATGACGTCGAACAAGGTGCTCTTGCCGGCGCCGTTCGGACCGATCAAAGCGAGGATCTCGCCAGCGGAGACATCGAGGCTGATGTCGCGGTTGGCCGCCACCGCGCCGAACAGCTTGTGGACGTTGCAGACCGAGAGGATGGCCCGGCCGCGCGGCGGCTTCTCGCGTTCCGGCAGCGGCTTTGCTTCGACCGCGACGCGCGCGGCGGGAACATCGAGACGCAATAGCCGCATCAAGGCCGGCCAGATGCCTTCGGGCAGGAACTGCAGCATCGCCACCGCCGCGACGCCGAATACCACGATCTCGAAATCACCCTCGATCCCGATCAGCGATGGCAGATGCGACTGCAGCCATTGATTGCTCAGGACCACGATGGCCGCACCCGTCACCGCGCCGGCGATGCTGGCCGCGCCGCCGATCACCACCATGAACAGATACTCGATGCCCTGGCCGAACGAGAACGGCGACGGATTGAGGAAGCGCTGGAAATGCGCGTAGAGCCAGCCGGCCAGCGCCGCCGTCAGGCAGGCGATCACGAAGCTCGCGATCTTGAAACTATGCGTATCGACACCGACGCTCTCGGCCATGATCGTGCTGTAGCGCAGCGAGCGGATCGCGCGACCGGGGCGCGAATCCAGAAGGTTGCGTAGCCCGAGCATCGACAGCAGCAGCGCGCCCCAGATGCCGACATAGAAGGATTTGGGGTCGCGCACCTGGTAGCCAGCGATCGAGATTGCGGGGATATCGGTCATCCCCGCCTGTCCGCCGAGGCCGGGCAGGCTGCCGAACAGATAATAGGCGATGATCGCGATCGCGAGCGTCGCAAGCGGCAGATAGTGACCTGAGAGCCGGACCGTCACCAGCGAATTCAACAGCGCCAGCAGGAAGGCGACGATGAGCACGGCGAATAATGTCAGCCAGGGCGAGACGCCGTGCACCGAGGTGAGATAGCCCGTGACATAGGCGCCGACGCCGACATAGGCGGCCTGCGAGAACGAGGTCAGGCCGGCGACGCCCGTGAGCAGCACCAGCCCGAGGCCGACGATCGCGGCCAGCCCGACATAGTCGAGCAGCGCGATGTCATAGTCGGACAGCAGGAAAGGCGCGGCGATGGCGGCGAGGACGAAGCCGATTTCGATCAACTTCTTGATCTGCTGCTTGCGCCGCAACTCGCGCGGATCGAAGTCGTCGAAGGTCTTGGTGTGCGCATCCTCAGCGGCCTCTTCCTTCTCGTGCCGCGTCATCCGCAGCGAGCGGAACAGGAGGATCGGGATCACCAGGCTGAAGACGATGACTTCCTTATAGGTGCTCGCGGCGAAGGCGGAGTAGCTCTCAAGCGAGCCAATCAGGATGGCGCCGACGGCGGACAGCGGGAAACTGACGAGACCGCCGAGAATGGCAGCAACAAAGCCCTTCAGGCCGAGTAGGAAGCCGGTATCATAGAGAATAGTCGTTGTCGGCGCGATCAGGACGCCGCAGACCGCGCCGATCGCGGCCGCAACCAGAAAGGAAATGCGGCCGGCGAGTTCGGTCGAGATGCCCATCAGCCGCGCGCCGGAGCGGTTGATGGCGACCGCGAGCATTGCCTTGCCGTAGAGCGTGCGCTGCGAGGCGTAATACAGCGCTGCGATGGTCAGCAGCGTGACGGCCAGGATCAGGAAGGTCTGGCCGCCGACCGGCACGTTCATGATCCTGACTGCGCCATCGACCAGCGGCGCCGAACGCTGGCCGCTCGGCCCGAACATATACAGGCCGAAGCCGACCATCACGAAGTGCAGCGCGACCGAGACGATCATCAAGACCAGTACGGAAGCGCCGGCGATCGGCTGATAGACGAGGCGATAAAGCAACGGCCCGATCCCGCTGACGACTGCGATCGCGATCACCGCGCGCGCCAGCAGCGGCAGCTCGTATTTCGATCCGATGAAGGCGAGGATGACAACGATCAGCGGGATCGCCACCCGGCTGAGCGAGGCGCGCAACAACGGCACCAAGCGCGTGCCGCGGTAGCCGCTGAGGAGATCGACCGCGAGGTGGAGGACGAGTAGCGCGAGCAAAAAGCCGATCGTGCCGGGCGTCCGGCCATCCTGCAGCATCGTGAAGGTCAGCGCGCTGAAGGAGACGAACTCGCCTTGCGGGATGAAGATGATGCGGGTGACGCTGAACAGCAGCACAATCGACATTGCGAGCAGGCCATAGACGAGCCCGTTCGCGATGCCGTCCTGCGCGAGATAGAGCGCGACGAACGCGTTCACGAGGTTTGCTCCGGATGCCGCGGCATGCGCCTGCCTACCGTCCGCGCGCGCCGGGCTTCGCCCCAACCGCGCGGCGGCAGACGAGCTCTCACTTCACCAGCGACCAGTTGCCGTTCTTCACTGCGACCATGACGATGCTGCGGCCATCGAAGCCGCTGTGGTCCTGCGGCGTCATGTTGTAGACGCCCTGCGCACCGACCAGCTCTTTCACGCCTTCAAGCGAGTCGCGCAGCGCCGCGCGGAACTCCGGCGTGCCAGGCTTGGCCTGCTTCGTCGCGAGCGGGATGGTCCGCTCGAGCAGGAGACCGGCGTCATAGATGTTGGCGCCGAAGGTGCCGGGCTCGACATTGTAGAGCTTCTTGTAGGCGTCGATATAGGCGCGCGCGACCTTCTGCGACGGCACGTCGTCGCCGATCTCCGAGATCACCAGCATCGGGCTTGCGGCGAGGAAGGTGCCCTCGACCTTTTTGCCGCCGACCTTCAGGAATTCCGGCGTCGCCGCGCCGTGGGTCTGATAAATCTTCCCCTTGAAACCCTGGTCGACCAGCGTCACTTCCGGCAGCACGGTGGAAGCGCCGGCGGTGCCGATCAGCACGGCATCGGGGGAAGCGGCGCCGATCTTGAGGATCTGGCCGGTCACTGACGTGTCGGTGCGCGCGAAGCGCTCCTCCTGCAGGATCTTGAGGCCGGCCGGTGCTGCGGCCGCCTTGAAGGACGCAGCGAAATTGTCGCCGAGCGGATCGCTGGTGCCGATGAAGGCGACAGTGCTGACGCCATTCTTCTTCATGTGAGCGACGATCGCGTCCATCACAATATTGTCGTTCTGCGTGGTCTTGAACACCCAGCGCTTCTTGTCGTCCATCGGAAGCACCACCGCGGTGGTGCCAACCGGCGCCAGCATCGGCGTCTTGGAATCCGCGATGAACGGCAGCACGGCCACCGCGTTCGGTGAGCCGGAGGGACCGATGATGGCGTCGACCTTGTCCTCGATCAGCATCTTCTGCACGTTCTTGGTCGACTGCGTCGGATCGCTGTTGTCGTCCATGTAGATGTATTCGACGGCGAGATCGCCGATCTGCTTCGGCAGCAGCGCCGCGGTGTTCTTCTGCTGGATGCCGACCACGGAGATCGGGCCGGTCGAGGAAGCGATCACGCCGATCTTGACTTGGGCGTTGGCCGGGGCACTGGCGGTCGCAGCCAGCAAGGCTGCCGTGACGATCAATCTGAGCATGACGATCCCCTCTTGCTGGTTCTTTCGCGAATGTCGCGGCCGCAGTCCGCGTCGCATCATCTGCGGCTGCGCGATCGGCGCTATCCAAGTAACAAGCAAATTACTCGCGACTTCACTGGAATAGTCAAGCAATTAACTTCGGCGAAAGCCGCCCCTTATCGCGGCATCCTGCATGTTTCGCAGTCAATAGTGACTGCCGCTGCGACGCCCGTAAGTTACGGCGAAAGGTTCTCGAAGATCCGCGCCGACAGCGAATTGAGCAACTGGATCTCGGTCTTGGACAGGCCGCGCAGCGCTTCCTTGAACACGTAATTGACCTTCTCGCGCGTGCGATCGATCAGCGCGCGGCCTTCCGCCGTGATCAAGACCTCGGTGGAGCGCGCGTCAGCGCTGGAGGTGCGCACCGTGACCAGCCCCTCGCCGGCCATCCGCGTGATGGTCTTGGCCATGGTCGAAATGTGGACCACGCATTCCTCGGCGATCTCGGACACCGTGATCGGTTCCCGCTCGACCAAGAGGCTCAATACCCGCCAGCGCGCGACGTCGATGCCGATTGGTTTCAGGACCGTGTTCATGCGCGCATAATAGCGCGCAAGCATGCGAACTGTCTGGTAGAATGGCGAGCGGCTGACGACGAAGCGGCTATCCTCGCTCTTTACGTGGAGCTTGATCTTGTCCAAGTCGCTCTTCCGCATGTCCTTCCCGGGTCAATGCCGTTCGCCGGCACGTGACCGGCGCCGACACCACTCCATTAAGATAAAGAATCGTCGAATGCGAGAGCTTTGATGATTGAACCGCGCCATGCGCCAGTCATTCGTATGGCGACGCATACGGCCGAACGCCGCTTTACGCGGCGCACAATGGGCGATCTTTGTGCAGAGATGCTAGATTTTTCGCTGGAATATTCCAGTAATTCTGCTTTCATCAACTTGCGCCGGGGTGACTTCGCCCGGCCAATAAACGGAGAGAAGACAGATGACCCCTCCGCTGAAGACAGTCGCCCGCGACAGCGGCTCCACCGCTCCTGCGCCGGACAGCCGGCATGACAGCCTGTCGGCGCTGCTCGCCGACATCCGCGCACGGCGATCCGAATTCGTTGCAGCGCAAAAGATTCCAGCCGACATCATCGAGGGCTTCAAGCGGCTCGGAGTCTATCGCGCGATGGTGGCGAAGCGCTTCGGCGGCGAGGAGCGGACGCCGGCGGAGTTCTGCCGCCTGATCGAGACGATCTCGGAGGCTGACGGATCGGCGGGCTGGGTCGCAAGCTTCGGCAGCGCCGCCTGCTATCTCGCCGCCCTGCCGGAGCCGACGTTGCGCAAGGTCTACGCCAAAGGGCCGGACGTGGTGTTCGCCGGTGGCCTGTTCCCGCTGCAGCCGGCCAGGCGCAGCGCGGATGGCTTCGTGCTCAACGGCGTCTGGAAATTCTGCAGCGGCGCCAGCGGCGCGGAACTGATCGGCGCCGGCATCATGGTGGAGAATGACTCCACCGGCGGCCTGCCGCGCGTCGCCGTGATGCCGGCGGAGAAGGTGACGATCCGTCCCAACTGGGACGTGATCGGCCTGGAAGGCACCGGCAGCCACGACATCATCGTCAAGGACGTGGTGGTGCCGGAAGAATGGACCCTGATCCGCGGTGGTCCGGCAAGCCTCGATGCGCCGATCTACCGCTATCCCTCGCTTTGTTTCGCAGCGCAGGTGCTGGCGATCGTCGGCATCGGCGTGGCGCGTTCGGCGCTGGACGACGTGATCGCGATGGCCGGCAGCCGCGCCTCGATCACCGGCGCGCCCGTGATGGCCGATCGCGGCTATGTCCAGCTCGAAGTTGCACGAGCCGAGGCGATGCTGCGCTCGGCGCGCAGCTTCTTCTATGACGCAACCGACGCGCTGTGGAGCGAAGTGCTCGCAGGCGCGCCGACGCAAAAGACGATGACGCTGATGCGGCTTGCGGCCACCAACGCCGCGCGCTGCGGTGCAGAGGTGGCGCGCATCGCCTGCGGCCTCGCCGGCACTACCTCGATCTACACGACGCACAATCTCGCGCGCGCGATGTGCGACAGCCTCGTGGTCGCCCAGCACGCCTTCCTCAGCGAAGGCACGATGCAAAGCGCCGGCCGAATCCTGCTCGGCCTGCCGGCGCAGCCCGGTTTCCCATAACGCACAGCCGCCATTGCCCGTGACCCGCCGCAACAAGGACTCTCTCCGATGACCCTGACCGCGCAAGCCGATCCCGACATTCGTCCACTGATCCAGCCCGACCGCGCCAAGACCACGCTCTACACCGATCCGGAGATCTTCTCCGCCGAGATGCGCAAAATCTTTGAAAACACCTGGGTCTGGGTCGCGCATGCGAGCGAGATCCCGAACCCCGGCGACTTCAAGACCGGACAGGTCGGCCCGCATCCCGTCATCATCGTGCGCGATCGCAAGGGCGCCGTGCATGTCCACGTCAATCGGTGCCGCCATCGCGCCGCGACCGTCTGCGAGGTGAGCAAGGGCAGGACCAACAGTTTCGTCTGTCCCTATCATGGCTGGAGCTACGCGCTCGACGGCAGCTTGCGCGGCGTGCCCTACGAGAAGGGCTACGAGGGCTCGCTCGACAAGAGCCAGTTCCCGCTGCGCTCGCTTCGGGTCGAGGAGTATCACGGCATGATCTTCGCGACCTTCCGCAAGGACATCGGGCCGCTCGTCGATTTCCTGGGGCCGGCGAAGAAGTGGATCGACCTGTTCATGAAACAGGGTGCCGGCTATCCCGTCACCACACTCGGCGAGCACAAGTTCCGTTTCCCCGGCAACTGGAAGATCCAGCTCGAGAACACCACCGACGCGTATCACTTCCCGTTGGTGCACAAGTCGTTCCTGACCGCGACCGACAAGGAGACGCAGGCCAGCCTCGACATGCTGAACAAGGGCGGCTTCGTCGAAGATCTCGGCAACGGCCACAGCGTGATGGTGATGATCCCCGAACTGATCGACCTCGAGGACAACCTCGATGCGCCGATTCCGGAGAAATTCAAAGACCTCGCAGCCGAGCTCGCCAAGGATCACGGTGACATCGAGGTGCGGCGGATCGTGCGCGCGGTCGGCGGCTCCGGCTTCAATCTGAACCTGTTCCCCAACGTCGCCTGCTCGATGGCGTTCTTCCGCGTGCTGCAGCCGATCTCGGTCGAGGAAACCGAGATCCGCCACATCGCGATCGGCATGAAGGGCGGTCCTGCAGCCGGCAACCGCGCCCGCATGCGGCTGCACGAATTCTTCCAGGGCCCGATGGGCTTCGGCAGCCCCGACGACGCCGAAGTCTGGGACCGCGTGCAACACGGTGCCCAAGGCGATCATGATCTCTGGGTGATGCTCAACCGCGGCCTCGCCACTGAGAGCGCGACGGCGGAGGGCCATCGCCGCAGCGACGTCTCGGCCGAGACCGGCATGCGCGCCGCCTACGCGCAATGGGCGCGGATGATGGCTGTGTGATCAGGAGAAATTGATGACGACCCAACCGATCACGCTCGACGAGGCGATGGCCTTCACCTGGTATGAGGCCGACCTGCTCGACAGCGCGCAATATGATGAATGGCTGACGCTGTGGACCGCGGATGCACACTACGTTGTACCGATCGAGCCCGGCGCGACCGATTTCGAGAATTCGCTGAACTACGCCTATGACGACCACACGATGCGCGAGAAGCGCGTATCGCGATTGCGCAGCGGCCTCTCGATCTCCGCCTCCCCGGTCCCGCGCACCATCCGCATCCAGTCGCGCTTCCGGCTTCTGAAGTCCGATGCTGACGGTTGCGACCTGCGCTGCGCCCAGATCCTCACCGAATTCCGCCGCGGCCGCGAGCGCAATTACACCGCCGATGTCGAATTCCGCCTGGTGCGCGATGACGAGAAGCTGAAGATCGCGCAGAAGGTGGTGCGGCTGATCAACTCGACGGAAGCTCTCACCGGCATCGGGTACATCCTATGAGTGGTGCTACCGAACAGAGCCGCATTGCGGTCGTCACCGGCGCCGGCAACGGCCTCGGTGAGGCGATCGCGAAGGCGCTGCATGGCGGCGGCTATCGCGTCATGGTCGCCGACATCGACGAGACGGCCGCGCAGCGTGTCGCCACCGCGCTCGATGCTTCCGGCGCAAGTGCGATCGCGCGGCGATTGGACGTGCGCGAGAAGGCGCAGTTCGCGGCGACACTTGATGCCGCGGTCGAGCGCTGGGGAACCGTGCATGCGCTGGTCAACAATGCAGCGGTGACCGTGGCGCGGCCGGTGATGGAGATCTCGCCGGACGAGTTCGACGCGGTGATCGCGGTCAACCTGCGCGGCACATTCCTGGGCTGCCAGGTGTTCGGCGCTTATTTCCGTGACCGCGGCCACGGCCGCATCATCAACATGGCTTCGCTCGCCGGCCAGAACGGCGGCACCGCGACCGGCGCGCATTATGCAGCCTCCAAGGGCGGCATCGTCACGCTGACAAAAGTGTTCGCGCGCGATCTCGGCCCTTCCGGCGTGACGGTGAACGCGATCGCGCCGGGGCCGATGGATACGCCGATGGTCCATCGCACACTGACGCCGGAACGGCTCGCAGGCTTGAAGGCGACGATCCCCGGCGGCGAGATCGGCGATCCCGTTTTCATCGGACAGCTCGTGCTGCAACTGGCGGCGCCCGCGGCGGCCTTTGCGAATGGCGCGACATGGGACGTCAACGGCGGACTGTATTTGCGATGAAATTGGATCAAGTCGCATCCGCAAGCGAGCTGCACTCCCTCTCCTGCTTGCGGGCGAGGGTCGGGGTAAGGGCGCCTCCGCGATTGACACTCTTTGAGCGGAGAGAGCCCCCGCCCGGCGCCGCGTGCCGACATCCTCCGCAAGCGGGAGAGGTGAAAGGCAGCGAGGGCGCGCCATGGTGAGCGAGGCAACCGTGGAAGTTCTCGTCGCGCGGCGCAGCGAGCCGGCGGATGGGATCATCGTGCTCGATCTGGTGGCGGAGGCGGGCACGACGCTTCCGGATTTCGAGCCGGGCGCGCATGTCGATGTCCATCTTGGCGATGGTCTCATCAGGCAATATTCGCTGTGCAGCAATCCGTCGGACCGCTCGCGCTATCAGCTCGGGATTCTGCTCGCCGACGGTTCCCGCGGCGGCTCCGCGGCAGTGCATCGTTCCGTGCACACCGGGGACAGGCTCCGGATCGGGCTGCCGCGCAATCACTTCCCGCTGGCGCCGGAAGCGCGTCAGACCCTGCTGATCGGCGGCGGCATCGGCATCACGCCCCTGCTCGCCATGGCCCATCACTGCGTCGGCAACGGCAAGGCATTCACCCTGCACTACTGTGCGCGCTCACGCAGCAAGGCGGCATTCCTTGAGGAGCTCGAGAAGGAACCGCTGCGCGACGCGACCCATCTGCATTTCGACGACGATGACCCGGCGCAGCGCTTCGACCCGGCGCGGGACCTGCCGAAGCCCGCGCCCGGCACGCATCTCTATATCTGCGGCCCGGTCGGCTTCATGGAATGGGTGATCGGCGAGGCACGCCGACTGGGTTATACCGAGACGCAGATCCATCGTGAATATTTCGAAGCCGAAGTGGACATTGCGGGCGACGGCTTCGAGGTGGCACTAGCACAATCGGGACGGACCGTGACGGTGCCGGCGGGTGTCACCATCGTGCAGGCGCTGGCGGACGCCGGCGTCAAGATCGAGGTATCCTGCGAGCAGGGCATTTGCGGCACCTGCCTATGCACGGTGATCGAGGGCATTCCCGATCACCGCGACCATTATCTTACCGACGAGGAGAAGGCGGCGAACGACCAGATCCTGCCATGCTGCTCGCGCGCGAAGACGCCGACGCTTGTGCTCGATCTCTAGCCGGAGACCCTCCATGACAACCACCATCGGCAAAGGCGATTACCGCGACGCGATGAGCCGGCTCGGCGCGGCCGTCAACGTGATCACGACCGACGGACCTGCCGGTCGCCACGGGCTGACGGCCTCTGCCGTCTGCAGCGTCACCGATGCGCCACCGACGCTCTTGGTCTGCGTCAACCGCACGGCAAGCGCGCATGCTAGCCTCGCCAGCAACGGCGTGCTGTGCGTCAACGTGCTGAGCGGTCGGCATCGCGACCTCTCCAGTGCTTTCGGCACTCATGGGCTCGGCGTGGCCGCGCGCTTTGCCGCGGGCTCATGGCGCGTGCTCACGACCGGCGCGCCCGTGCTGACCGACGCGTCTGTCAACCTCGACTGCCGCATCGTACGCACTGAGGAGATCGGCACCCACAGCGTGTTCTTCTGCGAAGTGGTTGACCTTGCCATGGCGCCGGATCCCGAAGCGCTGATCTATTTCAACCGCACCTACCATCATCTGCAGACCCGCCTGAGCAAAGGAGATCGTCTCCAATGAACCTCGAAGACCTTTCGGCACGGCTCGACGCGCTCGAAAAAGAGATCGATGCGTTGCGCGCGGAAGCCGACATTCGCCGCTTGCAGGCGCGCTACATGTTCCTGTGCGACACGCCCTGCCCCGAGACCGGCGTCGACGATGATGCCGAGCGCATCAACCGCATCATGGACCTCTACACCGAGGATGCGATCTGGGAAGGCGTCGGCAGCTACTACGACAACCAGTTCGGCCGCAGCGTCGGCAAGGCCGCGATCCGCAAGCATTTCGAGGGTTTTTGGGGCGCCAAGCGCGATCCTGCGCTGGTGCTCAACGTGCACTATCTGACGTCCGAACAGATCCACGTGCAGGGCGACCAGGCCGACGGCCAGTGGGTGCACTGCCAGCCCTGGATCTTCAGCGACGGCTCATCGCTGTTGCGCTCGAGCCGGCTCAACAACAGGTTCCGCAAGGTCGACGGCGTCTGGAAAGTATCGCGCACGCGCACCGAGAACGTCTTCGTGGCGCCGCTAAGCCCCGGTTGGGCCGAGAGCATTCCCGAACGTTCCGTGCTGATGCGGGTATAAGATCAGGAGTTCGTTTCGAGCCCCTCTCCATAACACCGCAGGGCTGTCCGGGGAATGAATCGCTATGTCGCAGTGCATGCTCGGCAAAACCGAGGCAAACCGGTCTTTTCTGGTTGTCGAGACACAGAAGGCCGAGCATGCGATTTCGCGGTAGCATTTTTGGGAAGCTCCTTGAACCGATCAGTCGACGGCGGTTTCAGACAGTTGTGGATGGTCTGGACGGGGATGGCTACGACAAGTCCTTCAAGAGCTGGGATCACCTGGTGGCGCTGATCTATGCGCAACTGAGCGGTCACGACAGTCTGCGCGGGGTGG